>DASXLW010000157.1:0-2458 GCA_036496025.1 Streptosporangiaceae bacterium
CGACCTCGACGGCGGCCCGGTGCCCGACGAGCGGGAGGATCCCGAGCTCGAAGGCTACCGGCGTTCCGCCCCGGTGCGATGGGGCAACGGCGCGGCCGACCAGCGCCAGCACGATGTCTACGGCGAGATACTCGACTGCGCCGACCAGTGGGCCCGTGGCGGCGGGCGGCTCGAGCCGCCGCTGTGGGCGGCGCTGGCCCAGTTGGCCGACATGGCCGGGGATGCCTGGCGGCAGCCAGACCAGGGCATCTGGGAGGTACGCAGCGAGGGCCGGGTCTTCACCTATTCCGCGGCGATGTGCCAGGTGGCCCTGGACCGGGCCGCGGCCATCGCCGAGCGGCTCGGCCTGCCCGGACCGGTTCCGGCCTGGCGGGCCGCCGCCGCCAAGCTGCGGCAGACGATCATGGACCAGTCCTGGGATGAGGATGCCCGGACGCTGAGCGAGCATCTTGACGGCGGCGGCAGCCTGGACGCCAGCCTGCTCGCCCTTCCGCTACGGCAGGTCCTCCCGGCCGATCACCCGCGCATGGTGGCCACCACCGCCGCCGTGGCCGAACGCTTGTCGGCCGGAGACGGGCTGCTGTACCGATACTTGCACCACGATTCGCCCGACGGCATCACCGGTGATGAGGGCGCCTTCCTGTTGTGCAGCTTCTGGCTGGTCGAGAACCTGGCCCTGCAGGGCCGGCTCGACGAGGCCGGGCAACTTTATGCCTCACTGTGCGCCAGAGCGAGCCCGCTCGGCCTGCTGCCGGAGCAGATCGACCCGTCGACGGGCGAGTTCATCGGCAACTTCCCGCAGGCGTTCAGCCACATCGGCGTCATCGCCAGCGGCGTGACTCTGGCCCGGGCGCATGCCGCCACAGGCAGCCACACGAGGGCGGCAGGAGCACCGCCATGATCGAGCGCCTGGCCATCTTCGGGGCGACAGGTGACCTGACCGCGCGCTACCTGCTGCCCGGCCTAGCCGCGCTGCAGGCCGCCGGCCAGCTCGGCGACCGGTTCCAGCTGACCGGCGTCGGCCGGGAGAAATGGGATACCGGGGACTTCCGGCACTGGGCGGCCGCCCAGCTCGATCGTCACGGCGGCCGGTTTCCCGCCGCCGCCAGGCAGGCGGTCGTGTCGGCGTCGAGCTACCACCAGGCAGATGTCGCCGACATACCCAGCGTCGCAGAGGTCATCGCCGGTGACGGACCGGTCGCCGCCTACCTCGCCCTCCCGCCGGCGGTTTTCCCCGTCGCGGTCTCCACTCTGCACGATGCGGGCCTGCCGCCGGGCAGCAGGATCGTCCTGGAGAAGCCGTTCGGCGAGGACCTGGACAGCGCCGTAGAGCTGAACCGGCTGCTCGCCGAGCTCGTGCCCGAGCCGGCGGTATTCCGGGTCGACCACTTCCTGGCCATGACGACGGTGCAGAACATACTCGGTACGCGGCTGGCCAACCGCATGCTCGAACCCATCTGGAACAGTACGCATATCGCCGAGGTGGACATCGTCTGGGACGAATCGCTCGCCCTGGAGGGCCGGGCCGGCTATTACGACGGCGTCGGCGCGCTCAAGGACATGCTGCAGAACCACCTGCTGCAGTTGCTCTGCCTGGTCGCGATGGAGCCGCCGATCAGCCTCGGCGAGCGCGACCTGCGCGACCGCAAGCTGGATGTCCTGCGGTCGGTGCGGCCCCTGACCGATTCCGACGTCGTGCGGCGCACCCGCCGTGCCCGCTATCTGGCCGGCCGGATCGGTGACCAGCAGGTCCCCGCCTACGTGGACGAGGAAGGCGTCAGCCCCCAGCGCGGCACCGAGACCTTCGCCGAAATAGAGCTCGAACTGGACAACTGGCGCTGGCCGGGAACTGTTTTCCGGCTCCGGACCGGGAAGGCGCTCGGGCGGGACCGCAAAGAGGTGGCCGTGCATTTCCGGTCCGTACCGCACCTTCCGTTCGGCCACGGCGGGGAAGCACTGCCTAACGTGCTGAGGTTCGGGCTCGACCCGGAAAGCCTCACCCTGGACCTGACCGGCATCGGGGCCCGCGCGCACACCCTCGTCCCGCTGGAGCTGACCGCCCGGATCGATCCGCCCGAGCTGCCTGCCTACGGCCGGCTCCTGCTGGACGTGCTGAACGGCAATGCCGCCTTGTCGATCCGCGGCGACGAAGCCGAACAGGCCTGGCGGGTCGTCGCTCCGGTGCTGTCAGCCTGGTCGAAGGATCTCGTCCCGATGCTGGAGTACCCGGCCGGCTCCCAGGGTCCGGGTGGCACGAGTGAGGCGCTGCCGGATCCGCCCGGATAGAAGATGGCGGCGGCGCGGCGCCGGGTCCGCAGCGAGCAGTACGCTCAGGTGATATGTCACGTAACAGCGAGGCCGACCCGGCGCCGACCGGCGGATGGCTCGAGGGGGACCAGCAGCGGGCGTGGCTGGCCTATATCCGGGTCCAGCTGCGCCTGGCGTACGAGATGAACCG
>DASXLW010000158.1:0-2122 GCA_036496025.1 Streptosporangiaceae bacterium
CGGGCGTACTGCCAGGTCGGCGGCTGCGCGGGCGTCTCGTCCACCGTGGCCCGGGCGATATCGACGGCCTCGGCCATGGCCTTGACGTCGTCGATCGTCCACAGGTAGAAGGCCAGGCGCTCGCCGATCCTGCTGGCCAGGCTGACGGGCGCGGTGGCCTCTCCCTGGTCGGCCTGGGTGGCGAGCACGTGCCGCAGCCGCCGGAGCAGGTGCACGGCCCGGTCGACGTCGCCGCTATCCGCCGCGTTGGTCGCGGACAGCAGGCCGAGCTTGCCGCGGTGCATGCCGGCCGTCTTCTCCGGCTCGGCCACCCGCTCCCACAGGGCGAGCGCCTGGTCGTAGTGACGGTGCGCCTCGGCCGGCGCGCCGAGCCGCTCCGCCTCCTCGCCGGCCCTGATGGACGCGGCGAACGCGCCGGGGATGTCGTGGCTGGCCAGGCAGTGCTGGGCCAGCTCGGCCGCGGTTCCCGGCATGGCCAGCCGGTGCTCATCGGACAGCAGCGCGCTCATCGTGGCGTGCAGCCTGGTCCGCTCTCCCGGCAGCAGGTCACCGTAGACCGCCTCGCGCAGGAGGGCATGCCGGAACACGTAGCCCTCGGTGCCGTCGGGCACGAGCAGCTGATGGGTGACCGCCTCCCGCACGGCGGCCTCGTACTCGGTCGATACCAGGCCCGACGCGGCCTGGACCAGCTCGTCGTCGGCCTTCCGGCCGGCCACCGCCGCCGCGCGGAGCACCTGCTGGGCGGCGTCGGAGAGCTGCTCCACCCGGCTAAGCAGCAGCGCCGCCAGCCCGGCGGGCAGGCTCTGCTCCTGGCGGTCCCCGCTGAGCGAGGCGGCGAGCAGTTCCTCGGCGTAGTAAGCGTTGCCCTCGGCCCTGGCCACGATGCCGTTCAGCTCGGTGGCGCCGATCCGGCCTTGCGCGGCCGCCGTCAGGTGCTCGGCCAGGGCCGAGGGATCCAGCGGGGCAAGGTCGACCGCGATGACGCCGGGCAACCGGAGCAGCTCGGCCACCACGGGCCGGAGCGGGTGCCGCCGGTGCAGGTCGTCGGTCCGGTAGGTGCCGATCATCGCGACCCGTTCGCGGTGCAGCATGCGGGACAGGAACGTGACCAGATCCCGGGTCGAGGTGTCGGCCCAGTGCAGATCCTCGAGCACCAGCAGCACGGGACCCGCGGCCGCGAGCTCGGTGAGCAGGCCGAGCACGCCGCCGAACATCTGCTGCCGGGCCAGGCCGGAACGGTCCGAGTCGATGGCGAGGCCTCCGCCGCCCTCGGGCAGCAGCATGCTCAGGGCCGGACGCGAGCTCAGCGCGTCACGGACCGCCCCGGCCTGGGCGGCGCTTCGCAGCGCGTCCGCGAGCGGCAGGTAGGGCACGCTGTCGCCGAGCTCCGCGCACTGGCCGGAGAGCACGGTGAACCCGCGGCCCGCGGCCAGCCGTGTGGCCTCCGCGACCAGCCGGGACTTGCCTACGCCCGCGTCGCCGCTGACCAGTGCGACGACGGAGCGGCCCGCCTCGGCGTCATCGAGCAGCCTGAGCAGGCGGCCGAGTTCGTCGTCCCGCCCGACGATGCGGCCCGCTGACACGCGTAGCACCATTGCATGAGTATCGCACCGGGTAGCGACAATTCCGATTCTTTATGCTCGCGGGCTCCCGGCGGTACGCTGCGCCCATGAGCCTGCGCCTGATCCGGGGGGATTCCCTGTCCGCCGCCACCGCGCAGACCGGCGGGATGATCCGCTCGGCCGCTATTTCCGGCGACCGGACCGGCGCCTCGGCGCTATGGATGGGCCGGACCGTCGTGCTGCCGGGTACCTCGTCTGGCGACCATCATCACGGCGACTCGGAAACGGGCATCTACGTGGTATCGGGCCACCCGGTGTTCGTCTTCCGCGACCCGGACAGCGGATCGCTGGTCCGGCTGGAGGCGGCGCCGGGCGACTACGTGTGGGTACCCCCGCACGTGCCGCACCGGGAGGAGAATCCCTCCCCCGACACCGAAGCCGTCGTGGTGATCGCCAGGTCGACGCAGGAAGCGATCGTGGTCAACGTACCGTCGCTGTAGTTGTCACTCGGGATCCCTGCGGTCGACGCGGCGCCCGCGCTTGATCGCGGAGCGCTGGCG
>DASXLW010000159.1:0-14858 GCA_036496025.1 Streptosporangiaceae bacterium
CCCCGAGAGGTCGGGCCGCAGACGGCCTGAACTGTCGGTGGCCGGGGGTAGCGTGCACAACCGTGAACCGGACCGACCGCCTCTACGCCCTGGTTGAGGAGCTACGGGCGGTGGCGCCGCGACCGCGGTCGGCGCGCCAGCTGGCGGGGCGGTATGAGGTCAGCACGCGGACGATCGAGCGGGACGTGCTCGCGCTGCAGGAGTCCGGCGTTCCGATCTACGCGGTGGCCGGGCGTTGCGGCGGATATGTGATCGACAAGGCGGTCACGCTTCCGCCGCTGAATTTCACCGCGGCCGAGATGGTGGCGATAGCCGTGTCCCTGGCCAGGGCGGAGTCGACGCCGTTCGCCGCCGCGATGCGCAGCGCGCTGCGCAAGGTGCTCGCTGTCGCCTCGGCCGCGCAGACGGCGGAGGCGGGGCAGCTGGCCGAAGCGGTCCGGCTGATCGAGTCCAGCCGCCCGGGCGGGAGCGGAGCGGCCGGGAGCGGCGGGGCGGGCCCGGCGGTCCCGCTGGCGATCCAGGAGGCGATCACCGCGCGGCGCGTGCTGCGGCTCAGCTATCGGGACCGGCACGACGTCATGACCTCCCGCGAGGTCGAACCGGTGGCATTCGCCGGTACCCGGACCCACTGGTACCTGGTCGCCTGGTGCCGCCTGCGAGACGGCGCCCGGGCCTTCCGCATGGACCGGATCGACGCCGTGGTGGACACCGGCGAGCCCGCGCCTCGTCGCTCCTACGGTGACCTGGACACCGATATCCCGAACGCCCTCGTCCGCCGGCTCGATCTCGCGGGCTGATTTCGCGCGGTAAATACCGACACAGGGCTGTCGCGGGCCCGCGGCAGGCTTCTGTCACGACAGATGGCCCACCCATGGAGGAACCCCTATGTCTGCTCCCGGCACCAACGCCGTCGCCTGGTTCGAGATCGGCGCCCCGGACGTCGAGGCCGCCAAGGCCTTCTACGGCCCGCTGTTCGGCTGGTCATTCGCCCCCGACGGCGCGTACACGCTCATCACCGCTCCCGGTGCCGCCGGCCCGTCTGGCGGCATCTTCGGCACCGGCGGCGGCGCCCCGCCCTATGCCGTCTTCGTCGTCCAGGTGGCCGACGTCGCCGCGACCGCCGCCCAGGCCGAAGAGCTCGGCGGCAAGGTCGTCGTCGCGCCCAACACACTGGACGACGGCATGGCCATCGCTTACCTCGCCGACCCGAACGGCAGCATGTTCGCCCTGTTCAGCCCGAAGCCGGAGGGCTGAGCGTCTCCCTTACCGGATGGCAGCGGTCGGGCCGAGGCGAACACCGGGCTGGCCGAGCAGTCGTTTGGCCTCGCGGATGCCGCTGGTCAGCGCGCCGTCCGCGTAGGCCAGCCGCGCGCTCTGGGTGTGCTCCCCCGCGAACAGCACGCGTCCGCCGACCGGCTCGCCGAGCAGGTCGGCGTCCGCGGGGCTGGCTCCCGGAGGGATATGGGTATAGGCGCCGCCGGCGTAGTGATCGGTGGCCCACGAGGTCACGGCCACGGCGACCGGCTGCGGGCACGGGGCGCCGGTCGCCTCGGCCAGCATGTCGAGGGCCCACCGGGCCGCAGCGTCCGCGCCCGCGCCCAGCAAGCGGCCGGCCGCGCTGTGGAAGACGAAGAACACCACTACGGGCCCGGCCCCGAACGCGTCCTGTCCGACCGCCCAGACCGCCCACTCCCCCGGATCGCGAGGGAAGATCATCATGTGGGGGAAGCCCGCGGCCCGCCAGAACGGCTCGTCGAACCGCAATGCCACCTTCTCGAGGCGGCCGAACCCGAGCCGCCCGATGGCCGCGAGCCGGTCCGGCGGCAGCGCGGGCGAGAACCGCGGTGCGCCCCGTTTGAGCACACCCAGCGGCACCGCCACCACCACGTGCGAGCCTTCCTCGGACGTACCGCCGGCGGCCAGCACACGCACCCCATCCGCCGAGGTCACGACCTCGGCCACCTCCACCCCCAGGCGCAGGTCGACGCCGGCGGCCATCGCGTCCAGCAGGCGCCGGTAGCCCCCGTCCGGCACGTCACCGAAGAAGTTCCCGCCGTATTCGAGCTCGTTCCACATCCACCGCAGCGACTGGCGCTCGGCCCGGCAGGCAGACTCGCCCTCGATGGCCGCGTACAGCATCTGGCGCGCCCGCCGGGCCGGGCTGGGGGCCAGGCCGGCCGCGGCCACGAACGCCTCGATCCCCTCAGCTGCGGATGCATCCGGCCCGAGCTCGGCCGCCAGCCGGCCCGCCGACTCCGGGAAGGACTCCAGGTACAGGCTGAGCACCGCCTCGGCTTCGGCCGCCGATAGGCGCCGGCCCTCGGCGCAGTCGAACCCGGCCATCTCCGGCACCGGATCCGCGCTGCGGCGCCGCACGCCGGCCTGCTCCGCGAACGCGCTCATCGGGTTCCCGGCTGGCATATGAATCCACGACCCGCCCAGATCGACCGGCGAGCCGGCCAGGTCAGTCGTGTGCAGCCGGCCGCCGATCCGATCCCTGGCCTCCAGCACCACGCACTCGACGCCGGCCTGCGTCAGCGCGTTCGCAACCGTCAGGCCCGCGATCCCGGCGCCGACCACCACGACGCGCCCGACCGGTCCCGCCACCCCCGGCGGAACATCGGTGCGGCCGTCATCGAAGCTCTTCGCGGGCAATATCGGCACCCCCCTTTCTTCTGCCGAACGGCCAGTGATCAGTGTCGCACGCAGACGATGAGCCAGCTCGGCGTGCGCTCGCCCGGGACATCATCTACCGTGGCAAGCCCCGGGTGCCCTCCGAACCGGACCGCGTATGAGAATGCACGACGACCAGGTCGACATCACGCCCGTCGCCGTCGCCCGCCTGGTGGCCCGCCAGTTCCCGCAGTGGCGGGATCTCCCGGTGCGGGCGGTCACCTCGCACGGGACGGTCAACGCGCTGTTCCGGCTGGGCGACGAGGTCGTGCTGCGCTTTCCACTGCGGCCCAGCCCGGACGCCGGGCTGCGGGAGGAACTCCGCGCCGAGCAGGACACCGCGCGCCGCGTCGCCCCGCACGTCCCGGTCCCGGTGCCCGAGCCCGTCGGGTTCGGAGAGCCGGGCGAGGGATACCCGGGCCCGTGGACGGCGTACAGCTGGATACCCGGCGAGACGGCCAGCAGCGAGAACGTCGGCGATCCCGGCGCGTTCGCCCGCGACCTCGCCGGGTTCGTCAGCGCCCTGCACGGCATGGACACCGGCGGCCGCACCTGGACCGGGCGCGGCCGGGGCGGCCCGCTGCGGCTGAGGGACGAGTCGGTCCGCCGTGCGCTGGCCGAAAGCGTCACCCTCACCGACACCGTCCGGCTGGCCGGGATCTGGGCGCGATGCCTGGAGGCGCCGCACGACGCGGCCGACGTGTGGATCCACGCCGACCTCATGCCCGGCAACCTGCTCGTGCGCGACGGGCGGCTGGCCGGGGTCATCGATGTCGAAGACGTGTGCGTCGGCGACCCGGCGGTCGACCTCATGCCCGCCTGGAACCTGATGGCGCCAGGCCCGCGCCAGGTCTACCGGCGCGCCCTCGGAGTCAGCGACGCGACGTGGGAGCGCGGGCGCGGATGGGCCATCGTCCAGGCGATCGTGGCCCTGCCGTACTACGTCGACACCAACCCGGTCATGGCCGATACGGCCCGGCGCACGCTCGATGCCGTCCTTGGCCGGGACCAGCATTGACCGCGCCGACCCCGGGCGGGAGCCCGGCCCGGCCGCGAGGCGGCCCCCTGCCGCCCGTTCCCGCCGGCGGCTGCTGCGATACCGTCCGGCGGCCTAGGATCGCTAGCGGGTTCGGCAACGGCGGACAAGGACGGGACATGGGTGCGCAGAATCTGGCCAGGCAGGCAGAACGTCACCTGGAGCAGCACGGCGACGGCGAGTCGCTGTTCTTCGAGGGCCGGTGGTTCTCCCGCGCCGCCCTGGCCGACCGGGCGTCGCGGTTCGCCGCCGGGCTGGCCCGGCTGGGCGTCCGCCCGGGCGACCGGCTGGTGGTGCTGATGGCCAACTGCCCCGAGGTGCTCATCACGTACACGGCGGCCTGGCGCGCCGGCGCGGTGGTGACCCCGCTGATCTTCCTGGTCAGCGAAGAAGAACTGCGGCACGGCCTGGCCGACTCCGGAGCGGTCGGCGTGGTGACCACCGCCGAATTCCTGCCCAAGGTCCGCGCCGCGCTCAAGGGAATGGACGGTGTCAAGTTCGTCGTGGTGGCCGGCGAGGACGCGGCCGACGCCGGTGAGACGGTGCCGGTGTTCAGCTTCGCCGAGGTGGAGGCGGCCGAGCCAGGAGCCATTGTGGACCGCGCCGATGACGACCTGGCGGCCCTCCTGTATACCGGCGGGACCACGGGCCGGTCCAAGGGCGTCCCGCTCACCCACGCCAACCTGTACTGGTGCGGCTCGGCCACCAGCGAGGCGGCCGCCCGCACCGGCCTGACCTCGATCCTGATGCCGCTGCCGCTCGCCCATGCCTACGGCCTGCTGGTCGCCTGCGCCGGGATGCACGCACCCGAGCCGGGCCGGACGATCCTGATGCGCTGGTTCGACCCGGCCGCGTGGGTGGAGCTGGCGCAGCAGCACCGGGTGCAGAGCAGCACGCTGGTGCCGTCGATGATCCAGATGCTGCTGGCGCAGCCGCTGGAGGAGGCCGACCTGTCCGAGCTCGTCGCGGTGTCATCGGGGGCGTCCCCGCTGGCCGACGAGGTCAGGCAGGAGTTTGAGGCCCGGGTCCCCGGCGCCCTGGTCTACGAGGGGTACGGGTGCACCGAGTCGGCGTCGATCGTGTCGACCAACCCGCTGGGCGCGCGCCGGGTCGGCAGCGTGGGCCTGCCCGTCCCGGGCTGCGAGGTGACGATCCGGGACGACGCGGGCCGGGTGCTGCCGACCGGCCAGGACGGCGAGATCTGCGTCCGGTCGCCGGGAGTGCTGTCCGGTTACTGGCACGCGCCGGACGCCACCGCGGTGGCGCTGTCGGACGGGTGGCTGCTTACCGGCGACATCGGCCACCTGGACGCCGACGGCTACCTGTACGTGGTGGACAGGAAGAAGGACCTGATCATCCGGGGCGGCTTCAACGTCTACCCGCGCGATGTCGAAGACGTCCTGCTGGCGCACCCGGCCGTGGCCCAGGCAGGAGTGGTGGGCCGCCCTGACGCGCGGCTCGGCGAGGAAGTGGTCGCCTTCGCCGCGTTGCGGCCCGGCACGAGCGCCACCGTCGATGAACTCATCCAGCACGGCAAGGAACAGCTCGCGGCGACCAAGTACCCGCGCGAGATCAGGATCGTGCCCGCTCTCCCGCTGACCAGCGTCGGCAAGCTTGACCGCAAGCGGCTGCGCGAATGGCTCCGCGAGGACGATTGAGCCAGGCGCCGGGCCTCCCCCGCCGAAAGCTTCTCCCCGCCGCTGACCGTCCCCTGTCGATCCGGCGGCGGGCCGTTCGTGTAGGGGATGAGAGCCGGCCGGACGCCGGCGATACCAGCAAGGAGAGGCACAGATGAAGCAGTATCTGCTCGGCATGTACCAGCCCGAGGGGCGCACTCCCCCGCCCGAGGTGCTGGACAGGGTGATGCGTGATCTCGGCGTCATCGGCCAGGACATCAAGGACGCCGGCGGGTGGGTGTTCAGCGGCGGGCTGCATCCCCCCAGCGCAGCCACCGTGCTGAAGCTCGACAACGGTGAGGTGGTCACCACCGACGGGCCGTTCGCCGAGGCGAAGGAGTACCTCGGCGGCTTCTGGATCGTCAACGCCGAGGATCTCGACGTCGCGCTCGGCTGGGGGCGCCGGATCACCAGGGTGACCGGGCTCCCGATCGAGGTCCGGCCGTTCCGGGACCCGAGTCGGGGCTGACACCGGCCGTGCCGGCCGTCGCTGCCGCCGAGATCGGCCGGGTGTTCCGCGAGGAATACGGGCGCGCCGTGGCGGTCCTTGTCCGCTACTTCGGGGACATCGACGTCGCCGAAGAAGCGGTCCAGGACGCGTTCGCGGTCGCGGTGCGTCGGTGGCCGGAGACGGGGCTGCCGCCCAGCCCGGCGGGATGGATCATCACCACGGCCCGGCGCCGGGCGATCGACCGGTTGCGCCGGGAGGCGTCCCGCCAGGACCGGCACGCCCAGGCCGCGCTGCTGCACGCGCGTGAGGAGCCGGTCGAGGAGGAAGCCGTGCGTGACGAAAGGCTGCGCCTGATCTTCACCTGCTGCCACCCGGCGCTGGCGCCTCCCGCGCAGGTCGCGCTGACACTCCGGCTGCTGGGCGGGCTTTCCACTCCGGAGATCGCCCGGGCCTTCCTGGTGTCCGAGCCGGCCATGGCGCAGCGGCTGGTCCGGGCCAAGGGCAAGATCCGCGATGCGGGGATCCCGTACCAGGTGCCGCGCGAGGCCGAGTTGCCGGCCCGGCTGCGCGCCGTGCTGGCCGTCGTCTACCTCGTCTTCAACGAGGGCTACACCGCCAGCTCCGGCGAGTTGCTGGTCCGCGCCGACCTGTGCGCCGAGGCGATCCGGCTGGGGAGGCTACTGGCCCAGCTGATGCCCGATGAGCCGGAGGTCATGGGGCTGCTCGCGCTGATGCTGCTGCTGGAAGCACGTCGCGAGGCCCGCACCACCCCGGACGGCGGCCTGGTCCTGCTGGCCGACCAGGACCGCCGCCAGTGGGATCGCGGGCTCATCACCGAGGGCCAGTCCATCGTCCGGCAGTGCCTGCGGCGCAACCAGCCCGGCCCGTACCAGATCCAGGCCGCCATCAACGCCGTGCACAGCGACGCGGCGACCGCCGGCGGCACCGACTGGCAGCAGATCCTCCAGCTGTACGACCAGCTGCTCGCGCTGGCCCCGGGCCCGGTCGTGGCCCTCAACCGCGCGATCGTGGTCGCCGAAATCCAGGGCCCGGACCCGGCGCTCACGCTCGTAGACGGCCTTGACCTCGCCGACTACTACCTGCTCCATGCCGTCCGCGCCGACCTGCTCCGCCGGCTGGGCCGCACCGCCGAGGCCGCGGCGGAGTACGAGACGGCCATGGACGGCACCCAGAACGCCGCCGAGCGCGACTTCCTGCGGCGCAGCCGCGAGGCTCTCCCGCGAGCCTGATCGGCGGCCGCGGCTAGGCTCGTCAGCGTGAGTGACATCCGCGCCCCCCGGGTCGAGATCAACGGACGGCCTGCCGGCCTCGAGCAGATATGGGAACTGGACCGCAGCTGCGGCGGCCATTTCACCGCCATGCAGGTCCGGGACCGCAGGACGCTCGGCCTGGACTTCCACCTGGCCCGCCTGGACGCCGCCACCCGCGAGCTGTTCGGCGATGGCCTCGACGGCGACCGCGTCCGAGACGGCATCCGGCACGCGCTCGGGCCCGAGGGCGCGGACGCGACCGTCCGGGTCAACGTGTTCCGTCCGGTCGGCGGGGGCGACGTTTCCGTCGCGGTCGCCGTGCGGCCGCCGGCCGCGCCGCCAACCGCGGAGCAGTGCCTGCAGACGGTCAGGTACCAGCGACCCGACGCCCACATTAAGCGGTACGGCGGCTTCGGCCAGGCCTATTACGGGAGCCTGGCGCACGAGAACGGGTTTGATGAGGCGCTGTTCACCGGGCCGGACGGGGCCATCTACGAGGGTTCCATCACCAACATCGGCTTCATCGACGGCGAGACGATCGTCTGGCCCGACGGTCCGGCCCTGAACGGCATCATGATGCAGGTGCTGCAGCGGGAACTGGACCGCGCCCGGGTGCCCTGGCGGCGCGGGCCGGTGCGCCTGCCCGACCTGCCGTCCTTCGCCGGGGCGTTCGTGACCAACTCGCACGGGATGGCCACGGTGGCGCGCATCGACGCCCTGAGCCTGCCGACGGACGCCGCGCTGATGCGCACCGCCGAGCGCCTGCTGGCCGCCGCCCCGTACGACCCGATCTAAGCGCCTGCGCGGGGTGTCGAAGCCAACTCGGTGCCGCCCGGCGGCCTACGCCTGCCCGGTCTCGAAGCGACTGACCTTGCCATCGGTGACGGTGAAGGCCCAGCGGGTCCGCATCTGACCCCAGGTGTCGTTGCGGTAGGCGGCCACCAGGGACCGCCCGTCCTCACCCGCGGACACGACCTCGAGATGGCCGTGCGAGGAGAAGATCTCCCGGTCCGCCCACTCGGCCAGGTCGCGGTCCGTACCGTCATCCGACATCGTCGCGCCGGGGGTCAGCGCGGCGAAGAAAGCCGCCCGGTCGCCGTCGTTGATAGCGGCGATGAGCGCCCGCACCGCGGGATCGATGCGGTCGTCGGCCATGGTCCGCTCCTTTACTGCGCTGATGGACCGGAGGGTATCCGGCCCGGCGGTGACGGCGCCGGCACGCCGGCCACGATGAGGTCCACGACCTGCCGCGCGAACCGGTCGGTCAGCGGCCGGTGCCCGTTGAGCAGCCGGTGGTAGGCCGAGCCGAACAGCAGGTCGAGCACGACGTCCTTGTCGACGTCGGCCGGGATCTCACCGCGGCTGATTGCCCGGTCCAGCAGGATCGTGTTCCGTGCCCGCAGTGGCTCGATCACCCGGTCGCGCCAGGCCGCGGCCAGCGCAGGGTCGCGCTGAGCCTCTGCGATCAAGCCGGCCAGCATGCGCCCGGCCGGGGTGCGGGTCACCGAGCGCATCCAGCCGCGGAGCGCGCCGAGCAGGTCGCCGCGGAACGAGCCGGTGTCCGGCACCGGCTGCTGCTCCTGGAACTCGGTGAGGAACGCGTCGAGCGCCAGTGCCCCCCGCGACGGCCAGCGCCGGTAGACCGTGGCCTTGCCCACCCCGGCCCGCGCCGCGACCTCCTCCATCGACATCCCGCCGAGTCCGCGCTCGGCCAGCAGCTCGGTCGCCGCGGCCAGGATGGCGCGGTCCGCCTGCTCGCTGCGCGGCCGGCCGCGCCCGCCCGCCTCCGCCACGGCGCGCGGGGATTCCTCCCCCGGCCGCGGAATACGTGCCTCGTCCATCGAGTTACAGCCTACAACAGAGAAACGAGACGTACCGTATCGAAATAGGTGGATGAGTGCGCAGCACCACTGCATCGCGCAGGCAGGCCACGTCGGCGGCCTGTTCGCAGTCCCGGCCCACCGGTTCCCGGTCTCGGCCCGCCGACCTGCGGTCCCGGCCCGCCGACCTGCAACCCCGGCCCGCCGATCCGCAAGCCCAGCTCACTGACCAGCAAGTCCAGCCTGCCGATCCCCAGTCCCGGTCCGCCGATCCGCAGGCCTCGCTCGCTGACCAGCAAGTCCGGCCCGCCGATTCACAGGCCCCGCGCATCGACCCGCAGCCCCCAGCCGCTAGCCCGCAGGCGCCGCCGGCTGGTCACCGCGGCCCCGCGCTGGCCCTGATCCTGACCGCGGCGTTCATGGTCGTGCTCGATTTCAGCATCGTGAACGTGGCGCTGCCGTCGATCCAGCGGGAGCTTGGCTTCGCGGGCTCGTCGGTGCAGTGGATCGTGACCGGGTACGCGATCGCGTTCGGCGGCCTGCTGATCCTCGGCGGGCGCACCGCGGACCTGTTCGGCCGGCGCCGCATGTTCATGGCCGGGCTGGTGGCCTTCTCGGCCGCATCCCTGGCCGGCGGCCTGGCCCATGACCCGGTGCTGCTGGTCGCCTCGCGCTTCGTGCAGGGCGCCGGGGCCGCGCTCGTCGCCCCCGCCGCGCTATCCCTGATCACGACCGGCTTCCCCGAAGGGCCGCGGCGCACCCGCGCGCTGGGGATGTACGGCGCCACGGCGTCGCTCGGCTTCGTGGCCGGGCAGGTGCTTGGCGGAGTGCTGGTGCAATTCACCAGCTGGCGAGCGGTGTTCCTGGTGAACGTGCCGGTCGGGCTGCTGGCGGTGGCGCTGGCGCCCCGGCTCCTGGCCGAGTCCCGCGCCGGCCGCGACCGGCGCCGGCTCGATGTCGCCGGGGCGCTGCTGGTCACGACCGCGGTGGCCGCGCTGGTTTTCGCCGTGTCGCAGGCCGGTACGCTCGGCTGGGCATCCCCGGCCGTACTGGCGGCGCTCGCGCTCGCCGCGTCCTCGATCGCCGCGTTCGTGGCCGCTGAGCGGCACCACCCGGATCCGCTGGTGCGCCCCGGGCTGCTGCGCAGGCCCGGCCTGCGCACGGCCAGCACGATGAACGCGCTGCTCGGCATATGGAACGCCGGCGAGATGATCGTCTTGTCGCTGTACTTCCAGCAGGTGCTGCACGATTCGGCGCTGGTCACCGGGCTGGCTATCGCGCCGCAGGGCGTCGTCGGCTTTGCCGCCGGGGCGTTCGGCGCCCGGCTCGCCAGCCGGGTCGGCATCCGGCGGGTGCTGGTGCTGACCAGTGCCGTCGCCACGGTCGGCTTCCTCGTGCTGACCAGGCTGCCCGCCAGCGGCGGGTACAGCCCGCTGCTGGCCGCGGTGATGCTCGTCGGTTTCGGCACCGCGGGCACCGCGTTCGGGACCATGGTGACCGCCAGCCACGGCGTGGCCGACCAGGACCAGGGCCTGATCGGCGGGGTGATCAACACGAGCCGCCAGGTCGGCGCGGCCATCGGCGCGGCCCTGCTGCCGGCCGTGGCCGAGGCGGTCAACCACGGCGGCCGGGCCGCGGGCACCGGCGGTGACCGGGCGGCCATGCTCGCGGGCGCCGTGGCCGCGGCGCTGGCGCTCGCCGTGGCCCTGCGGGGCGCCGGCGGTCTGCGCCCGCACCTGCGCCACAGCTGACCGTTCGGCGCCGTATCCCGGTAGGCAGTTACAGCTCGACGTGGCCGGACACGCAGGTGATCGTCCCGCCGCCGACCCAGATACCGCCGCCAGCGTCGGTGCTGACGTGCACCCGGCCGAGGCGTCCTAGCGCAGTTCCCTGGCTCGCTGTGTACGGGGCGCTGGCCCGCCCGGTGCGCAGCAGCCACTCCGCGAGCGAGGCGTTCAGGCTGCCGGTCGCCGGATCCTCGACGGTCGCCCCGTCCAGCGGGAAGAACGCGCGCACTTCGAACGCCTGCTCCGACCCGGGCGGGTACGGACCTACGACGCCCAGGTCGTAGTCGACGACGCCGGGCCGAAGCGCCAGGACCGCGTCGGCGCTCGGCAGCAGCAGGGCGACCCAGCCGGGGCCGTTGTCGGCCCACTGCGCGTCTATGACGTCGGATCGCCCGATCCCGAGCACGGAGGCCAGGTGCCCGACCAGCGACTCATCCACCGGGCCGGTCCGGATCAGCGGCGGGGCGCCGAACGCCAGGCCGTCGGCCGTCCGCCGGATAGTAACCAGGCCTGCGCCGCATTCCTGGACGATGGCGTCGGGGTACCCGGGCGGCCCGTCGGCCGTCAGCCAGGCGTGGCACGTGCCCAGCGTCGGGTGCCCGGCGAACGGCAGCTCCTGGTCCGGGGTGAAGATGCGGACCTGGTAGTCGGCGCCGCTGGCCTCGGGCGGGAGCACGAAGGTGGTCTCGGACAGGTTCGTCCACCGCGCGAACCGCTGCATCTCGTCCTGGCTCAGGCCTTGCCCGTCGAGCACGACCGCCACTGGGTTGCCCCGGTAGGGCAGCTCGGTGAACACGTCCACCTGGGAGAAGGCCCGTCGCACGGCGGGAATCTAGCACAACCCCGGGACTAGGGCAGCGGGCGCCGGGCCGGATGCCGCGGATGCGGCCGCCAGGCCAGCCGGGGCAGCAGCGGGCCGGCCAGCCGCTCGGCCAGCGCGCCCCGGTAGACGCCTGCTCCGTAGGCGGCCTCGTCGGCCAGGTACGCGAGGGTGAACCGGACCGGGTCGAGGCGCGGCCTGCCGCGCAGCCAAGCGGCCGCCGGCGCCCCGGCCAGCAACGCGGCCAGCGCGAGCCGGCGGCCGGCCGGGCCTCCGCGCCTCGCGAGGCTCCGGGTCGGGCTGCCGCGCCCCGCGAGGCGGCCGGCCGGGCTGCCGTGCCCCGGGGCGCGGGAGGGCCGCCTACCGGGCCAGGCGAGGCCGGCAGCGACCGCCGGGAGCGCGTACTGGGCGCTCCACCGGCCCACGCCGAGCCAGGTATGCAGCACAGAGGCGGCCATCGGCCCCGGCACATCCCGGGTGGGGATGCCCCAGCCGCGCAGCAGCCGGGCCAGCTGGCCGGTCCCGACGGCGTAGGCGGCGAGCGCGATGACGGGCCGCCGGGCCAGCAGCCCGGCCACCACGGCGGCCGGCCAGGCCTGCAGGACCAGCGGCGGCACCAGGCCCGGATGCCGGCGGGCCAGCGGCGCGGCCGAGCGGCCGTACCGGAACCGGCGGGCCAGCACCCGCCGCCACCGGCCGGGCTCGGCGTGCAGCACCTCGGCCGCTGGGTCGTACCGCACCCGCCAGCCAGCCGCGATCATCCGCCAGATCAGGTCCACGTCCTCGCCATAGCGCAGATCCGGGTCGAACCCGGTGCCGGCCGCCGCCCGCCGGACCAGCAGGGCAGCGGTGGGCACGTAGGCCAGCCGGGTCAGCGGCGCGACCCGCGCTTCGCTGCGCCCCATATCGATCGGCGCCCTGGCGTCCAGGTAGCGGCCGACCGCGCCCCGGCCGGTCATCGGTCGCACCCGCGGCGCGACCGCTCCCACCAGCGGGTCGGTGAAGTGCGCGGCGAGCTGAGTGATCCATCCCGGGTCGGCCGCACAGTCGCTGTCGATGAATGCGACCAGCGACGTGGTCACCAGGGCCAGCCCGTCATTGCGAGCCTGCCCCGCGCCGCCGGATGACGGGCGCCGGCGCAGCCGGGCGCCGCGGCGGGCGCAGACCCGGGCCACGGCGGCCGGGTCGCGCGAGCCGTCGTCCACCACGATCACCGGATAGCTGTCACCAAGCGCGGCGAGGCACCGGTCGAGTCCGCCGGCCCGGTCCCTGACCGGGATCACCAGGGTGGCGTCGGCGGGCTGCCGTGCCCTCGGCGGCCGCGGGTGGGCCAGCCCCGTGTCGGTCAGGCGGCGCCCCAGCCGGGCCGCCTGCGGTGAGCCGACAGGGCGGCGGCGCAGTTCGTCCAGCGCCCGGGCTCCCGCCGCGGTCAGCCGGAGCAGCCGCCGCGGTGAGCCGCCGAACAGCACGTCAGGCCCGACGAACCGAGTGCCCTGGTCGAGCGCGATGCCGAAGCCGGCCGGCAGCGGACAGGACTCGGGAAAGGCCCAGGGCAAGGCGGTCGATGTACCATCGCGACCCGCCGAGGGTCGGTGATGGGCCATCGACCACCTCGGCGCGCGGAGCCAGTCCCGGCCGCGGAGCCGGTCCGGGTCGCCGGGTCGGTGATGGGCCATCGACCACCTCGGCGGGCGGGGCCAGTCCTGGCCGCGGAGCCAGTCCCGGCCGCGGGGCCGGTCCGGGTCGCCGGGGTGGCTCACAGCGCCAGGCCGCCGTCGACGGGCACCACCGCGCCGGTCATCCCGCTGCTGCCCGGGCCGGCCAGCCAAACCAGGGCGGCGGCCACCTCGTCGGGGCTCACCAGCCGGCCCAGCGGCTGCTGGCTCGCGAACGAATCGCGGCCGGGCAGGCTGTACAGCCGCGCGCTCTCGGCCAGCATCGGGGTGTCGGTGGAGCCGGGGCTGACCGCGTTGGCGGTGACCCCGGAGTCCCGAAGTTCGACGGCCAGGGCCCTGATCAGGCCGGCCACGCCCGCCTTGGCCGCGCAGTACGCGGCCAGCATGGGCAGGCCCCGGGTGGCCGCCGCCGAGGCGACGGCGAGGAACCGGCCGCTGCGCGGCGGCGGGCGGCGGAGCAGGGCCGGGACGGCGGCGCGAGCCAGCGCCAGCACGCCGCCCAGGTCGGTGTCGAGCACCGCGCGCTGCTGGTCCTCGGGCATCTCCCACAGCGGCACCCCGCCGGCGATCACCCCGGCGGCCGCGATCGCGGCGTCCAGGCCCCCCCACTGGCGTTCGGCCGCGTCGACAGCGCCGGTCATCGCGGCCTGGTCACGCACGTCCGCCTCCCTGGCGATCACCGCGCCGGACCCGCCCGCCGCCGCGTCGCGCCTGCCCGCCGCCGTGCCGGGCCTGCCTGCCGCCGTGCCGAGCCCGCTCCCCGCGCTGCCCGGTGCGATCGCCGCACCCGGGGCGCCCGCCGCCGCTGCGGCGGCCTCGGCGGCCACCCGGTCCAGCTCTTGCCTGGTGCCCAGCGAGTACGGCAGCGCGGGGTCGTCGGCGCAGCGGTCCACGGCGAGCACGTTCCACCCCGCGGCGGCCAGGCCGCGTACAGTAGCGGCGCCAATCCCCCGGGCTGCCCCGGTGACCAGCGCGACCTGGCTCATCCCGGGCCCGGCCCGCGCCAGGCGGCCACGGCCGCTAGCAGGTCATCGCTCAGCGCGGCCAGCAGCGCGGCGCCCTCCGCGGCGGAGGCGCCGCAGGGGTCGCCCAGCACGCCGTTGTGACTCGCCGCCCGGACCCCGGCGGTGCGCAGGAGCGGCATCAGCTCGGCGATCGGCGTCTGGTTGCCGGCTTCGGCGCGGCTGATCCGGACCCGACCGGGGTCGAGCGCCAGCTGGATCGAGGTTTCGGTGCGCCCGGCGTGCGCGTCCGCGGCCGGCGTCCGCCGCCGCCCGTTAAGGCGAAGCATTAGACGTGCCAGAGCGCTGCTAATGCTCCGCCTTGATCCGGCGCTCCCAGGAGACGCATCCCCAGCCATCCAAAGCACCGCATCCACCGACTCGGCGCGCAGCCGGGCCACGGCCCGGGCGACGGGCTCGCGGTTCCCGCCGTGCGCGCAGAGGAACAGGATGTGCCCGAACGTCTCGGCGGCGCTGCGTCCCAGTTCGAGCACGGTCAGCTCCAGCGCCTGCTGGCCGATGGAGATCGTCCCGGCGAAGCCGGCGTGCTCGCCGCTGGACCCGTAGCCGACCGGCGGCGCCACCACGACGTCGGCGCGCCGGGCCGCGAGCCTGGCCGCCAGCGCGATCGCGACGTCGGTGTCGGT
>DASXLW010000160.1:0-1965 GCA_036496025.1 Streptosporangiaceae bacterium
ACGACCTGAAGGTGCAGCTCTCCCGGGCGCCGCGGGACGACTCCGACATCGCCAAGGCGATCGCGCACATCCTGGAGTGGAACGTGCAGATCCCGGAGGGGAAGGTGCACGCCCGGGTGGAGAACGGCTGGGTCACGCTCGACGGCGAGGTCGACTACGACTACCAGAAGCGTGAGGTCGAGCGGATGGTCAACCACGTCCGCGGGGTGGCCGGGGTGCGGAACTTCATCACCGTCCGGCCGCCGGCCAGCCCGGAGGCCGTCGAGGCGGCGATCGAGCAGGCGTTCAAGCGCGAGGCCGAGGTCGACGCGCGGCACGTCAAGGTCGAGGTGACCGACCACACCGCCAAGCTCTACGGGCACGTGCACTCGATGCGGGAGGCGAGCGCTGCGGCGGCCGCCGCGGCCGCCGCCCCGGGGATCGCCGCGGTGGATAGCCACCTGGCGGTCACTCCCTAGCGGACCGTCCTAGCGCGAGAGCCGGCGCCGGGGCGGCCGGAGCCGGGCCGGTCGCAGCCGCCGCCAGGAGCGGCGGCGGCGCCTGGACGTGCGTTCCGGCTTGCTCTCCCCGAGCTCGTACCTGAGCCGGTCGAGGTGGCTGATCAGCTCGCCACGCAGCGGCCAGGTGGCCTGGCCGGCCGCGGGATCGGCCCGCATCAGCTCGCCTAGCCGGTCCTGCTGGTCACGGGCCGCGGCCAGGTGCCGCTCCAGCTCGGCCTCCAGCCGGTCATGCGCGCCGGCGTCGTGCTCGGTGGCCAGGCGGCCGTACGTGGTGACCGTGGCGGCCAGCTCGCGCAGCACCGCGGCCAGCCCGCGGCGGACGTCCGGGTCGCGCAGCGGGTTCTCCTCCGGCGGCAGCCGGGTGCTGTCTGCCATCGAGCGGGCCAGGACGCGGATCGTGATCGCCTCGTGCTCCAGCGTCTCCAGGCTCTGCCGCAGCGTGATCGGGCTGTACGGCAGGCGCATGCCGCGCGGGTTGAGCCGCAGGCTCTCCTCCGCCTGGCGCAGCGCGTCGTCCACCCGCCTGATCTCGCCGGACAGGGAGCGGGCCCGCGCCAGCCAGCCGCCCGCCGCGTCCAGGGCCGACCCGGCGGCCAGCCCGTCGGCCATCGTGGTCAGCAGGCCGGACAGCTTGCGGCACAGGTCTTCGATGGCCTCCTCGGCCGGCTGCAGCCGCGGCCTGGTGAAGACGAACCCGGCGATCAGGCCCGCGGCCGTGCCGATAGCCGTCTCGGCGATCCGGCCGACGGCCGCCGCCCGGCTGGCGTTGGACAGGATAAGCATCGCGCTGACCGGCACCTCGAGGACGGCGTCGCCGAGGTGCAGGGCGTAGCCGACGGCCAGCCCGGCCGCGATCGTGAGGCCCAGGCTCCACCAGGTGAACCCGGCCAGGTCGGCCAGGGCGATGGCGAGCAGCACCCCGGTCACCACGGCCGCGACCCGGTGCGCCGCGCTGCGCAGCGTCTGGTACAGGCTGACCTGCACAACGATCAGCGCGGTGAGCGGCGCCAGGATGGGCTGGGCGGCTCCGGGCAGCGGCAGCGGCAGCGCGACCAGGTAGGCGAAGACGGCGGTCAGGGACAGCCGGGCGATGGTCTCCGCGGTCGACTGGGTTCGGTGCCGGACCAGGGTCAGCGTCTGGGGCGCGCGCTGCGCGACCACCCGCGCGGTGGCACCGATCGGGATGACCTTGCGGTGGGTGAATCTGGGCATGGCGAATGCCCCAGCCTGCCGGACTCCGGCCCGGCCGACATCCCCCGTCCGGTTAGGCCGGTGCCACGTCCTGGCCGGGAACTAGCTGGTCTGATGATGTGCGGCCCGCGTTCCCCGGCGAGCATGAGGACATGCGCAGCGGAAGCGAAACGGCGAGTACGCCGGCGTCGACAGTGACCGACCCGCACCTGAGCATGATCCGGCGGGTGTACCCGCGGACACCGGACGGGTGCGAGGAATGCCTCCGGCTCGG
>DASXLW010000161.1:0-13811 GCA_036496025.1 Streptosporangiaceae bacterium
GCTCTGGGCGTGCCGGACGCGCACGGCTCGTTCGCCGAGTTCGTGGTGGACGGGCTCACGGCCCGGCAGCAGAGGGCGATAGGCCCGCTGCCGCGCCAGCACGGCATGCTCGCGGTGCTGCTCAAGGAGGGCAAGCCCGAGCGGCTGGCCGACATCCGCGCCGATCCGCGGTTCGGCGGCTGGTGGCCGTCCGCGCACCCCGATCTGGCCGACTTCCTGGGCGTGCCGATCAAGGACGGCGCCGATGTGCTCGGCATCATCTTCGTGGCCAACAAGACCGTCCCCGGCGGCTTCACCGGGCGGGACGAGCGGCTGCTCGGGCTGTTCGCGGCGCACGCGGCGATCGCGCTGATCAACGCGCGGCTCTACGAGCGGGTTGGCGAGCTGTCGGTGATGGAGGAACGGGCCAGGCTGGCCCGGGAGCTGCACGACGCGGTGTCGCAGAAGCTGTTCAGCATCCGGGCCAAGGCCCGCGCCGCATCCGTTCTGGCCGACCGGGATCCGGCCCGCGCCGCGGCCGAGATGGACAGCGTCGCCGCGCTCAGCGGCGAGGCGCACGCCGAGCTGCGCGCGGTGATCAGCGGGCTGGCCCCGCCGGAACTGGGCGAGCACGGGCTGGCCGAGTCGCTGCGCAGGTACGCCGCGCTGGCCGGCATGGTGCAGGGGGTCAAGGTGCGGTTCTGCGCGTCGGACATCCCGGCGCTGGGGCCGCCGCGGGACGCCGCCGCGTACCGGATCGCCCAGGAGGCCTTGCACAACGCGCTCCGGCATTCCGGCGCCGGGCAGATAGAGATATCCCTGCACCGAGCGGCCCGGCGGGTCGTCCTTGAGGTCTCCGACGACGGCCGGGGGTTTTCGCCGGACGCGCCGTCGCCCGGCCTGGGGCTGGCGTCGATGCGGGAGCGTGCGGCCGCGGCCGGCTCCACCCTGACGATCGACAGTGCTCCGGACTCGGGGACCAGGGTCACGCTGGCCCTCCCGGTCGAGCCGGGAGGGCGGCCATGACCGCCGGTCAGGCCGACGCCGGCGGCCGGGATGGCGATCCGGCCGGCGGCTATCCCGCCACCAGCCCACGGATCAGCGTGCTGATCGCCGACGATCATCCGGTTGTCCGGCAGGGCCTGCGGGTGCTGCTGGAGGTGCAGGACGACATCGACGTGATCGGGGAGGCGGCGGACGGCACGGAGGCAGCCAGGCTGGCGGCCGGGCTCCGCCCCGACGTGATGCTGCTGGACCTCAAGATGCCAGGGATGAAGGGGCCCGAGGTGATCGGGGAACTTGCGGCCCGCCGGATCCAGGTGCGAATCCTCGTGCTCACCAGCGTCACCGACCCGGCCGCCGCCGACGCCGCGGTCCGGGCCGGCGCCGCGGGGTTCCTCTACAAGGACGTCGACCCGGACGCCCTGGTCCGCGCCATCCGTTCGGTTCACGACGGCAACCTCCTGCTGTCGCCCGAGGCGGCCGGGTCACTCATCCGGCGCGGTGCGGATCGCGGGGCGACCGGCGGCCTGGCCGCGCTCACCAGCCGCGAGCGCGAGGTGCTCGGCCTTATCACCAGGGGCAGATCGAACCGGGAGATCGCGCGCGCCCTGAACGTGGCCGAGAAGACGGTGAAGACGCACGTTAGTTCCATCCTGGCCAAGCTGGGAGTGCAGGACCGCACGCAGGCGGCGCTCTACGCGGTCGCGCACGCGGGCGATCACGGCTGGGACACGGAGGACGGCGCGTACCCGCCTGGCTGAGAGCGGCGGGTCGCGGGAGGTAGGTTCGGTCTGGAGGGTGGCCGCGACAGGAAGGGGACTGGATGTCGGACGAGGTGCTGCGGCTGCGCGGCGTTGGCGTCCGGCGGGAGAGGTCGATGCTGCTCCGCGACATCGACTGGACGGCGCACGAGGACGAGCGCTGGGTAGTCATCGGCCCGAACGGCGCCGGCAAGACCACGCTCTTGCAGGTGGCGGCCGCGCAGCTGTTCCCCACCACGGGATCGGTCGACGTGCTCGGCTCACGCCTGGGCGAGGCGGACGTGTTCGAGCTGCGCTCGAGGATCGGCCTCGCCAGCGCCGCGGTGGCCGAGCGCGTACCGCCCGCGGAGAAGGTGATCGACCTCGTGCTCACCGCCTCCTACGCGGTTCTCGGCCGCTGGAAGGAGGACTATGAGTCCTCCGACGTCACCCGCGCTGTCGAGCTGCTCGATGCGCTCGGCTGCGCGCACCTGATCCGGCGCAGGTTCGGGACCCTGTCCGAGGGGGAGCGCAAGCGGGTGCAGATCGCCCGGTCCCTGATGCCCGACCCCGAGCTGCTGCTGCTCGATGAGCCCGCGGCCGGCCTTGACCTGGGCGGCCGGGAAGATCTGCTGCGGTGGCTGTCCGCGCTGGCCCGCGATCCCGCCGCGCCGATGATGGTGCTGGTCACGCACCACGTCGAGGAAGTACCTGACGGTTTCACGCACGCGATCCTGCTGCGCAACGGCGCAGTGGTCGCCGCCGGAGAGCTGGGCGAGGCATTCACCGACCGGAACCTGTCCCGCTGCTTCGGCGTGCCGCTCTTCGTCGAGCGCAGGCAGACACGCTGGTCGGCCTGGTCATCGCCCTAGCTAGACCCGCGGCTTGACCTGGACCAGGCCGGATTCGGTGATCCTGGTGTCGAAAACCGGCTGGCGGGCGGTCGCGGGCCCGTGTACCACCGCCCCGTCGGCGATCCGGAAGGTGCTGCCGTGCCAGGGGCAGACCACGCACAGGTCGGGCCCGGACGACGCGAGACGTCCCTGGTGCAGCGGGCCGCCGAGGTGGGCGCAGTGGTCGGCCAGCGCGTGCACGTCGGTCCCGCGGCGGAGCACGAGCAGGCTGAGGTAACCGAGCGGCAGCCGTACCGGGTGGCCGTCGGGCAGGTCGCGGGCCCGGCAGAGGTCGTGCCAGCCGAGCGGGGCCAGGTGGGCGACCGGCTCGGCATGGCTGGCGCCGGCGCCCAGCCGGAAGGCCAGGTGCCCGCCCAGGTAGCCGCCCGCCGCGGCCGCGGTCAGGCCGCCGAACGACAGCAGCTTGCCGCGGCGGTCCCGTCCCGTCGCCCGGGCCGCCAGCGACGCCGCCTGCAGCGCCGTGGCCATCGCGCCGGAAGCGGCGTGCACGAGACCCACCCGCTGCTGCTCGCGATGCAGTTCTGACCAGTCCGCCAGCCCGGCCGCGGCGGCCGGCACCGCGCCCGCGACCCCGGCCGCGATCAGCGCGCGCGAGGCCCGTGACGTCCTGGGCAGCAAGTCGAGCAGGGCCGCCGAGGCCCAGCACCCGATGGGCAGCTGGACCAGCGGCGGGTGGGCGGGCTGGCCGAGCGGGACCCCGTGCAGCAGGTCGGCCGCGCCGCGGCGGTGCAGCGCCCCGCGCACCGCCCCGGCCAGCGCGGTCGTGGCGCGGTCGAGGACGCTGGCATTCTCGATCCGCTCGGCCACCGCCACCGGGCGGGGCAGCGCGCCGCGCAACCGTCGCGGGCGGGGCAGGCCTTGCTGCTGCCCAGCGGGGTCGTCGGTGCCGCGCGGGTTACCGGCGCCGCGGGAGAACGGACGGGGGCGAGAAGGGCTCACTCAGCAGTCCGTACCCCGGTTCCTGCCCGCCCTATCGCCCCGGAGCCCGCGGACCCGCCGTGTTCCCCATCCTTCTCGCGGCCCTCGGTCCTCCCTCGCCCTTCCGTCGGTTTCTCCTCGCCCCTCGTTGGTTTTCTCTCGCCCGCTCGCCGGGTCGCCTCGCCCCGCTCGCCGGGTCGCCTCGCCCGCCCGGTTCACTCGCCGGGTTACCGGGTTGCCGGCCGGGCTCGTCCTTCATCGCTATGCGATCACTGGTGTTATAACCCGGGCTATGGCACATTGACGGGGTTGAGAACCCTACCCGCGAGTAACACGGCGTGAGCCCCGCCGATAGGGTGACCCTCGGCGCGACCAGCGCGGTATCGCGCCGGCTTGAGGAGGCGCGATGGACCCGACCGGCCCGGCCGCACAAAGCTCGGCGCACCGCAGCAGGATCGACGCCGGGGACGTGAAGCTCGCGGTTACCCAGCGCGGCGACCCGGCCCATCCCACCGTCGTCCTGGTGCACGGCTATCCCGACACCCAGGCGGTCTGGGAGGAGCTGGCCGGGCTGCTGGCCGATCGCTTCCACGTGGTCAGTTACGACGTCCGGGGCGCCGGCGCATCTACCGCGCCGGGCAGCACGGCGGGCTACGCCTTCCCGCTGCTCATCGCCGATCTCGAGGCGGTCATCCGGGCGGTGAGCCCGGACCGGCCGGTGCACCTGGTCGGCCACGACTGGGGCTCGCTGCAGTGCTGGGAGGCGGTCAGCACGCCCAGGCTGGCGGGCCGGGTGGCTTCGTTCACCTCGATGTGCGGCCCTTCGATCGACCAGGCCGCGGCCTCGCTCCGCCGCCACGCGCTGCGCGGCCCCCGGGGCGTCGCCGACCTCGCGCGCCAGCTCGCCCGGTCCTGGTACATCGGGTTCTTCCAGCTTCCCGGGCTGCCCGAGCTGGCCTGGCGGGGCGGCCTCGGCAGCCACTGGGGCAGGCTGATCGCCGGCGAGGGGACCAGCCCGCGTCCCGGGCACCCGGCCGACACGATCATCCAGGACGGGGTCAACGGCCTGTCGCTGTACCGGGCGAACATGCTCCGCCGGACGTCCCGCCCGCAGCCGGCCAAGGTGGATGTCCCGGTGCAGGTGATCATCGCGTCCGACGACCGGTACATCGCGGAGCAGACCCAGCTTGCGGCCCGGGGGTACGCGTCCCGGCTGTGGCTGCGCCGCGCCCGCGCGCCGCACTGGATCCAGCGGACCCACGCCGTCCAGCTCGCCGGATGGATCGCTGAGTTCACCGCGCACGTGGAGGGGGGACCCGCCAGCCGCGAACTCGACCGTGCCGATGCCCGCCCCGGCCGCCGGCCGTTCAGCGGAAATCTCGTCGTCGTCACCGGAGCAGGCCGGGGAATCGGGCGCGCGGTCTGCCTGGCCTTCGCCGCCAACGGCGCGGAGGTCGTGGCGTCCGACGTCAGCCATGATTCCGCCGAACGGACCTGCGAGCTGATCCGCGGTCACGGCGGGGTGGCGCACTCTTACCAGGTGGACGTGACCAGCCCGGAGCAGATGGAGCAGTTCGCCGCGCGGGTGCGCGACGCGCTCGGGATCCCCGACGTCGTGGTGAACAACGCCGGGATCGCCATCGCCGGGTCCTTCCTCAGCCACACCGAGGAGGACTGGCGGCAGATCGTCGACGTGAACCTGCTGGGCGTGGCGCGCGGCTGCAGGCTGTTCGGCGCGCAGATGGTCGAGCGTGGCCAGGGCGGTCACCTGGTGAACATCGCCTCCGCGGCCGCGTTCGCGCCCACCGCCATGCTGCCCGCCTACTCGGCGACCAAGGCTGCCGTGCGGATGCTCAGCGACTGCCTGCGCGCCGAGCTGGCGCCGTCCGGGGTGGGGGTGAGCGCGATCTGCCCCGGCTTCACCAACACCGGCATCGGGCAGGCCGCGCACTACGCCGGCGCCAGCGCGGAGGCCGAGCGGAGGATCCGGGCCGGTGCGGCCCGGGCGTTCCAGATGCGGGGCTTCCCGCCGGAGAAGGTCGCGGCCGCGGTGCTGCGCGCGGTGCGAGACAACCGGGCGGTGGTGCCGGTCAATGCGGAGGCCCGGGTCACCTACGCGCTGTCCAGGATCGCCCCGGGGGCGCTGCGCCGGCTGGCCGGCAGTAGCACCGACCGATCTTTCCGGCGGCTGGAGCGACTCGGCCGTCGCTGATCCGTCGCGGGTCGCAGCCGCTGCCGTCGGTGATGTGCCACGGGATTGCAGGCGCTGCCGTCGGTGATCTGCCGCGGGATTGCAGGCGGTGCGGACGCCTGGAGCGGCGCGGCCGTCGCTGATCCGTCGCGGGCTGCGGACAGCAGGCGAGACCGCCCCGGGCGAGGACGGCGCGGTCCGGGCCCCGTCACGTGGCCGACGGCTGCGGTCCCGGGCGCGGTGCGCCACTATCCGGCCCGCGCAGCCTGGTGATGGTGCCCCGGAGCACCTGCTCCGTCCGGGCCTGGAAGCGGAGGATGAACTCCAGCTCCTCGTCGGTGTAGCCGTCGGCGATCTTCTTCCACTCCGCCATCATCGGAGCGAAGACCGTGACGACATCGCGCAGCACCGGCTCCACGATGAGGTGGATGACCACCCGGCGGCGGTCCCTGGCGTCCCGCTCGCGGCGCACGTAGCCAGCCTCCTCCAGCCGGTCCACCACCCCCGTGATGGACGCGGTGGTGAGCCCGGTGGCCTGGGCCAGCTGGCCCGCGGTGAGCTCGCCGCCCAGGCTGAGGATGTTCAGGCAGTTCAGGTCGGTGGGGTTGATGCCGATGCGCTCGGCCGCCGCCTGGCTCATCAGGTGCATGAACGAGCTCGTCCGGCGAAGCGACTCCTCGAACGCCACCTCAAGCCCGCGTCGGCCCGGCTGCCCCTGGCCCGGCGTCTCCCACGACATGCTCGTCTCCCTATTATCTAATTAACTTAGACATCAGGATCTCTAGATGTTAGGTTCTCTAGCATAACGCGAAATCCCCGGTAGTGGAGATCTCATGACTTCGGACGCCCCGATCCTGGCAGCTTCGGCCGACCGCCGCGAGCAAGCGGATCCGCGCCGGTGGCGGCGCTCATCGTGCTGCAGCGCACCCTCTGGTACCAGCTCGGCGCGTTCCTGCTCGCCTTCCTGCTCATGCTGGCGCTGCCCCGGCGCGCCGCCCGTTCCGTCCACGACACCGAGCCCGTACACGACACTCAGGCACTGCCTGCGAAGGGATGAAAAGCGATGACGAACACCACGAACGACGCAGCGGCGGTCCCCGCTCCGGGCGCTCCCCGCGGCGGCGCCGCCGGCCTGCCCCCGGCGCTGGGGACGGCCGAACGCGCCATGACCAGGCTGCTGCTGGATGTGCTGGCGAAGACCGGCACACCCGAGCTGACCTGGTACGCCTTCCAGCGGCTTTCCGTGCTGCAGCCCGCGCCCAGCCCGGATGCCTTCCGCCGGGATCTCGGCAACGAACTGGAGCTGGACGACGCGGCTGCCGCGGCGCTCCTGGACGGAATCATGGCCGCGGGCCTGATGCACGAGACCAGTGGCCCGGTCCTCGACGAGGCGCGGATAGCCCTCACCGCCGCGGGCGAGAGCGTGCGGGCGCGAATCCGGCGATCCGTGGCCGGACTGGTGGCCGGGCTGGTCGAGCCCTTCGACCCGAAGGACATCGAGGTCACCACCCGCACGCTGACCGGGCTTACTGAGCGCGCCCGAGAGCTACACCGGCGCACCGCCCCCGACCGCGGGAGGGCAGGGTCATGAAGCTGGTCATCTTCGGCGCCACCGGACGCATCGGCGGGCACCTGGTGAACTGGGGCATCGATGCCGGTCACGACGTGCACGCGCTGGCCCGCCACCCCGAGGCCCTCCGGCCGCGGGACGGGCTGACCGTGACCGGGGGCGATGTGCTCGATCCGGCCACCGTGGCCGGGGTCATCTCCGGGGCTGACGCGGTGCTGTCCGCCCTGGGCCCGCGCGGGCTCGACGGCTTCCGCGCGATCGAGCTGCTGGCCCCGGCCGCGTCGAACATCATCGACGGGATGCACAAGACCGGCGCTCACCGCCTGATCGGCGTGTCAGCGGCCGGGGCGTTCGTGACCGAGGACCCGGACATGTCCTGGCTTGTCAAGCAGATCCTGCCGCGGATCTTCGCCCGGACCTACGCCGACGTGCGCCGGATGGAGCAGGTGGTCAGGGCCAGCAACCTGGACTGGACGCTGGTCCGCCCCACCAGGCTGGTGAACGCGCCGGGGACGGGCGAGTACCGGGTGCGCGCCGACTACGCACCGCGAGGCGGCGGCAAGATCGCGCGTGCCGACGTGGCCCACTTCATCGCCACGGCGCTGACCACCGCCACCTACATCCGCCAATCACCCGTCCTCGCCTACTAACCACCCCTGCCCACCATCGGACTCCATGATCATCTTCACTTTGCACACGTTGCGACCAAAATCCGAGGTGGTTTGTCCCGATTCCATGGTCGAAACGCGTGCAAAGTCGAAACGATCATGGAATCCGGAGGGCGGGGGGAGGGAGGGCGGGGGTTAGGTTTGGGAGGCGGCGTTGATGGCGGTGGCGACCTCGGACTGGCGGGTGGCTAGCTCGGTGGCGTACTTCTCGGCGTCTACCTTCTCGGCGATCTCCTCGTCCTGGCGCATCAGGGCGTCCAGGTCCGTCTGCGCCGCGTCCATGACGCCGAGGTCGACGTAGGCCCGCTGCACCTTCGGGCCCCAGAGCCCGATGTCCTTCACACACGGCACGATCCGGCTGAACAGCAGGGTGCGGAACGCCTGCTGAACCGGCGAGTGCTCGGTGAACTCCAGGCACTCTGCCACGTCGAAACCCATCCGCTCCCAGACCTCCTGGGCGCGGAACCGGTTGCGCATCAGGTAGCAGCCCTCGACCACGAAATCCTCGCGGTCGGCCCGTTCGGCCTCGGTGAGGCCGGCGTAGTAGTCGCGCAGGGCGAGGCGGCCGAACGCCACGTGCCTGGCCTCGTCCTGCATGACGTAGGCCAGCAGCTGCTTGACCAGCGCGTTCTGGGCCATGTCCCGGTGCACGCCGAACGCCGCCAGGGCGAGGCCCTCGATCAGCACCTGCATGCCGAGGTAGGGCAGGTCCCAGCGGGAGTCGCTGAGCGCGTCGGCGAGCAGCCGGGCCAGGTCGTCGTTGATCGGGTAGTACATGCCGATCTTCTCGCGCATGAACCGCGAATACAGCTCGACGTGCCGCGCCTCGTCCATGGTCTGGGTGGCCGCGTAGAACTTCGAGTCCATGTCCGGCACCGACTCCACGATCCGGGCCGCCACCGTCAGCGCTCCCTGCTCGCCGTGCAGGAACTGGCTGAACAGCCACGCGCTCAGGTGGTGGCCGAGCTCGTCCCGTTCGGCCTGCGAGAGCACGTCCCACTGCCGGGACCCGTAGATCGGGCAGAAGTCGTCGGGCAGCTCCATCACGTTGACGGGATTCACCGGGAGTTCCCAGTCGATCCGCTTGGTCGCGTCCCACTGCTTGTCCTTGCCGCGCTGGTACAGATCCAGCAGGCGCCCCCGGCCGCTGTCGTAGTCCCAGTTGAACCGGGTGGCTCCGGCGGCGGGAACGTCCCAGGTCCCACGCTCAACGGGCTTGGCGTAAAAGTCGTATGTGCTCACGGCGACCTCCCCGGACGCGACGGCTTCCAGGTTACCCGCAAGTAGAACGACGTTCTAGTGCCGGGCACTTGTCCCGTACCGCCGGTCAGCCGTCGAAGCGGTAGCCCATGCCTGGCTCGGTGAGCAGATAGCGCGGCCGGGACGGCTCGGGCTCCAGCTTGCGGCGCAGCTGGGCAACGTATACGCGCAGGTAGTTGCTCTCCGTCTCGTACGCCGGCCCCCACACTTCCTGCAGCAGCTGCCGTTGGGTCACCAGCCGGCCGCGGTTGCGCACGAGCACCTCGAGCAACTGCCACTCAGTGGGGGTAAGGCCGATGTCGCCGTTGCCGTTCCTGGTCACCCGCTTGGCCGCGAGATCGACGGTGAAGTGCTCGGTGGTCACCACCGGCTCGTCCGGGGCGGGCGAGGCACGGCGCACCGCGGCCCGCAGCCGGGCCAGCAGCTCGTCCATGCCGAACGGCTTGGTGATGTAGTCATCGGCGCCCGCATCCAGCGCGGCGACCTTCTGATTCTCCTGACCCCAGACCGACAGCACGATGATCGGGGTCGAGGTCCAGCCGCGCACGCCGCGGATCACCTCGGTGCCGTCCATGTCGGGCAGGCCGAGGTCGAGGATCATCACGTCCGGGCGGTCCCGGGCCACAGCGGCCAGCCCGGAGGCGCCGTCGGTGGCCGTGCTGACCTCGTACTTGCGCGCGGCCAGGTTAATTCGCAGTGCCCGAACGATGGATGGCTCGTCATCCACCACGAGGACTCGGGTCACTGCTCGGCCCCGGCGGCGGTCCTGGCCCCGCTGCTCGTCACGGGAAGCGTCACCCTGATGGTCAGGCCGCCGCCCGGCGTGTCGGCCGCGGCGATCGTTCCGCCCATGCCCTCGGCGAACCCCTTGGCCACCGCGAGGCCCAGGCCGACCCCGCCGTGGTGATCGTCGAGCCGCTGGAACGGCTCGAAGATGCGTTCCTTCATCGCGTCCGGGACGCCGGGGCCGTGGTCGATCACCTCGAGCAGCACCGTGTCATCGAGCTGCCGGGCCCGCAGCACCGGCGGCCGCGACCGCGGCGAGTGCCGGAGCGCGTTGGAGAACAGGTTGGCCAGCACGCGCTCGAGCAGCGCCGGGTCCACCCGCACCAGCGCGAGACCGTCGGGCACCGCCATCTGCAGCTGCGCCGACGCATCCAGGCCGCGCAGCGCGACCGGCGCCACCTCGTCGATCGCGGTTGGCCGCAGGAACGGCTCCAGCGAGCCGGTATGCAGGCGGCTCATGTCGAGCAGGTTTCCGATGAGTGCGTCCAGCCGGTCCGCGTTGTGCTCCACGGTGGCGAGCAGGGCCGCCTGATCCGCCTCGGTCCACTGCACGTCGGTCTGGCGCAGGCTGCTGGCGCTGGCCTTGATCGAGGCCAGCGGGGTGCGCAGGTCATGGCTGACCGCGGCCAGCAGCGCGGTGCGCATCCGGTTGCCCTCGGCCAGCGCCTCGGCCTGAGCGGCCTGGGTGCGCAGCCGCTCCCGGTCCAGCGCCGCGGCGGCCTGGGCGGCGAACCCGACCAGCAGCCCGGGGGTGGCCGTCTCGGAATGCTCCGCGACGAGCAGGGCCAGATCCTCCCGGATGTTGATCCGGGTGGCGCCGTCCATGGGATCGGGGATGCCGCTGACCGCGACCGGCACCCACCGGTTCGCCACCCGCTCTTGCAGCTCGGCCCGGCCGCCGAGCGTGCTGGTCAGGTGGTCGAGGACCGCGGACGGCGTGTCGGCGCCGCCCAGCACGGTCTGGGCCAGGGCGAGCAGCGAGGCGGCCTCGTCCCGGCTGCGCGCCGCCTGCAGCGCCCGGCGGGCGGCCAGGTGGACGACGCTGCTGACCGCGACCGCGACGGTCACGAACAGCAGGAGGGCCAGCAGGTTCTTCGGCTCTCCGATCGTGAAGTTGTGCAGCGGCGGGGTGAAGTACCAGTTCACCAGCAGGCTGGACGCCACGGCGGCCAGCACGGCCGGCCAGAATCCGCCCACGACCGCGGTGGCCACCACGACGACCAGGTAAATCAGCAGGTCATCGGCCGGATCCAGGCTCGGCCTGGCCGCCACCAGCGCCACGGTGAGCAGCGGGAGCGCGGCCAGCGCAAGCGCCGCCCCGTACAGCTGCCGGCGAGCGTCGATGGCCCGGGCCAGGCTGGCGCCCTTCCCCGGCTCCACCTGCGGCGTCGCGAGCAGCCCGGCCGCCGGCCGTTCCGTATGGCCGTGGCCTGCGGCCCTGGCCGGGTCGCTCGGCCCGGCGTCGTTAGGGGCACCCATACCTACTAGTGTGAACCGTCCCGCACACCAGCGGTACAGCCAGCCCAAGCCGGCTCCCGCCAGGGCGCTGGCGGTGATCGCGATCGCGGCGTGCTCGGACAGCGGCCCGGCCGGCCGTAGCTGCGCGTACGGCGGGCGGGAGAACCCGATCGCGGTGAGCCAGCCGATCAGGGCCAGCGGCAGGGCCGAGATCGGCTCGGCCACGAACGACACGGCGCCGGCCACGCCCGCGCAGGCGATCAGCACGCCGGTGGCCGGCAGCCGGCCACCCAGGGCGGCCGCGACCGTGCCCAGGGCGAGCAGCAGCGCGAAACCCAGCGGCAGCGCGAACGGTGCCGCGAGCCCGCGTCGGTTCTGGCGGAATGTCATCGCACTGCCAGTCGATCCCCGATCCGGGCAAAATCGGCCGATCTTGATACATCCTTAACGGCCAGGTCGCGACTCTTGACGCGGTGCTGACAGCGGCTCGCCCCCGGCCGCCCTAGCGTCAGGTGAAGAGTGGATCGCGGGCACGCCCCCGGCCGGGACCGCGCCGCGGGGAGGTCGCGAGGTCCGCAGGCACGAGGGCGATCCCGCAGCGCAGGAGGCAGAGGACCGGTGGCCGTAACCAAGGCGGCGAACCTGCTCGGCGGCAGCCGGGTGACCACCGTGCCCGAGGGCCTGGGGTACACGCTGAAGCGCCGCCTGCTCGGCCGGCCGATGGTCAACGAGCAGCTCGGCGAGGAGCGGCTGTCCAAGCCACTGGCGCTCGGTGTGCTGTCGCCGGACGGCATCTCCTCGTCGGCTTACGGCTCGGAGGAAATTCTCATCGAGCTGCTGAAGGGCGGCCTCGGGATCGCGGCGTTCACCCTGCTGCTCCCGCTTACCGGCGTCGTGCTTTTCGTGCTGGTCCTGGTCGTGCTGTCCTACCGCGAGGTGGTGACGGTCTACACCAAGACCGGCGGGTCCTACGTCGTGGCCAGGGAGAACTTCGGCCCGAAGGTAGCCCAGATCGCCGCGGTCGCCCTGCTGATCGACTACACCGTTACGGTGGCCGTGCAGACCGCTGCGGGCGCGGCTGCGATCGTGTCCGCGTTCCCGGCGCTGAACCACGTGCCGGGGCTATCGACGAAAACCTTGCTGCTGATCATCTCGGTGGCCGCGGTCCTGATCATGTGCTACGGGAACCTCCGCGGCATCAGGGAAGCCGGGCGGGCGTTCGCCCTGCCCACCTACCTGTTCTCCGGCTCGGTGATACTGATGATCCTCATCGGGCTGGGCCGGGAGGCATTCGGCCACCTGCCGGTGATCGACCCGGCAACACTGCACGGCACGTACTACACGAGCCAGACCACCTCTACCCTCGTCTCCTTCGCGCTGGTCTTCACGCTGCTGCGCGCCTTCGCCAACGGCGGGTCGTCGCTGACCGGCATCGAGGCCGTTTCGAACGCGGTAAGCGCCTTTCGCCCGCCGGAAGGGCGCAACGCGCGCCAGGTGCTCGTGATCCAGGGCCTGATCCTGGCCTTCCTGGTCGGCGGGATCTCGTGGTTGGCGCACATCACCCACGCCACTCCGTACACTTCCGGGACCCCGACCGTGATCTCGCAGGAGGCGAGCCTGATCTTCGGCGGCGGCTTCGGCCGGGTGCTGTTCTACTTCCTCCAGGGGGCGACCGCGCTGATCTTGTTCACCGGCGGTAATACCAGCTTCAACGGCTTCCCGTTCCTGGCCAGCTTCGTGGCTGAGGACGCGTTCCTGCCCCGATGGCTGACCAAGAGGGGTCACCGGCTGGTGTACTCCAACGGCATCATCGTGCTGACCGTGCTGGCGCTCGCCCTGATGATCGCGGTCGGCGCCAACGTCAACAAGCTGGTGCCGTTCTACGCGATCGGCGTGTTCACCGGGTTTTCGATGGCCGGCTTCGGGATGGCCAGGTACCACACCAGGCACAAGGAACCCGGCTGGCGGCGGCGGCGCGCCATCAACTTCTCGGCCGGCGTGCTCACCGCGCTGGTCGTCGTGATCTTCGCGGTGACCAAGTTCACCGAGGGCGCCTGGCTGATCGTGATCATCGGGCCGGTCTTGGTCTTCGCGCTGATCCGGCTCAACCGCGAGTACCGGATGGAGAACAGGGTGCTCGAGACGATCAGGGGGCGCCAGCCGACGCCGCCACCGCACTACACGCGGCGCACCGTGCTCGTCTTCGCGGACAGCTTCGACCTGGCCACGCTGGCCGCGCTGCGGTACGCGCGGAGCCTGCGACCGACCACCCTGCGCGCGGTGCACTTCGTCATCGACAGCGCCCGGGCCGACAAGCTGCGCCGG
>DASXLW010000162.1:0-4078 GCA_036496025.1 Streptosporangiaceae bacterium
GCTCCGGATGGGCCTGTTCATCGCGACCGCGCTGAGCGCCGGCCTGGCCGGCGTGATCACCACCTCCGAGCTCGGCTCCGCGGCCCCGCAGATCGGCGACCCCTACCTGCTGTCCGTGGTCACCGCGGTGATCCTGGGCGGCGCCAGCCTGCGCGGCGGCCGCGGCACCATGCTCGGCACGCTGGTCGCGGTGGCGATCCTCGGCGTGCTGCAGAACGGCTTCGCGCTGCTGCAGTTCTCGACCTACCTGGAGGACACCGTGCTCGGCTCGCTGCTGATCATCGCGGTGCTGACGGACCGGCTGGTGCGGAGGGCAGAACGATGAGCGACCCGGCGCAGAACGAGCAGCCCGAGGCGGCCCAGGCCACCCCCGCACAGGCCACCCCCGCACAGGCCAGCCCGGCGCCCGCCGCCGACGCCACCCCGCTGCTCGAGGCGCGCGGCGTCACCCGCAGCTACGGCAACGTCGCCGCGCTGGCAGGCGTCGACCTGCAGGTACGCCCGGGCGAGGTGGTCGGCTTGGTCGGCGACAACGGCGCGGGCAAGTCCACCTTGCTGAAGATCCTTAGCGGCGCGGTCCAGCCCAGCGCGGGCCAGTTGCTGGTCAACGGCGAACCGGTCACGTTCCGCTCGCCCAAGGACTCGCGCGAGCGGGGCATCGAGGTGGTCTACCAGGATCTCGCTCTGGCCACCGAACTCTCCATCGCCGAGAACATCTTCCTCGGCCGGGAGCGGAAGCGCCCGGGCCCGTTCCGCCTGCTGGACCGGCCGCGGATGGCCAGGGAGGCGGAGGCCGCCCTGGAGTCCCTGGCCATCGAGATCCACAGCGTGCGGGCCCGGTGCGGGCTGCTGTCCGGCGGCCAGCGCCAGGCGGTGGCGGTGGCCCGGGCCGTGCTGTGGGGCTCGAACGTGCTGCTGCTCGACGAGCCCACCGCCGCGCTGGCGGTGATGGAGTCGGAGAAGATCGGCCAGCTGGTCGCCGAGGTGGCCAAGCGCCAGGTGGGCGTCGTCCTGGTCAGCCACAACATGCCCCAGGTGCACGCGCTGTGCGACCGGATCGTGGTGCTGCTCCGCGGCCGGGTGGTGGCGGACCTGCGCCGCGACGAGACCGACGTGCAGGACATCGTGATGTGGATCACCGGCGCGGCCCTATCGAGGAACTGAGTCGAGGAACTGACCGTGCTGACACTGCGGACCGGCGATATCGAGGCGGTGATCCTGCCGGACAAGGGCGCCGACATCTACTCGCTGACCGACCGCAGGACCGGCGTCGACGTGCTGTTCAAGTCGCCGTGGGGGCGGCGCTCGGCCGGTTCGTGGCCGCGCGCCGCCTCGTCCATGCAGCGGTGGGTCGAGGCCTACCCGGGCGGCTGGCAGGTGCTCCTGCCCAACGGCGGCGACGAGTGCGTCGAGCAGAACGTGACCTGGGGCTATCACGGCGAGGCGGCCCTGGTGCCCTGGCAGGTCCTGCAGGCGGAGGAGACCGCCGCCACGCTGGAAACACGGCTGTTCACCGTGCCGCTGCACGTCCGCAGGGAGTTCACCCTCAGCGGCGCGGTGCTCCGGCTGACCGAGACCGTCACCAACGACTCTCCGCAGGAGCTCGAGGTGATGTGGATCCATCACCCGGCCTTCGGGGCGCCGTTCCTCGAGCACGGCTGCCTGCTGTCGGCCGGCTGCGCCACCGTGCTCGCCGACCACGAGGCGCCCGGGACGCTGCTGGCCCCGGCGAGTGAGCACCGCTGGCCGCACGCCCGCGACGTCAGCGGCGGGCCGCTGGACCTGCGGGCGATCCCCGGGCCGGACGAGCCGCGTTCGGTGCTCGCCTACCTGGGCGATTTCACCAGCGGGTACTTCGCCATCACCAATCCGCGGCTGCGCCTCGGCGCCGGCCTGCGCTGGCCGCTGGAGGTCTTCCCGCGGGCCTGGCTCTGGCAGGAGGTGCACGCCGGCGAGGGCTGGCCATGGTACCAGCGCGCCTACGCCGTCGCGGTCGAGCCGGCCAGCACCATTCCCGGCCACGGGATGAGCACCGCCCGCGCCCAGGGCTGCCCGGGCGTCCGGTTCGCCGCCGGCCAGGCCCGGCAGGTGGTGCTCGAGGCGGTCGTGTTCGAGGCGGACGGGCCGGTCGCGGACATCACCGAGGGCGGCCGCATCCAGCTCGCCTGAGGGATGACACAGACAAGAAAGGAGCCGAACGACATGGCTGGCTCGTACGCGCGTTTCGCTGGGAGCGCTGGCATCGTCACCGGCGCGGGCATGGGTATCGGCGCCGCCGTCGCGCGCGCGCTGGCCGGGGAGGGCGCCGCCGTGGCGGTCGTCGATCGCGACGCGGCCGCGGCCGAGAAGGTGAGCGCCGAGATCACCGCGGCGGGCGGCCGGGCCATCGCGGTCAGCGGGAGTGTCACCGACGCCGGGGATGCGGAACGGGCCGTGCAGGCGGCTACCCAGTCGTTCGGCGGCCTGGATCTCCTGGTCAACAACGCCGGGGTGGTGATATACGGCGAGGTCCCCGGCTACCGCGAGCAGGACTGGGACACCGTGGTGGACACCAACCTCAAGGGCCAGTTCCTGATGGCGAAGTACGCCATCCCGCGGATCCGCGAGCGCGGCGGCGGCGCGATCGTCAACCTGGCCTCGGTGCAGGCCATCGCCAGCCAGCGTGAGGTGGCCTCGTACGCGGCGTCCAAGGGCGGCGTGGTGTCGCTGACCAAGTCACTGGCCCTGGACCACGCCCTTGACCGGATCCGGGTGAACTGCGTGCTGCCGGGTTCGGTGCGCACCCCCATGCTGCAGCGGGCGGCCGAGCTCGCCGAAGGCGACCCCGAGCAGACCATCGCGGCCTGGGGTCGCATCCACCCGCGGGGGACGGTGATCGAGCCGGAGGAGATCGCCGCGGTCGTGCTGTTCCTGCTCAGCTCCGACTCCAGCGCGATGACCGGGGCCGCGGTGGTGGCCGACGCCGGGCTGACCGCGCAGGCGGCCTTCTGAAGGGATCGGGCCAGACGTGATCGAGCTGCGCGGGTCGTCCTGGCACCACGAGCGGGGCCACGCGCCCATGGTGGCCACCGCGGCCGAGTACGAGCGGCTCACCGGCGGCGCGGTCCGGATCCGCTGGGAGCCCAGGTCGCTGAAGGATTTCGGCGTCGCCTCGGTCGAGGACCTGGCCAGGGACTACGACCTGGTGGTGATCGACCACCCGCACATCGGGCTGATCGCGGAGACCGGCTGCGCGGTCCCCTTGGATGACGTGGCGGCCCCGGGGGACCTGGCGGCGCTCGGGGCCGGCTCGCCCGGCCGCTCGCACCAGAGCTACCACTACGGCGGCCGTCAGTGGGCGCTGGCCGTCGACGCCGCCTGCCAGGTCAGCGCCCGCCGCCCGGACCTGCTCCCGGAGCCGCCGGGCCGCTGGGACGAGGTGCTGAAGCTGAGCCGGCACGGCCGGGTGCTGTGGCCGCTCGGCGACGTGGATTCGGCGGCCAGCCTGCTGACCCTGCTGGCCGGATCGGGCCACCCGGTCACGTTCGCCGTCGGCCACGCCATCGACCGCGCGGCGGCGCTGGAGGCGCTCGGCCTGATGCGGGAGGCGGCCCGGGGCAGCGACCCGCGCTGCCTGTCCATGAACCCGATCAACGTGCTCGACACGCTGTCCTCCGCCGACGACTTCTGGTACGCCCCGCTGACCTTCGGCTACCTGAACTACTCACGGGCAGGCCACCCGGGCCGCCGGCTCGCGTTCGGCGACATCCCGCGGATCGGCGCCGGTCCCGAACCCGCCGGGTCGCTGCTCGGCGGGGCCGGACTGATGATCTCGGCGTACCGCCCGCACCCGGCCGAAGCGGCCGGCTACGCGCTGCACGTCGCGGCCTCCGCGACGCAGCGCACCACCTACCTGGCGGCCGGCGGCCAGCCCGCGCACCACGACGTCTGGGCGGACCCCGCCGCCGACGAGGCCTCCGGCGGCTTTTTCTCCGGCACCGGACGGACCATGGCCGCGTCCTGGACCAGGCCCAGGACGCCGGGCTTCGTCAGGTTCCAGAACGAGATGATCGAGCTGTTCGGCGACCACCGGCGGTGG
>DASXLW010000163.1:0-16353 GCA_036496025.1 Streptosporangiaceae bacterium
GGGGGTGCGCAGAACGACCATTCGCGTGCGCAGCGAGCACCTCGCCAGCCGACCGGATGCAACGCTCATAACGAGTCCTCTTTGCTGTTGCTGTTAAGCGGTTGTCGTGGGGTTCGTCCGGAGTCGGGGCTTCAGGGGCGAGTTGGAGGATCCCACCGGGGCCTTCCTCGTGGCCGAGTGTGGCCGTCGTCTTGTCGCACCTCCAGGTCGTTCGTCCTCGCTTCGCTGCGGGCGCTCCGCCTGGACCTGCGGCTTCGCCGGCGGCAAGTTTGCAGCGACCGGGGAAGGCCCAGCCCTGCCCGGAATGCCGCCCGCGGCCGTAGTGTGGTGGCGAGGCCCGGGAGTGGCTTGCCCGAAGCGCCGGCGTGCGGGGTGTGAGCCGGCCGCCCTGGATGCAGAGTGGTTCCCCGGTTGCCCTCCCGGGCCCTTTGGGCAAGCGGTGGCCTGCCGGGCGTCGGCTGCCAGCGCGGCATAGATGGCGTCGCTGATCCGGCGTTTGAGGGAGCGCAGCGCTTCCTTGTGTGTCTTGCCCTCGGCGATCTTCTTCTCGTAGAAGGCACGGCCGTCGCTGTGCTTGTACCGGATTTGGCTGATCGCGGCCATGTGGATCGCGTGGTTGACCCGCCGGTTGCCGCGCAGCGACAGCCGGTAGATCCTCTTCCGGTCTCCGGAGGACACCTCGACCGGGGCGGTGCCGTTCCAGGAGGCGAAGTGTTCCCGGCCGGGGAACCGGAACACCTGGCGCACGTCGCCGACCACGGTGCCGGCGATCACCGGGCCGACGCCGAACAGGCCGGTCAGGCTGGTGCCCGAGGCTTTCACCGCGGCGGCCAGCTTCTTGTTGCACTCGCGCAGCTGGGCGTCCAGGTGCCGGATGTCGGCCAGGAACTCGGCGGCCAGCTCGCGGCGCGCCTTCGCAGCCGGGCCCGAGGGGGTGAGCCCCTCGAGGATCCTGGCGGCCCGGGCTACGGTGATCTCCCTGCGAGTACCCCCGGGGACCAGCGCCGCAGCGCGGCGTGCAGCCGGCAGCAGGCCTGGTTACGCGAGCGGGCCAGGTCACGGTGCCGCTTGGCCCACACCTTCAGGACCACGGTCTGACCATCGGCGACCACCGGGCGCCAGGCCTTCGACCGCAGCGCGGCGACCGCCACCGAGTAGGCGTCATTCGGGTCGTTCTTGCTGGTGTTCCCGGCCTGCAGCAGCCGCACCCGGGCGGCCAGCTTCGGCGGCACATCCACCACCCGCTCCCCGGCAGCGACGAGCTGCTGGGCCAGCAGGCACCCCAGCCCGGCCGCGCCCTCGATCGCCCAGGCCCGCTCCGGCCACTCCCGTGCCCACGCCAGCAGCTGGCCGGCCTGGGACGGGCAGGCGCGCACCTGCAGCTGACCCAGCGGCTCCTCAGCCAGGCCGATCGCCACTGCCGTGTGCGAGCTCTTGTGCGGGTCGATCCCAATCATCACGTCCGCCATCAGCACACTCCCACCGTTCGCACCGGATCAAGAGACCGCGGCGGGCATGCCTAATTACAGTGCTGGCGCTCCCGCCTCTTTCGAGCCACGCCACGGCAGGCCCGGCAGACTGGCGCCTCGTTATCAAGCCAGGCCACCAGCGTGACCGGCAGGCGGTTCGGGAACCAAGCCCGCCGGGCCTCTTCAACGCTACGGCCCGGCTCACTTCCATCCCGGCCAGGTCCGCAACGCCACAGGTCCAATTAGGCGGCTCGGCGCGCGTTCTCCTGCGTAGTTCTCGATCACTGAGTGTGATGCGATCTGTGAGTTAGCGGGCATCCAGCCGCACGCAACAGGCACCTGCACCCAGGCGGACGGTCCCGGCCTGTCATGAACGGTAGGGCGCACGCTCCGGCGGCGTGCGCACCTCCGTGCACGCCAGTCCGGAGCATCTGTGACCAGGCAAAATAGCTACGGTCTAGCCGGCGACGGCACCGCTTAGTGCTCAAAACTGAGACCACCAATGAGACCAGGTGGCTGCGAGCCGCCCTATGTCAGCGGCCATCATTGGCTGTTCCTCCAGGTCAGGTGGCGGAGGATGCGAGATTCGAACTCGCGAGGGCTTGCACCCAACACGCTTTCCAAGCGTGCGCCCTAGGCCACTAGGCGAATCCTCCGCCGGCTAGCTTACCGGCCAGCCGCCTGGCCAGGCGCCGGGTCGGCCCGGCGCCGGATCGGGGAGCAGGCACTAGCGACACCCCGCTAAGCTGACTCGAGACCCCCCGTACGGCGTTTATCCTGCCAACTCCCCCAGGGCCGGAAGGCAGCAAGGGTACGCGGGCTCTGGCGGGTGTGCGGGGGGTCCCTTCCCGCCCTGCGAGGATGAGACCAATGGCAGGTGAGCCTTCGAGCATGGCGCCTGGTGACAGCCTGGCCCTGTACCGGCGGTACCGGCCGGCCACGTTCGCCGAGGTCAAAGGGCAGGAGCAGGTCACCGAGCCGCTTACCCGCGCGCTGCAGGCAGGCCGGGTCTCGCACGCCTACTTGTTCAGCGGGCCGCGGGGGTGCGGCAAGACCACCAGCGCCCGGATCCTGGCCCGCTCGCTGAACTGCGTGAAGGGGCCCACACCGGAACCGTGCGGGGTGTGCGAGTCCTGCATCGCCCTGGCGCCGAACGGCCCGGGCAGCATCGACGTGATCGAGATCGACGCCGCGTCGCACGGCGGCGTGGACGACGCCAGGGACCTGCGCGAGCGCGCGTTCTACGCCCCGGTCTCCGGCCGGTTCAAGATTTACATCATCGACGAGGCTCACATGGTCACGCGGGAGGGCTTCAACGCCCTGCTCAAACTGGTGGAGGAACCGCCCGCGCACCTGAAGTTCATCTTCGCCACGACCGAGCCCGAGAAGGTCATCGCGACGATCAAGTCCCGGACCCACCACTATCCGTTCCGGCTGGTGGCGCCAGCGGTGCTGCGCCAGCTGCTCACCGACATTCTCAGCCAGGAGGGCGTGGCCAGCGAGCCCGAAGCGCTGCAGCTCGTGATCCGCGCGGGCGCGGGCTCGGTCCGTGATTCGCTGTCCGTGCTCGATCAGCTGCTGGCCGGCTCCGATGAGTCGGGGCTGACCTACGACAAGACGGCGTTCCTGCTTGGCTACACCGACGCGGCCCTGCTGGACGAGGTCACCGACGCGTTCGCGGCAGGCGACGGGGCGGCGGTGTTCCGCGTGGTGGACCGGGTGATGGAGGCCGGCCTCGACCCCCGCCGGTTCGCCGCCGACATGCTGGACCGGTTTCGCGACCTGATCGTGCTCAGCGTGGTCCCCGACGCCGGCCAAACCGGGCTGATCGACGCCCCGGCCGACCGACTGCAGCGGATGGCCGAGCAGGCCGGCCGGTTCGGTCAGGCTCAGCTGACCCGCGCCGCCGAGGTGCTGAGCGAGGGCCTGGTCCAGATGCGCGGCGCGACCGCCCCCCGGCTCCTGCTCGAGCTGATGTGCGCCCAGGTGCTGCTGCCCGGGGCGAGCTCCGACCCCAGCGCGCTGCTGGCGCGGCTGGAACGGCTGGAGCGCGCGGCGGGCCCCCAGCCGGCCGGTCCGGCCGGCCAGGCCACGGAAGGTCCAGGCGCCCCCGCGGCTGCTTCCGTCCCGGTGCCGCCGGATGTTCCCGCGCCGCGCCGGCCCGCTGCCCCCGCCGGCCCGTCGGGCGCGCCCGGTGACGCGCCGGACGTTCCCGCGCAAACGCGGGCGGGTGCCCCGGACCGGCCGGCAGGTCCGCCCGGTGACGCGCCGGACGTTTCCGCGGAAACGCGGGCGGGTGCCCCGGGCGGGGGCAAGGTCGCCTCCCGCCGCGCCCCCGGCACTTCGGAGCCAGCCCGGGCGGATGGCCTCGCAGGGCCGCCGGATGCGTCCGATGCTGCCCCGGGCGTTTCCGCGCCGTCGCGCTCCGGCTCCCGCCGCGGGCAAACGGCCGGTCCCCGCCCCGCAGCGGCCGCTCCGCCCTCCGACGCGCAATCCCTGCGCGACGACTGGGAATCGGTGCTCGACGCGGTGAAGAGGGTGCGCCGTGTGGCCTGGATGCTGCTGCGTACGGCGAGCGTACAGTCCCTGGTCGATGGCGTCCTCACCGTCCGGTTCGCCCGGGCCGGCGACGTGAAGGGGTTCGTCAGCAGCGAGTGCGACGCCGACCTGGAACGGGTTCTCGCCCAGTCCTTCGGCCTGAAGGTCAAGGTCAGAGCGGTGGCTGGCCCTGCTCAGGAGGATCCGCCCGACCCCGGCGCCGGCACCGGAGCCGTTCGGGAAAATCCGGGAAATTCCGTCCGAACGGCACCGCTTCCGGCCCGCGCGCAGCAGCCGGAGCCAGCGCGGGGGGCCCGGCCGCGGCCGGGCGATCCCGAAGCCGCCCCTGCCGGTCACGCCCCCGGCGACGGCGATCCCTTCGACGTGCGCGACCCTGACGCCTCGGCCGGTGACGACGCGCTCACCGGCATAGACCTGATCAAGCGCGAGCTCGGCGGCCAGATCGTCGACGAGACCGACAATCGCTAGCAGCCATCGTCGCTCCCGGAAGCCCGGGGGCGGCGCGGCCGGCCCGGCTGAGGCCGTAGGCTCTGTCTGATAAGCGATCGTCCCGGCCAGCAGCCCACCAGCGCAGACGCCGGGGCGGCACCGGCTAGCTCGAGTTGGGGGCACCGTGGATCCAGGTGGCCAGATGGACATGCAGCAGCTGCTTGCCGCGGCTCAGCAGATGCAGGAGCAGCTGATGACCGCGCAGCAAGAGCTGGCCGAGACCGAGGTACAGGGAACGGCGGGCGGCGGGCTCGTCACCGCCCGGGTCAACGGTCAGGGTGAACTGGTGGATCTCACCATCGCCCCGGAGGTGATCGACCCTGCTGACCCGGCGGAGACCGCCCAGACCGTCGCCGACTTGGTGCTGGCCGCGGTCCGCGACGCTTACCGGGCCGCGGGCGACCTGCAGGAGCAGAAGATGGGACCGCTGGCCGGCGCGATCGGCGGGCTGGGCGGCGGGATGGGCCTGCCGGGTGCCGGGCCGGGCATGGAGCCAGAGCCCGGGCCCGGTGCCTGACCGGGAGATCTGAGGGCTGACGTGTACGAAGGGATCGTCCAGGACCTGATCGATGAGCTGGGCCGGTTGCCGGGCGTGGGCCCGAAGAGCGCGCAGCGGATCGCCTTCTACCTGCTGGCCGCGGATCCGGAGGACGTGCGGCGGCTGGCGTCCGCGCTGGTCGAGGTCACCGAGAAGGTGCGGTTCTGCCGGACCTGCGGCAACGTGGCCGAAGAGGAGGAGTGCCGGATCTGCCGGGATCCGCGCCGTGAGGTCTCGGTCATCTGCGTGGTGGAAGAGCCCAAGGACGTCGCTGCGGTAGAGAAGATGCGCGAGTACCACGGCCGCTACCATGTGCTCGGCGGGGCGATCAGCCCGATCGAAGGCGTAGGTCCCGAGGACCTGAGGATCAAGGAGCTGATGGCCCGGCTGGCCGACGGCACGGTCACCGAGCTCATCCTGGCCACTGACCCGAACCTCGAGGGGGAGGCGACCGCGACCTATCTGGCCAGGCTGGTCAAGCCCATGGGCATCCGGGTGACCAGGCCGGCCAGCGGCCTTCCGGTCGGCGGGGACCTGGAGTACGCGGACGAGATCACACTGGGGCGCGCTTTCGAGGGACGGAGGCTGCTGGATGTCTAACGGAGCGGACTCCTCGGCCGGACAAGCCGACGGCTGGATGCCGCTGGCCGACCGGATAGCCGTGAATGCTCAGGACTTCCTGGACGGCATCGCGGCGCTGGCCCGCGGCGAGGGCGGCGAGGAGACCGTGCCGCTGCTGCTGCTCGAGGTCTCGCAGGTCCTGCTGGCCGGGGCCCAGCTCGGGGCGAGCAAAGACGTCATCCTGCCGGGGAACTGGGAACCCGAGGTCGGCGCCGACCCGGACCTGGACGAGCTGCGCAACGGGCTCGCCCGCGGGCTGCGACCCTGCGATGAATACGCCGAGCTCTTCGATCCCTACGCGGACACCCAGGCAACGTCCTTCCGGCTGTCGGATGACCTGGCGGCGGTCGCCGCAGACCTGGTGCACGGGCTCAAGCACTACCAGGCGGGCCGCTCCCTCGAGGCCATGTGGTGGTGGCAGTACTCCTACTTCAACCACTGGGGTACGCACGGCGGCGCGGCGCTGCGCGCGCTGCACGCCGTCGTCGCGCACGCCCGGCTCGACGTGGCCGAGTAGCGAGCCCGGGCGGAAAATGGGCCGGAAGCCTCCGGAGCCGCTGGATACACTCAAGCGTCAGACCGCTGGCCGACCGGAGGAGCGACACCACGTGTCCCTTGTCGTGCAGAAATACGGCGGGTCGTCGGTGGCTGACGCCGACGGCATCAAGCGGGTCGCACAGCGGATCGTAGCCACCAGGAAGGCCGGCCACGATGTCGTGGTGGTGGTTTCCGCGATGGGCGATTCCACCGACGAGCTGATGGACCTGGCCAACCAGGTCAGCCCGCTACCACCCGGGCGCGAGCTTGACATGCTGCTCACCGCCGGCGAGCGCATTTCCATGGCCCTGCTGGCCATGGCCATCGCCAACCTGGGGCTGCGCGCGCGCTCGTTCACCGGCTCGCAGGCCGGCGTGATCACCGACTCGGTGCACGGCCGGGCGCGGATCATCGACGTCACTCCCGGCCGGATCGCGGGCGCGCTGGACGACGGCGCGATCCCGATCGTGGCCGGGTTCCAGGGTGTCTCGCAAGACAGCAAGGACATCACCACCCTCGGCCGGGGCGGCTCCGACACCACCGCGGTGGCCCTGGCCGCTGCCCTCGGCGCCGATTCCTGCGAGGTATACACCGACGTGGACGGCGTGTTCACGGCCGATCCGCGGATCGTGCGCGGAGCGCGGCGCATCCCGCGGATCAGCTACGAGGAAATGCTGGAGATGGCCGCCTCCGGCGCCAAGATCCTGCACCTGCGGTGCGTGGAGTACGCCCGGCGGTACGGCATCCCGATTCACGTACGCTCCTCATTCGGCAACCGTGACGGCACCTGGATCGTCAGGGCTAGTAGGGAGGAGTCGGAGGGAGACGAGATGGAGCAGGCGATCATTTCCGGCGTGGCCCACGACCGGAGCGAGGCGAAGATCACCGTCGTCGACGTGCCCGACAAGGTCGGTGAGGCGGCCCGGATCTTCCGCGCGATCGCGGACGCCGGGATCAACATCGACATGATCGTGCAGAACGTCTCGGCCGCTTCGACCGGGCGTACGGACATCTCGTTCACCCTGCCGGCGACCGACGGTCCCGCGGGCATGGCCGCGCTGCGCCGGCTGCAGCCCGAGGTCGGTTTCGACTCACTGCTCTACGACGACAAGATCGGCAAGGTCTCTCTGATCGGCGCGGGCATGCGCTCCCACCCTGGGGTGAGCGCGACGTTCTTCGGCGCGCTGGCCGCGGCGGGGGTGAACATCGGGATGATCTCCACCTCGGAGATCCGGATCTCGGTCGTGGTCGACGAGCACGACGTCGATGTGGCCGTGGTGGCCACGCACAGGGCGTTCGACCTCGACAGCGACGAGGTCGAGGCGGTCGTCTACGGCGGGAGCGGGCGGTGACCGGCGACCCCGCCGCGAGGGCGGCCGGCAAGCCGACCCTCGCCGTGGTGGGTGCGACCGGAGCGGTCGGGACGGTGATGCTCGACCTGCTCTCCACCCGCACCGACATGTGGGGGGAGATCCGGCTGGTCGCCTCGCCCCGCTCGGCCGGGCGGCGGCTGCGGGTCCGCGGCGAGGAGATCGAGGTCGTAGCGCTGGAGCCGGACGTGTTCGACGGCGTCGACCTGGCCATGTTCGACCTGCCGGACGAGGTGTCGGCGCACTGGGCGCCGGTCGCGGCCCGCTACGGCGCGGTGGTCGTGGACAACTCCGGGGCGTTCCGGATGGACCCCGAGGTCCCTCTCGTGGTGCCCGAGGTCAACCCGGAGCACGCTGCGAACCGCCCCAAGGGGATCATCTCGGCCCCGAACTGCACCACGCTCTCCCTGATCGTGGCCATGGCCGCGCTGCATCGTGTCTTCGTGCTGCAGGAGATGGTGGTCGCTTCCTACCAGGCGGCCTCGGGGGCGGGCCAGGCAGGTGTGGAGACGCTCTACACCCAGCTGGACAAGGTCGCGGGTACCAGGACGCTCGGCCAGCGCGCCGGCGACGTGCGCTCGGCGGTCGGCGACCTCGGGCCGTTCCCCGCCCCGCTGGCGCTCAACGTCGTGCCGTGGGCGGGCTCGGTCCGGGACGAGGGCTGGTCGTCGGAGGAACTCAAGGTCCGGAACGAATCGCGCAAGATTCTCGGGCTGCCGGACCTGAGGGTGTCGGCCACCTGCGTCCGGGTGCCGGTGGTGACCGGTCATTCCGCGGCTGTGCACGCCGAGTTCGGCCGCGAGGTGAGCTGCCAGGAGGCACGGCAGGTGCTGCGCGACGCGCCGGGCGTGGTGCTGCTGGACGACCCGCAGAACGGCGAGTTCCCGACCCCGGCCGACGTGGTGGGGACCGACCCGACCTGGGTCGGCCGGCTGCGCCAGTCGCTGGATAACCCGCGGGTGCTTGACCTGTTCGTCTGCGGCGACAACCTGCGCAAGGGCGCCGCGCTGAATACCGCACAGGTGGCCGAACTGGTGGCCGCCGGGCTCGGCTGACGGGTGGCCGGGCCACCGACCTGGTCCGCGCGCAGCGGCAGAACGCCCCGGCCTTGAATTAGCCTCAGGTAGGGTTGCGATGAGCTGTTTCCCCGTGACCTGCGTAATTCTCTCCGGGCAGCGCTGGTGCCAGCCCACCGGGATGCGCGCGGGTGCTGTCGGCGGTACGACCGGACGATAGCCGACCGCACAGGTACCAGACATGAGCTCGATGCGGGTTAGCCGTCACCTTTCTGGAAGACCTTCATGCCGATAGCCAGGACCGCAGCGGGACGACTGGGTGCGTTTGCCCCGCAAGCGGCCCGCGGGACGGCCGCCGTCCTGCGGCGTCACTGGCTGCTGGCCTCGCTGCTCACCGCCGGACTGGTGCTGCGCGTCCTCGCGCAAGTCGCTTACCAGCCCGCGCTGTTCTACATCGACTCGATCAAGTACATGTTCGGCGCCTACCCCGGCGACGATCCGCCCGGCTACCTGCTCGTGCTGAAGCCGTTCCTGGCGGTGGCGAACCTCACCGCTGTGGCCGCCGTGCAGCACCTGCTCGGGCTGGGGATGGCGGTGGCGCTGTACGTGCTGCTGTTGCGCCGGGGCTCGCCGCGGTGGCTGGCGGCGCTGGCGACCGCCCCGGTGCTGCTGGACGGGTACCAACTGCAGATCGAGCAGACCGTCATGCCCGACGTGCTGTTCGAGGTGCTGATGGTGGCCGGGCTGGTGGTGTTGTTGTGGCAGCCCCGGCCGCGGCCGTGGATGGTGCTGGTAGGCGGAGTGCTGCTCGGCAGCACGGCGACGATGTGGCAGCCCGGCGAGATCCTCATCCTGCCCGCGGTGGTCTACGTGGCGATCGTGGCCCGGGGATGGCGGCGCACGCTGCGCGATGCGGTGCTGGTCTGCGCGGCCTTCGCGCTGCCGATCCTGCTCGTCAGCTTTCGCAACTACGTGGACATGCACCGCTTCTCGCTGGCTCCCAACGCGGCCAGCACGATCTACGGCCGGATGGCGGCCGCCGCCGACTGCCAGACGCTGCGGGTGCCGTCCTACGAGCGGCAGCTGTGCCCCTCGCGCCAGCTCGCGGCCAGGCTTGGCCCGGACGGCCTGGACCACTCCCCGGACTCGCCGCTCAAGAACTACGTGCCGCCGGCCGGGATGGCGCAGCACGGCGTCGCCACCGATTTCAGCCGCCGGGTTCTGACCCAGCAGCCGCTGCGGGTGGCCGGGTCGATCCTGGCCGACGCGGCCAAGCTGTTCGAGGTGCACCGGGTGAGCAGTCTCGGTGACACGTGGATCGGCCGCTGGCAATTCCAGGCACACTTCCCCGTCTACCCTCCGTACGTCCAGATCGTGAACGGACAGGTGGCGTTCTACGAGCTGGACGCGACCGGCATGCCGGTGCTAGTCGGCAACGGGCATCAGTTCGGCAACGGCGGCCCGGTGGTGGTCAAGCCACTGGCGGCGTTCCTGCGCGCCTACCAGCTGGACGGCGGGTATACGCCCGGGCCGCTGTACCTGTTCTCGCTGCTGGCCGGGCTGGCCGGCTCAGCGTTCCTGCTCCGCCGGGCCAGGAACATGACCACCGCGGACCGGGACACCGCGCGGGCCTGCTGCTACCTGCTGGCCTCGGGGGTCGCGGTGCTCCTGCTCTCCGACACCTTCGAGTTCTCCTGGCGGTACCAGCTTCCCGCGCTGATGACCCTCCCCCCGGCCGGTGCGCTGGGCATCACGGTCATCATCGGCTACGTCCGCAGCCTGCGCGGGCCCCGGTCCGCGGATGGCCGGGGTCCCGCGGCCGGGATCGAGGCCTCCGATGACCGCGGTCCGGAACGCCGCCCGGATACCGCCGACCCCGACCCGCAGGACAGCGACCACGCACCGGCCGTCGACTCCTAGCGGCCGGGCTGGTCGTCGCCCGGCAGGGTTGTCGACCAGCCGGGGCCTGTCCCCCTAGCCCGGGTCCGTGGCTCAGCCCAGGTTCGTGGCTCAGCCGGGGTTCGTGGCTCAGCCGGGTGGCGCTCAGCCGAGCGTGAACGGGTCCCGGGTGCCGCCGGTGAGCTCGACCCAGATCGCCTTGGTCTGCGTGTACTCGCGGACCGCCTCGCTACCGTTTTCCCGGCCGATGCCGCTCAGGCCGTATCCGCCGAACGGGACGTCCGGGCCGACGACCCGGTAAGCGTTGATCCACACCGTGCCGGCCTTCAGCGCGTGCGCGACCCGGTGGCCGCGGTGGATGTCCTTGGTCCAAACCGCGCCGGCCAGCCCGTACCGGGTGCCGTTGGCCAGCTCGATCGCCTCTTCCTCGGTGTCGAAGGGGATCACGGCCAGCACCGGGCCGAACACTTCCTCGCAGGCCACCGTCATCTCCGGGCTGACGTCGGTCAGCACGGTGGGCCGCACAAAGTAGCCGCCGAGCTCGGCGGCCGGCTCCCCGCCCGCGGCGACCGTGGCCCCCTGGGCCGGCGCGGAGGACAGGAACGACAGCACCTTCTCGTACTGCGGCTGGTTGGCCAGCGGCCCCATCTCGGTCTCGGCCGCGGCCGGGTCGCCCACCTTGATCGTCTGCGCGCGGGCGATGATCTTGTCGACGAGCTGATCGTGGACCTTGCGGTCGACCAGCAGCCGGGAGCCGGCCATGCAAGTCTGGCCGGTGGCGGCGAAGACGCCGGCCACGACGCCGTTGCAGGCCGCGTCCAGGTTGGCGTCGTCGAATACCACGTGCGCAGATTTGCCGCCTAGTTCCAGCACGGTCCCGGTGATGTTGGCCGCGGCGGCCCTGGCCACCTCGGCTCCGACCCGCGTGGATCCGGTGAAGGCGATCTTGTCCACGCCGGGGTGCGCGGACAGGGCCTTGCCCACCGCCGGGCCGAAGCCGGTCACCACGTTGAACACCCCGGCCGGGACTCCTGCCTCCTCGATCCGCGCCGCGAGCTCGAGGGTGGAGATCGGGGTGTAGTCGCTGGGCTTGGCCACGACCGTGCAGCCCGCCGCCAGCGCGGGAGCGAGCTTCCAGCACAGCAACAACAGCGGCGAGTTCCACGGGACGATCGCCGCGACCACGCCGACCGGCTCGCGGCGGGTATAGACGAGGAAGTTCGGCTTGCTGGTGGGGATGGTGGATCCCTCGAGCTTGTCGGCCAGGCCGGCGTAGTAGTAGAACCACTCGGGAATGACGGCCAGCTGGTCGCGCATCTCCCTGGCCAGCTTGCCGGTGTCACGGGTTTCCAGCTCGGCCAGGTAGTCGGCGTCCCGCGCGACCAGGTCACCGATTGTGCGCATCAGCTTGGCCCGGCCGAACCCGGTGATCTGGCCCCAGGGCCCGGACAATGCCTCGCCGGCCGCGCGGACGGCCAGATCGACATCGTCGGCGTCGGCGTCGGCCGCGGTGGCCCACGGCCGGCCGGTGAACGGGTTGACTGTCTCGTACCGCCGCCCCGAGACGGCCTGGACCCGCTGGCCGCCGATGACCATCGGGAAGTGCGGGAGGGTCGTGCTGCTGGCCGGGCCGGCCTGGCTGGGCGCTGTCATGTTCCTGCCGATCCTGGTAGTGCGGCGAATCTCGTGCCCTTGCGCTTTGTCTTGTTGTACCTCAGCCGGCCGCGGCCGGCCTATCCGCCCGCGGCGGCCAAGCCCAGCTCCGCGCGGATCGCCTCGGTGTGCTGGCCGAGCGCGGGGACCGCCCCCATTCTCGCCTCGCGGCCGGGCACGCTCACCGGGGGCAGCAGCGCCCGGATCGGGCCGCCGGGCGTGTCCACCTCGCGCCACCTGTCCCGCGCGCGCAGCTGCGGATGGGCGGCGAACTCCGCGGGCGTGCGCAACCGGGCGTTCGCGATGCCGGCCTCGTCCAGCGCGGCGGCCAGGTCCTCGGCGGGAATGGCCGCCAGCGCCTCCTCGATGATCGGCGTGAGCTCGACGTCGTGCGCCACCCGGTCGGGGTTGGTGGCGAACCTGTCGTCGGCCACCAGGTCCGGCCGGTTGAGGACCTTCTCGCACAGAACGGCCCATTCCCGCTCGTTCTGGAGCCCGAGGAAGACCTGCTCCCCGCCGGCCGCGCAGTACGGGCCGTACGGGGAGATGGACGCGTGCCGGGCGCCGGTCCGCCGGGCCGGCTCACCGCCGTAGACGCTGTAGTAGAACGGCTGGCTCATCCACTCGCCCAGCGCGTCCAGCATGGCCACGTCGAGGCTGGTTCCTTCGCCGGTCCGCTCCCGCTCGTACAGGGCAGCCAGGATGCCCGAGTAGGCGTACATCCCGGCGGCGATGTCGGCCACCGAGATGCCGGCCTTGGCCGGCTCCTCCGGCGTCCCGGTCACCGAGAGCAGCCCGGCCTCGCACTGCACGAGCAGGTCGTAGGCCTTCTTGTGGCGGTACGGGCCGTCCGGGCCGTACCCGGAGATCGCGCAGCTGACCAGCCGGGGATAACGTCGCCGCAGGTCGTCGGCGCCCAGTCCGAGGCGACCGGCCGCCCCGGGCGCGAGGTTCTGCACGAAAACGTCGGCTCGCCCCAGCAGCGCGTCAAGCACCTCGCGGTCGCCAGGGTCCTTGATATCGAGCTCGATGCTCTCCTTGCCCCGGTTCAGCCAGACGAAGTAGCTGGCCTGGCCGTGCACGGACCGGTCGAAGTGGCGGGCGAAGTCGCCGGCCCCGGCCCGTTCCACCTTGATCACCCGCGCGCCCAGGTCGGCGAGCTGGCGGGTGGCGAACGGCGCGGCCACCGCCTGCTCCAGCGAGACGACCGTGATGCCCTGCAGCACGGGCGCGCGGGTCACGGCGCCACCGAGTTCCGGCTCACGAGCTGGCGCGCGATCACGTTGCGCTGGATCTCGTTGGTGCCCTCGCCCACGATCATCAGCGGGGCGTCGCGGAAGTAGCGCTCCACGTCGAACTCGGTGGAGTACCCGTAGCCGCCGTGGATACGCACCGCGTCCAGCGCGATCTCCATAGCGGCCTCGGAAGCGAACAGCTTGGCCATGCCGGCCTCCATGTCCGCCCGCTGCCCGGCGTCGAACCGCCGTGCTGCGTACAGCACCAGCTGGCGGGCCGCGGCCAGCTTGGTCGCCATGTCGGCCAGGTAGTTGCCGACCGACTGATGCTGCCAGATCGGCTTGCCGAAGCTCTCCCGCTGCTGGGCGTACTGCAGCGCGTCCTCCAGCGCGGCCCGGCCCACCCCGACCGCGCGGGACGCCACCTGGATGCGGCCGATCTCCAGGCCGCGCATCATCTGCGCGAACCCTTGCCCCTCGCGCTCGCCGAGCAGCGCGACGGCCGGGATCCGGAAGTCGTCGAAGCTGAGCTCGCAGCTCTCGATGCCCTTGTAGCCGAGCTTGGGCAGGTCCCGCGACACGGTGAAGCCGGGGCCCGGCTCGGCCAGCAGGATGCTGATCCCGGCGTGCGGCGGCTCGGCGCCCGGGTCAGTCTTGCACAGCAGGGCGATCAGCCCCGAGGTGCGCGCGTTGCTGATCCACGTCTTCGCGCCGTTGATGACGTAGGAATCTCCCGAACGGGCCGCGGTGGTCCGCATCGCCTGAAGATCCGAGCCACCGCCGGGCTCGGTCAGCGCCATCGTGGCCCGGAGCTGTCCGGTGGCCATCCGGGGCAGGTAGCCGTCCTTCTGCTCCTGGGTGCCGTAACTGCCGATGAGCCTGGCCACGACCGTGTGCCCGCCCATCGCCCCGGCCAGGCTCATCCAGCCGCGGGCCAGCTCCTCGGTCACCAGCGCATAGCACGACGTGCTGACCTTGGCCTCGCCCCACGGCTCCGGGATGGCCAGGCCGAAGATGCCCAGCTGCTTCATCTGCTCGATGAGCTGGCCCGGGTAGGTGTTCGCATGTTCCAGCTCCCGCGCCACCGGCCGGACCTCGCGGTCGGTGAACTCACGGACCAGCCCGACGATCTCGCGCTCTTCCTCACTCAGCTCATCCACCGCGCACCGCTCTCTCGCTCCCGGCCGCCCTCTCGCTCACGGCCGCCCGCTGCCCCACTTTGCACACGGTACGACCAAAATTTGTCCGGTTTGCCGGGTTCGCTTGGTCGAAACGTGTGCAAAGTGACCGATGCTCATGAAGGCAGCCCCTCCCGGAGCGCCTCGGCGGCGGTGTCCCAGGACCAGGCGGCGGGGTCGGTGTCCAGGGCGGCCACGCAGTCGGCGAGCTTGGCGCGCAGCTGATCCGGGGTCGGCGGCCGGGCCGGCGATCCGGGTGGGAACCGCTGGCTGATCCGCTCGATTTCGCCGGTCCTGGTGTGCACGGCGGCCTCCAGCTCTCCGTCCAGCAGCCAGGACCCGCCGGGTTCGAGCTTGGTCTCCACCAGGCCGGCCAGCCGGATCGCGTCCGGCCGCCGGACCGCGTCGTCGGTGAAGCTGGCGAACCCCGGGTAGCCGTCCAGCAGCGCGGCCGCGGCCCCGTACTCCAGGCTGAACTTGGCCTGCAGGCCGGTGACCGGCCGGTGATGGATCAGCGGCTTGACGGCAGCCTCGGGTGTCCGCAGCACGATGCGCGATACCAGGCTGGGGTCCAGCGGGCGCACCCGCGCCAGCTCGGCCAGGGCGCTGATCGGGCGCTGCAGCGCGTAGCAGCACGGGTAGAGCTTGACCGCGAGCCCGCCGGGGACCGCTGGGCCGGAAAGGACCGCTCGGCTTCCCGAGGACCGCCGCCCGCCCGGAGGCTCCTGGTCGTCCGGGACCGCCTGGCTTCCGGCGGACTGCCGGCCGCCGGGGACCGCTGGGCCGGAAAGGGCCGACTGGCTTCCGGCGGACTGCCGGCCGCCGGGAAGTTCCTGGTCGCCCGGGACCGCCTGGCTTCCGGAGGACTGCCGGCCGCTGGGGGGCTCCTGGTCCGCCAGGCCAGCCTGTCCGGCTCCGGGATCACCTCCGACCAGGGACAGCCACGCGTCCAGCGCCGACGGGTCGGCGCGCGCGCCCGCGGCCGCCAGTCTCGCCGCCCGGATGCCAGTGTCGACGGCGAAACCGACCTGGAGTGATTTGCCGTCCGTGCCGAAGGCCCGCTGCACCCCGCCCGCGCCGGGAACGGCCAGCGCGATTGCCGTGGCGATCTGCTGCTTGGTCAGCCCCAGCGCCACCGCGGCCCCCGCCGCGCTGGCGGGGGCGCCGGCGGTGCACGTCGCATGCCAGCCTGCCGAGTAGTGCGCCCAGCCCAGGGCCGAGCCCAGCCGGGCCATCACCCCGGCGGCCGCGAGATATGCCTTTGCGCCGCCGCCGGTGGCCAGCGCGGTGGGCACGCAGACCGCGCTGATGTGCGTCGTGGACTCCATGTGCAGGTCGTCAAAGTCCAGCACGTGCGCGGCGACGGCCCACCGGGCGGCCTCGGGGAGTCCCGAGGCGAGCGCGGTCACCCGATGATCACGGGCCGCGAGGGTGACCGCGACGGTGTCCAGCAGCGATCTGTGGGCCAACTCGAGGTCGCCGCGGCTGGGCTGCAGGTCATGCGCCCACCCGGCCAGTCGCAGGGCCAGCGAGGTCGCTGGTGCCGATTCGCCCGACCCTGCCACGCTGAGCCTGCTCTCCTTGGCCGACCTAATCTAAGATATGTACGGCCATTTAGCACCAGCGCGCCCCCTCTCGTCAAGCGGGGCAGCGTGCGGGCGCGAAGGGAGCGCAGGCCAGTGCCGGACCAGGTCAGATCGGTCGCGTACCGCACGCTGGCGGACACCATACGCGGCGAGATCCGCAGCGGCCGGTATGCCGGAGGCCGACAGCTCCCTACGGAGGAGCA
>DASXLW010000164.1:0-2057 GCA_036496025.1 Streptosporangiaceae bacterium
CGGCGGCGGCCAGCAGCAGCAAGCCGGGCAGCTCCGGCTCGGGCGGCGCGTGCGTGTGCGCCTCGCTCACTCCGGTGCTTGCCAGGTCCCATAGCCGGGCGAACGAGCCCGGTGTCGGGATCACGAACAGCAGCGAGTGCCGGGCTTCGAACACGGTGTTCAGGTACAGCAGCAAGCCGGCCATGCTGCCGGCCAGGCACTCCGGCGCGGGCACGGTCCGCAGCCGGGTCAGCGCCCCGGTCGCCGCGACCGTGATCACCGCGCCGGCCGCGATGGCCAGCCACAGAGGGGTGCGGAACAGCGGCACCAGCACGGCGGAGGTCAGCACGCAGGCTACCGCCGTCACGACCGTCATCCGGCCGTTGAGCCTCACCATCGATCACCCCCGGAGCTGGCAACGGGCAGCACTCGGCCGGCGCGCTCGAAGGGTCGGTGCAGCTCCCGCCAGGCCTCCGCGAGCGGTGTGCTCTCGGTCGCCACCGTGACCCGCCAGCCGGCGGCCGACAAGATCTCCGCCGCACCTGCCGTGTCCTGGCAGGCCTGATCCGTCCCCCACGCGGGGACGGCCAGCAGCAGCGCCAGCGCCGGCGCGTGCCCGCGCCTGGCCTTGGCCAGCTGTCTGGCCTCGGCGGCGGACAGGCGCCCGGCGACCGCGATCAGCTGGCCGCCCGCGTCGGCCAGCGCGGAGGTGCCTGCCCCCAGGCTGGCCTGGCGCGACGGGCTGATGACCGCGAGCATGTGCAGCAGGGAGTCGTCGAAGATGCCGTGCGGGGCGACCTCGCCGGCCTCGGTGATCAGCCGGATCCGGATCCCCTCCCCCGACAGGTGCGCCCCGATGGAGGCAGCCGCGCTGACCGCGAACTCAAAGCTCGCCGACGGCCCGCGGCCCGCATGCGCGCCCCGGCGGGTATCCAGGAAGACCGACGCGCTGTCGCACGACTGCTGCTCCGCGTGGCGGACCATCAGCGTGCCGTACCGCGCGGTCGACTTCCAGTGCACCCGGCGCAGCCCGTCGCCGTCCCGGTACAGCCGCGGTGCCGCGTCGTCTTCGCCAATGGCCGAGATCGTCCGCGTCCCGCCGCCCTTCCCGCCGGTCCAGCTGTCGGCCGCGGCGGCCCGGGGCAGCGGGACGATCCGCGGCATGACCACCAGCGTGCTGGTCGTGCTGACGGAGCGGGTGATCTCCACCAGCCCGAACGCGTCCGCGACCCGCGCCCGCAGCGGCCCGATCGTGAACCTGCCCCGGGCATCAGGCTGGATCGGGTAGCTCAGCTCTCGGTGCCCGCCCGGCTCTATCTCATCCAGCACGAACCGCGGCCTGCTGCCGAGGGTGTCCGGGGTCAGATCCTCGGCCAGCAGCACCCCGGTCCGCAGCCGCGAGACGTTCTCCACCCGCGCCGTCACCGTGACCGGCCGCCCGGCCGACACCCGCGGCGGATCCAGCCTGCGGGTACACGACAGCCGGTACCGCGACCGCCAGGCGAGCAGCGCCGACACCAACGGCAAGACGGCGAGCAGCGCACCGATCTCGACTAGGTCCGGTTCCGGGATCGCCAGGCCGCACACCATGGCCGCACCGGCAACGGCCACGAACGACCTGCCGCGGGCGGTCAGCGACCTGAACGGTGCCCTCATGTCCATGTTCGGTCACTTTCCGACGGGGATCTGGGAGCCGAGAAGATCACATCCGGCGGTGACCCGCCCGGTCCCGACGGTGACCCGCCCGGTGTAGCCGCCGCTCCGCAGGTCTTCCTCGAACTCTTCCTCCGCGTACTCGGTGCCGGGCGGCGGGATGAGGCGGGTCAGGACGGTGTGGCGCACACCCGCGCGTTCGGCCAGCGCGCCCAGGGCAACCGTGCCGGCGTGGTAGCCGAAGATCTTCTCGAAGTCGGCGCCGCGGATGGCGCCGGAGCGCGCGGTGGCCCGGCACGCCTCGTGGACCAGCAGGTCGGCGCCTCGGGCCAGGTCCTCGACCTCCGCGCACACCCGCGTATCCCCTGAGATGACGACGGCTGCGTCCGGCGTGTCGATGCGGTACGCCACCGCGTCCTTGACGG
>DASXLW010000165.1:0-3800 GCA_036496025.1 Streptosporangiaceae bacterium
GAACAGGAGCTCGTCCTTCGCGCTGATATACGTGAAGAGCGTCTTGACGGAGATGTTGGCCGCGTCGGCGATCTCGGCGACGGTGACGTCATCGAAGCCCCGCTCGGTGAACAGCGCCTGTGCGGCGGCGAAGATCGCCTCGCGGGTCAGCCGCTTCTTCCGCTCCCGCAGTGACTCCGGTGCCTGCTGGGACAGTTGAGGAGCGGCGGACTTCATCCGAGTAGTGTATTAGGTACGCCAATTACCTTTTACAGCCCCTTTCGGCGGCCGGGGGCGCTGAAGGCCCGCCGGCCGGGTCACGGCATGGCGGGCCTTCGGCGTTCTGGGCTCGCGGTGCGCCCCGTTCTTCGTCGCGCGGGGGTCGCGGCCCGGCCCGGTATCTGGTGGCTACCGGGGGTCTTGAGGTGCCTCGCCTGACGGCGGGACCCCGGATAGTTAACTAGACGAGGCGGCGGGCGGCCGCGGCGGGGGTCATGGCAGTTGCTCGGTTCGGCGAGCGCTAGCCCCAGTGGAGCAGGGATGTCGGCGGCCGCTGAGCCGCGGCTCCAGCCCGGGTAACACCGGACCGTACGGCGGACACTTAAGAGTGTGACAACTATCCGAATCGCGCACGCCGAGCCCCGGCCCGGGAGGCTGGCCAACGGCGGATTCCACACCCGCGGTTACCTGGTCGTGCTGGCCGATGACGCGGGCCACCGGGCCGTACCCATCTGGATGCAGGAGGCCGGCGACCTAGCAAACCTCCTGAGAGGGCCCGCCGGTCAGGTCATTACCGACAGCGCGCCGCAGGAACTCGCCACCCGGCTGCTCGGCGCGGCCCGAGCCCAGGTGACCGGAGTGGACATCGACGTGACCGAAGCCGACGCCACCGAGTTGAGCCCGGAGGTCACCGTGGCGCGGATCGGGCTGGCCGGCCCGGCCGGAACCAGACAGGTCACCGCGGACCTCGGGCTGGGCCTGGCGCTGGCCGCCGCCGCGGGCGCCCCGGTCCGGCTGGCCGACGCGGTACTTGACCGGCTTGCCGTCCCCGTGCAGGGCGATGACCTGCTCACCCCGTTCCTCGACCGCGTGCCGCCCGCCGCCTGGCCCCCGCCCGGCCCTACGCCGCCGCGCTGGCCGCTGGTCACGCTGCACGGGCGGCCGCGCTACGAGCCGCGCAACCTCGACTTCGCCAGCGGCCTGGACCGGTGGGACCTGGACTCCTGGCCTGGCCCCGGCCTGGACCGGCCGGGCGCGGCGGACGGAGAGCCGGACTACGCGGGCGCCGCGGAGGGCCCGTCCGCGGTCCTGTCCTCCACCGTCCCGCGGCCCGGCGGGTCCGCCGCCCTGGTCCAGGCCATCTACGCCGACGACTACCGCGGCACCGCCGTCACCTTCAGCGGCGAGATCAGCGGCGACCTCCTCACCGCGCAGGCAGGCCTGCGCCTGGAGATCCTCCGGCACTGGTGGCGAGGGGCGGGCACCCGCGAGGACCACGGCCTCACCGTCGCCGGCCGCCGCTGCGACTGGACCGGGCACGAGATCACGGCGCGGATCCCAGCTGACGCCGACCTCATCCGGTTCGGCCTCGCGCTAAACGGTCCGGGCCGGATCGCGCTGCGCAACCCGGACCTGCGCATCACCGGGCCGGACGCGGGAACGCCGTGAGTGCGGACGTCTCCGACGGCGACCTGGCCCGGCTGGCCCGCGGCGGTGACCCGGTCGCGTTCCGCCTGCTGGTCGAGCGGCACCAGGCGATGGTCCGCGCCCGGGCCCGGCAGCTGGGCCCCGGCCCCGGCGACGTGGACGACATCGTGCAGGAATCGTTCCTGCAGGCGTTCCTGGCCCTGGATCGGCTGCAGGATCCGGACCGGTTCGCCGGCTGGCTGGCCGGCATCGTGTTCAACGTCTGCCGCAGCCTGCACCGCCGTACACCGGTCACGCTGCTGGCCGACTGGCCCGAGCCGCTGCACCCGACGTCGGCCGGCGGTCTGCCCTCGGCCGAGGACCTGGACCGGGCCGACGCGCTGCGCGCGGCCGTGGCCAGCCTGCCCGCCGGGCAGCGGCGCGCCGTCACCCTGCACTACTACGCCGACGTGCCCGCCGGCCAGGTCGCGGAGGCACCCGGGGCAGCCCGGGCCAGCCTGCACAAGGCCCGGCTCCGGCTGCGCGCCTACCTTGCCGAGCACCGCCCCGACCTCGTTCCCGACTCAGGGAGGACGCACATGACCACCGTCCACGTCGCGCGCATCGAGCGCCGCATCCCGCGCGGTCCCGTGCCAGACCGCTTCCCGACCCACGTCATGGTGCTCACCGACGACGCGGGCCGCCGGGACCTGCCGATCTGGCTGCTCGGCCGGGACAGCCACCGGTTCGCCGACGACCGTCACGGGCCGAGCCCGGACGAGCTGACCGGACGGCTGCTGCGTGCGGCCGGGGCGCGCGTGACCGCGGTGGACGTCGACGAGCTGGGCCCGGAGGTGACCGTGGCCCGGATCGAGCTGGCCACCCCGGCCGGCCCCGAGCACGTCACCGCGCGCCTATACGACGGACTGGCCATGGCCATCACCTCAGGCGCGCCGATACGGGTCGCCGACGCGGTCATGGACCGGCTGGCCGTGCCGGCCGGGACCAGCCAGGACGGCCCCATGCCCGAGCAGACCGCGCGCGACCTGAGCACCGGCCTGCGGTCGCGGTACGAGCCGCGCAACCTGACCTTCGCCGCCGGCCTTGACCGCTGGGCGCTCGGCGGCAGCTTCACCGAGAACACCCTGCAGTCCCACTGGCAGGACTACTCCACCGCCGCCGACCACGGGAGCGCGGTGCTCTCCTCGGCCGTGCCACAGCCCGAAGGCTTCGCCTGGCTGGCCCAGGAGATTTTCGCCGATGACTATCGCGGGACCACGGTCACCTTCCACGGCCAGTTCCGCACTCCGGGTACCACGGGCCGCGCCGGGCTTTTCCTGCGGGTCATGAAGCCGCCTACCGTGCACGGGCCCTTCACCGCGCAGACCGCCCTGACCGACCCGGGCAATCACATCGTCACCATCGCGAACCACGCCGACTGGACCACGCACGAGGTCACCGCGCCGATCCCGGGCGACGCGGACACCGTCGCGTTCGGCATCTTCCTGGCCGGCCCCGGCCGGATCGACCTGCGCGACCCAGAGCTGACCCTGGCCGGGCTGGCTTAATATCGCGTGCAGGCGCTAATCGGCTGCCGGGGCGCAGCGCTTCTGCGTGCCGCCGGCCTGGAACTCGCGCATCCGCTGCCCCCGTAGCCGACGGCGCGTGCGCCTCCCCAGTGAGTTCGGGCGTTCGACGCGCCGGTGAGCGCGGCGCGCTGAAGCCCGCCGGCTGGGACCCAGCCGACGGGCCTTGCCCGTGAGGGGCAGCAGGTGCGGCCGCTTGGTGGGCAAGGCGCGCCCGGCCCGGGTTCGGTACCTGGTGGTAACGGCGTTCGCGGTTACCGTTCCTTGAAGGTGCGCAGGGCGGGCTCGGCGGAACCGGCCCCTCGCTGCGATGACTCCCGGATCTCTTCCGCGATGGCGACCCGCACCCCAGCCGGCGCGGGGGCGCCGGCCTCGGCCGCGACGTCGGCCGCGGACTCGAAATCGGCCGTGGCCTCGACCGCGGACTCGCTGTCCAGCTCGTGGATGTACCGCTTGCCGCGCAGCAGGGAGGCGACCGCCGCGATCAGGCAGGCCACGATCGCGAAGTCAAACGCGATGTCGAGGCCGGCCTGGAACGGGGCGCTGATCAGGCTCGGGAAGAACGAGTGGCCGGTCAGGAAGGCCGCGTGGCCGGCCGGGAGCTTGGTC
>DASXLW010000166.1:0-16740 GCA_036496025.1 Streptosporangiaceae bacterium
CGCGCCAGACGCGCCCGTACCGGCGGCCGTCCCCGCGTCCGGCCAGGGGGTCTGCAGCGGGAAATGGCATGCTGCCCGGTGCCCGGGCCCGAACGATCGCAGCTGAGGTTCGGCTTCGGCGCACAACTCCTGGGCGAACGGGCAGCGGGTGCGGAACCGGCAGCCGGACGGGGGGTCGATCGGGCTCGGCAGCTCGCCCTTGATGCCCACCTCGGCCTTGGTCCTCGCCGCCTGCGGGTCCGGCACCGGGATGGTCGCGATCAGCCCGGCCGTGTAGGGATGCGCGGCGCGCTGGTAGATGTCCTCGCTCGAGCCCTCCTCCACCAGCTTGCCCAGGTACATGACGCCGATCCGGTCGGCCATGTACTTGACCACGGCCAGGTCATGGGAGATCACGATGTAGGTCAGGCCGTGGTCGGCCTGCAGCCGCTTCATCAGGTTGAGCACCTGGGCCCTGATCGACACGTCCAGCGCGCTCACCGGCTCGTCGGCCACGATGACCTGCGGGTTGAGCGTGAGCACGCGGGCCAGCCCGATGCGCTGGCGCTGCCCGCCGGAGAACTCGTGCGGGTACCGCTCGACCGCCTTACGCGGCAGGCCGACCTCGTCCAGCAGTTCGAACACCCGCTGCTGCTGCTGCTCGCGGCTGCCCTGGTGCTGGATGGCCAGCGGCTCGCGGATGATGGCGCCCACCCGCATCCGCGGGTCGAGGGAGGAGTAGGGATCCTGGAACATCATCTGCAGGTCGCGACGGTGCCGCCGCAGGTCGCCGCGGGACAGCGCGGAGATGTTCGTGCCGCGGAGCGTCACCGTCCCCGCGGTGGGCCGCTCGAGGGCCACGATCATCCGCCCGATCGTCGTCTTGCCGCAGCCGGACTCGCCCACCAGTCCGTACGTTTCCCCCGCGTTGATCGTGAACGAGACCCCGGACACCGCGTGCACACTGGCCACCCGGCGCTGCAGGATCGCGCCCGCGGTGACCGGAAACTCCTTGACCACGTCGCCCACCTCGAGCAGCGGCTGGCCACCCGGAATGCCGGCCGGGGCCGCCGCCTCGTCGGCGCCGGCCGCCCTCCCGTGCGGCGCCCCCGCCGCCCTGTCCGCGGCGGCCGCCTGCTCGTGCGGCGCCGACGCCTCGTCCTCCTCCGCGGAAGCAGCCGCCTCCTGCGCCACCGCCTCCCGGACGGCCAGCGCCTCAGCCGGGGGAGCATCGGGCAGCCGGGCCGGGCCGTCGACTGGATGCCAGCACGCGAACAGATGATCCAGCTCGCGGCTGGCCAGCGGCGGCTCGTCGGCCTGGCACTTCTCGGTGGCCCGGCTGCACCGGGCGGCGAACCGGCAGCCGGACGGCGGGTTCGCCAGGTCGGGCGGGATCCCGGGGATGTTCAGCAGCCGCTGCCTGCTGTCCTGGTTCAGCCGCGGGATCGAGCCGAGCAAGGCCTGGGTATAGGGATGGTGCATGTGAGTGAACAGCGTGCCGGTGTCCGCCGTCTCGACCAGGCGTCCGGCGTACATCACCTCCACCCGGTCGGCGTGGCCCGCGATCACGCCCATGTCGTGCGTGATGAGCAGGATGGCCATGCCGAGCTGCTGCTTGAGCCGGTCGAGCAGCGCCAGGATCTGGGCCTGGATCGTGACGTCCAGCGCCGTGGTGGGCTCGTCCGCGATCAGCAGCTTCGGCTCGCAGGTCAGCGCCATCGCGATCATGACCCGCTGGCGCAGGCCGCCGGAGAGCTGGTGCGGGTAGTCGCCCAGGCGCTCCCTCGGCCGGGGCAGGCCGACCATCGCCAGCATCTCGGCGGCGCGGTCGATAGCTGCCTGCTTGCTGGCACCCTTGTGCAGCCGGATCGGCTCGGCCACCTGATACCCGATGGTCTTGGTCGGATCGAGCGAGGTCAGCGGGTCCTGGAAGATCATCGCGATCTCGTTGCCGCGGATCGCGCGCAGCTGTGCGTCGGATAGCCCGACCAGCTCCCGCCCGGCCAGCTTGATCGAGCCGCCGATGATCCGGCCGCCGGGGGGCAGCAGGCCCATGATCGACAGCCCGGTCATCGACTTGCCGCACCCGGACTCCCCCACCAGGCCGAGCGTCTCTCCCGGCTCGATGCTCAGGTCGATGTTTCCGACCGCCTGCACCACCGACTTGGTCAGCTGGATATGCGTCGACAGGTCGCTGATCTCCAGGACAGCTGGCATCCGCGGCTCCTCAGGGCCTCGCGCGAACGGGTCTCACCGGCGCCGCAGCCGCACGTCGAGCGCGTCGCGCAGCGCGTCACCGACCAGGTTGCAGGCCATCACGGTGAGAACGATGCACAGTCCCACCGGGTAGATCAGCCACCAGTACCCGTCCAGCATGTAGGTCGTTCCGTTCGACAGCAGGTCACCCCAGTCGTAGTTCGGGTAGTGCAGGCCGAAGCCGAGGAATCCGAGGTAGGCGACGGCCAGGATCGCGTCGGCGACGTTGAACGTGACGTTGACGATGATCACGCTGAGCGCGTTCGGAATCAGGTGCCGGTTGATCAGCCGCGACCGCCGTGCGCCCGCGGTGCGCGCCGCGGCGATGAAGTCCCTGGTCCGCAGCGTCAGCACCTCGCCGCGGACCAGCCGGGCCGGCACCAGCCAGGTGAACAGCCCGATGATGAGGGACAGCGACAGCACGGTCGCCCCGTACCTCACGGCCACGATCAGCACCACGAACAGGAACGGGATCGAGAGCAGGACATCCACGATCCGCATCAGCGTCGAGTCGAAGATCCCGCCGATCAGGCCGGCGATCGCTCCCCAGGCCGCGCCGAGGACGATGCCGATGATCGCGGACAGGAAGCCGACTTCCAGCGAGGCCTGGCCGCCCCGCATGAGCTCGCCCAGCACGTCGATGCCCTCGTTGTCCGTGCCGAGCGGGTGACCCGCGCCCGGCGGCGAGTTGGCCGCGGTCAGGTTGGTGCTCAGCACGTTGGCGTGGTAGAAGAACGGGCCGACGAAGCTGAACAGCACGAAGAAGGCCAGGATGCCGAGGCCGATGACGGCGAGCCGGTTGCGCGAGAACTCCCGCAGCGCGAGCCGCCAGCCGGTCTGGATGGGGCCGATCTCGCCGCCCTCGGGCGCGCGCTTGATGTCCAGCGGCGGGAGCGACGGAACGGTGCTGGCCAATGCTGCCTCCTAGGGTCGGCGGGCCGTGGTCGGGATCAGGTCAGCCGGATGCGGGGGTCGGCCACGGTCAGGGCGATGTCGGCGATGAGGTTGCCCCCGACGGTCAGCACCGCGCCGACGAGGGTGTAAGCGAGCAGCACGGGATAGTCCTCGTTCTGCAGGCTGTTGTAAAAGAGCAGGCCGAGGCCCTGGTAGTTGAAGACGGTCTCCGCGATGAGATTGCCGGCCAGCAGGTCCGGGATGGACAGGCCGATCAACGTGATCATGGGCAGGCAGGCGTTGCGCAGCAGGTGCCGGTACAGCACCAGCCGCTCCGGCAGGCCCTTCGCCCGCGCCGCCTTGATGTAGTCCTGGGCCAGCGTGTCCATCGCGGACGACCGCATGTACCGGGAGTAGCCGGCCACGATCAGCAGCGTCAGGCAGATGATCGGCAGCGTCATGCTGCGCCAGTCGCCCATGACCGTGATCACCGAGGTGGACTGGCTCGCCTGATAGTTGAAGATCTTGAGCGTCAGCGCGAAAACCGAGATGGCGATCAGGTACAGCAGGAAGTCCGGCATCGCGTAGAACGTGAACGCCAGGCTGGTGGCCACGTTGTCGCCGACGCCGTTCCGCTTGACCGCCTGGTAGATCCCCAGCGGGATCGCGATGAGCACCGCCAGCACCGTCGAGACGCCGGTCAGGTAGAGGCTGCGCGCCCAGCGTTCCCGGAACAGCGCGGACACGGTCTGGTTGGCCTTGTACGAATAGCCGAGGTTGCCGTGCAGCACGCCGTCCACGTAGTGCCAGTACTGCGCGAACACGGTCCCGCTGAACCCGTGCGACCGGTCCCACGCTTCGATCGCCACCAGCGAGGCCTTGGGTCCCAGCACGACCCGGGCCGGGGACGGGAACACCGCGTGCAGCAGGCCGAAGGTGAAGATGGAGATGCCGATCAGGATCACGATCGACGTCCCGAACCGCCGGATCAGGTATGCCGTCACCGCCGCCCTCTCCCTTCGTCAGCCTGAAACCACCCACTGACCTGCGCCGGCGGCTCTGGGCCCCGTCCTATCAAAGTGAGGGTGGGACGTCCAGCCGGGCCGGCCCGCTGCAGGGCAACTGATTCCGATACGTAACCGGCTCAGTTCCCCGGGGACGCGCCGGGGCCAGGCTACGATGTCGCGCGTGACCGCACGGGGCGAACCGCACGACGACCTCTGGGCGCGCCACGCCACGTCGTCCGGCAGCCAGGCGGCCGTCCGGTAAAGCTCTAAAAGCTTCCAGCCAGGCTCTCAGCGCACCGGCGTCACCAGGGAGAATCGTCATGACCGGGAAAGTGGCTCTCGTTACCGGAGCGTCCTCGGGGATCGGTGACGCCACCGCGCGTCGCCTGGCCCAGCTGGGCTATACCGTTTATGCCGTCGCCCGCCGGGCGGACCGGATGGCTGCGCTCGGCGGACAGGGCTGTCGTATCGAGTCGGCCGACGTCACCGACGATGCTGCCCTGGTGGCGCTGGTCGAGAAGATCATCTCTGAGACGGGCCGCATCGATGTTCTGGTCAACAACGCCGGGTACGGCTGCTACGGGGCGCTGGAGGATGTCCCGATCGCCGAGGGCCGCCGCCAGTTCGACGTGAACGTGTTCGCGCTGGCCCGGCTGATCCAGCTCGTGCTCCCGCACATGCGCGCCCAGCGCGACGGCTACATCGTCAACATCTCCTCCATCGGCGGCAAGATCTGGGAACCGCTGGGCAGCTGGTACCACGCCACCAAGTTCGCCGTCGAAGGCCTCAGCGACAGCCTGCGCACCGAGGTCGCGGGGTTCGGCGTCAAGGTCATCGTCATCGAGCCGGGCGCGATCCGCACCGAGTGGGCGGCCATCTCCGCGGACAACCTGGAGGCGGCCTCGGCCGGCACTCCCTACCGCGATCAGGCCAGGTTCGTCAGCGGCACGCTGCGGGCCACCGACAAGTCACGGCTGACCTCCGGGCCGGCGGTCGTCGCCGACGCCATCGGCAAGGCGGTGCAGAGCCCGCGGCCCCGCACCCGCTACGCCGTCGGCGGAGGCGCCCGCAGCATCCTGTTCACCCAGCGGCTGCTCACCGACCGCGGCTTCGACCGGTTCATCCGCACCGCGTACCGCACGGTGGGCCGGTAGGCCGTTAGCGCGAAGCATTGCGCCTGCTGTCACGCGGCCAATGCTCCGCGGTGATCGACGACGGCGGTGCGCCGCGGTTACAGGTCTATGTGCTGGCCGATCGAGCGGGTGCGGGCGGCGCTGACCGCCAGGGCGGCGGCGGCGGCGTCCTCGACGGCGACGCCGACGGACTTGTACAGCGTGATCTGGCCGGGCGACCGGCGTCCCGGCTTGGAGCCGGCGACGAGCTCACCGAGCTCGGCGTGCACGTGCCCGGCGGAGATGACGCCGTCGCGGATCGGCTCGAGCAGGTCGTTGCTGCCCGCGGGGAACGGCGCCAGGGCCGCGCTACGCGACTCCACGCACACGAGGGCGTCGCGAATAGTCGCGTCGTCGATCTCGCGGCCCGCCCGGTTGTAGCCCACCGACGTGACGTGCACGCCGGGGCTCAGCCAGGATCGGCGGATCACCGGCTCGGTGGCATGGGTGGTCGCGCAGGCGAGGGTGGCGCCCGCCAGCGCCTCCGGGATGGCCGGCACCATCCGGACCTCGGCCGGGAGCGCGCCGGACAGCTCGGCGGCCAGCGCCGTCGCCTTCGCCTGATCCCGCCCGGCGATCCGGATCTCGCGGATCGGCCGGACCCGGCACATCGCCCGGGCGTGCGACCGGGCCTGGACCCCGGTCCCGACGATGGCGAGCACATCGGCGTCAGGCCGGGCCAGCAGCCGCGCCGATAGCGCCGAGCACGCGCCGGTGCGGATCGCGGTGATGACGGTGCCATCCAGCAATGCGGCCGGCTCCCCGGTGCCCTGGTCGAACATGACGATCACCGCCTGGTGCGTGGGCTGGGGGCCGGCGTTGCGCGGGTACAGCGTGAGCAGCTTGGTCATCAGCGCCCCGGCCGACGGCACGTAACCGATCATCGCGGCCAGCATCCCGTCCTGCTCGGGTACCAGGGCGGCGACCCGGTCCGGGGCCGAGGCACGTCCCGAGCTCAGGTCGGCCATGGCCGACGCCAGCGCGTCGATCAGCGCGTTCAGGTCGACGAGCGCCTCGATCTGCGCGCCGTTCAGGACCAGCACCGCCCGCTCCCTTCGCCGCCGCCCTCCGGGACAACGGTCACCGGCACCGAGCATAGAAATGATCCGGCCCGGCTGCCTGCAGTGCCGCACGGCCGATGCCCTGTCCGCGTTCGCGCGTCAGTACCACGTCACCGAGATGGCGCTGGCCGCGATGCTCAGGCCCAGGCCGGCCGCCGCGGCCGGGCGACCCGCGTAGCGCACCGCTGCATCGCAGCCCGCGATCCGGCTGAGCCCTGCCGTTACCAGCGCCGTTGCCGTCGCGGCGAGGCCGGAACGGATCACCGCAAAGCGGGACGGGGTCGGGTAATCACGATCATGACATCCCGCCGCCGGCCGGAGAAGCTGTCATGATGGCGACATGCAGGATGACACGCCGCCGCCCAAGACCAGGCGGGAGCGCTTGTGGGAGGCCGCCGAGGCCCGGCACATCCCGCTGCGCGCCATCCTGGCCACCGTCGGGGTAGTGGCCCTGACGTACGTGGCCGGCAAGGTGGTGTACCGGCTGCGGGACGTCATCCTGCTCATGGTCGTAGCGGGCTTCCTGGCCCTGATCCTGAATCCGCTGGTCCTGATCGTGCAGGGGTGGGGTGTCCGGCGGCGCGGGCTGGCCGTGACCGTGGTGACGATATGGGGCCTGCTGGTCTTCGCGGGCCTGGCGCTGGCGTTCGGTTACCCCCTGGTGAACGGGGTCACCCATCTGGCTCACATACTGCCGGACTACGTGAGCAAGGCGCAGAATGGCCGGGGCTGGATCGGGCACCTGGTGCGCAGGTACCACGTGGAAGCGTGGGTGTCGAAGAACGCGCCCAAGATAGCGTCCTTCGGGCAGGGCCTGGCCAAACCCGCACTCACCCTGGGCAAGGGGGCCCTCTCGCTGCTGATCTCGCTGCTGACCATCTTCATTCTTGTGCTGCTCCTGCTGCTGGAGGGGCCGAAGCTGCGAGCGGGCCTGCTGGGGATGATGTCACCGGCGCGGGCTGAGCGCTACGCGAGGGCGGCGCACGAGGTCAACCGGTCGGTCACCGGCTACATGCTCGGGAACGTCCTCACGTCGATCATCGCCGGGGTGGTCGTGTTCGTGACGCTGCTGATCGTGGGCGTCCCGTTTCCCATCCTGTGGGGCCTGTGGGTGGCGCTGGTGGACTTCCTGCCCATGATCGGCGGGGCGCTGGCGGGCATTCCCACGGTCTTGTTCGCCCTCACCCACTCCCTGACGGCGGGCATCGTCACCCTGGTGGTATTCCTCGTCTACACACAGTTCGAGAACCACGTCCTGAACCCGGTCGTGATGAGCAAGACGGTCCGGGTCAACCCGCTGCTGGTCCTGATATCCATCCTGGTCGGGGCGTCGATCGGCAGCTGGATCGGCGGAACCTTCGGTGCCTTCGTGGCGGCGCTGCTGGCCATCCCGGCCGCCGGCGCCATCCAGGTGATCGTGCGCGAGGTCTGGCAGGACACGGCGCCTGAGAGCGGGGCCGCAGCCGCAGGCCCGGACACGGCCGCAGCCGCAGGCCCGGACACCGCCCCAGCCGCGGACCCGGACACCGCCCCAGCCGCGGACCCGGACACCGCCGCAGCCGCGGACCCGGACACAGCCGGGGCCCTGAGCGCGAACCGCGGCGATAGCGCGGGTACCGACGGCACGCCGGGCCCGGACAGCGCCGAGACCCCAAGCCCGAGCGTCGAGGAGGAGCCGACCCGGCGTACCTAGCCGCCGCGACCACGCCTGCCCGCGCGCGGCGCGCCCCCGGCGGCAGCCCGAGGTGGTCACATGGTCTGCCAGTCGATGAGCGGGAGCAGATGGCGGGGCTCACCGCCACGGCAAACCATGATCCGCCCGGCCAGGCTGTCGTCGGCCAGGAATTCCATCGCCGCGGCGGCGACGTCAGCGGGCGTCAGCGCGGGCGGCAGGGCGACACGCTCGGCCGGCGTCAGGCGAGCCCGTGACCGACGTGACGCGGGGGTGTCCACCAGGCCGGGGCAGATGCAGTTGGCCCGCACGCCGAACTCCTCGCGCCACGGCGCCAGGCAGGCGGTGAGCCGGATCACTCCGGCCTTGGCCACCGCGTACTCGGGCGAACCATGACTGGTCGTTCCGAGCCCGGCGACCGAGGCTATGTTGATGGTCGCGCCGCCGCCGTGCTGCCGCATCGGCCCGAGGGCGAGCTGGGTGGCGAGCATGACCGCCCGCAGGTTCAGGTCCAGCGTCCGCTCCCACTTCGCCGGATCCGCCGCGGGGTAGCACGGATCCTCAATTCCCCCCGCGTTGTTGACCACCACGCGCAGCCGTCCCGGCGGCTGGCGGGCGGCGTCCATGGCGGTCCGGACACCGGCTTCGGTGGCGACATCGGCGCGGATGAACGTACCGCCGGTCCGGCGGGCGATAGCCTCACCCGTGGCCTGGTCGAGGTCGGCCACGACCACGCGCATGCCTTCGGCCGCGAGCCGCTCGGTGATCCCCGCGCCGATCCCGTCCGCGCCGCCGGTCACCAGGGCCGTCGCTCCTGCCAGGTCCATGACTGCAGTCTGCGCCGCAGCACTGACAGTTCTCCGTAACGGACGCGGGCCGAACCGAGTGCCGCCGAACCGCCGACTCGGGGCAGCGCCGCGGCCCGCCGTGCTGCATCGCCCGCAGACCCTTGTCGGGGCACTGGCCTGGGCGTAGATTTCGGGCGTCCGGGATGCCAACCGGCTTTCGGGCAGAAAATACCGCCTTCATCTCGATACCACGACGAAAGGGGTGGGAGTTGATGGCAGGGTCAGCTAGGGCAAGACGTTCGTTCTTAACGCGGATGGTGACCGTCGGCGGAGTGGGCGCACTGGCCTGCTTCGGCCTGGTGGGCGCCTCCGCTGCGCAGGCGGTCAAGGCCCCGCCGGCCATCGCGGTCAAGGAGGTCAAGCCGCACGCCGCAGGCCTGCTCGACTGCAACGGGTTCAGCCGTACCCAGAGGACCGTACTGGCCGCCAAGGCGTGCACCGACATCCGGGGCATGCTCGGTGTGCACAACAAGAACACCGATGACGGACGTTTCTACGACAACGGCCACTACATCGGCCACGACGAGCCGGACGTGAGGTTCCTGTCGTCGAACAAGAACTCCGGAAACAACGTCACCTGGAACGAGACGCTCGGCGTGGACCCGGCCAAGGCGCCGACCGTAAAGCGGCCGGGTCACGACGTGAACCACTACGCCGAGCTGACCGTCGCCCCGTGGTTCTCCATGGCGCTGTGCGACCAGTTCTCCTACCCGCTGACGCCCTGCCAGCCGCGCAGCGACGCCAATGCCCCGGCCACGGTCAAAGCACCGGTCCCGCCGGGGGTGTATCCGGGCGCGGGCAGCTCGTTCCTCGAGATGCAGTTCTACCCGCCCGGCGAGGCGCCGTTCGTGGACAACATCAGCTGCAACAACAAGTTCTGGTGCGCCTCGCTGCACATCAACGACCTGGAGTGCTCGACGAACTTCGCCACCTGCAATCCCAACTGCGAGGAGCCGACGAACTTCGCCTTCATCCAGACCAACGGCGTGCCCGCCGGGCCGCCGAGCCCGCAGCTGGCCGACCTGGCCACGATGACCGCCAACAAGGACACGCTGATGATGCGGTCGGGTGACCACCTGCAGATCCACATCTGGGACGCGCCGGTACCGGGCCATCCGGGGCAGAGAGCCCTGGAAACGTCGATCCGGGACCTGACCACCGGCCAGTCCGGCTTCATGCAGGCCTCGGCGGCTAACGGCTTCATGGCCACCAACATCAACGACTGCAGCGGCGTCCCGTTCAACTACGAGCCGGAGTACAACAGTTCGCGGGTGCGCAATATCGTGCCGTGGGCGGCCGACCAGGTGAACGTCAGCACCCAGTTCGAGATCGGCCACTTCGAGGCCTGCTCACGCCTGACCCAGCCGCTCAACGTCAACACGATTCCGTTCCCCGGGCTGGCCCAGGTCACCGACGTGACCTGGAACAGGTGCCACGGCGTCTACGAGAACACGACGCCTCCCGCTCAGGAGAAGCATGAGCCGGGCGACGCGTTCTGCTACCCGAAGGGCGATACCCACTTCGGGCTGGCGAAGGGATCGCCGAACATCGTGACCGGATGCGTCGACGACGTGTTCCAGAACGGTGACCTGGACTTCGACGGGAACCCGTACTGGCCGGACTGGCCGGACTCGACCACTCCCAACCGGTTCCCCTCGACGTTCCTGCAACATCCGCCGACGTCGAACGGCGCCGGGTATTCCCACTGGCAGATCCAGACCGACGCAGCCCTCAGCGAGTTCACCTGCAAGTACCCGAACACGTCGGGCTGCAAGGTCCCGCCGCCCAGCGCGCCGGGCAAGTTCTACCCGTACTGGACGCTGACCAAGTCCTGCCTGTGGGAGTTCGGCCAGATGGCCAACGGCAACTCGTTCGGCAAGCAGGCTCAGTACGGCTCGATTCCGCCGGGACTGGGCTACCCGCAGCTCTTCGGCCCGATCATGCCCAACCGGTGTGCGAGGTGAGCTGTCCGACCCTGCGCGCGGGAGAGGCTGACTGAGCACCTTCTGAAAGAGGAATCCATGCGGCCGCCGGGCTTCCCGGCGGCCGCATGGCGTCAGATGGCGCGCGGCCAGTGTGCGATCACGGGCCAGGGCGCGGCTCAGTCCCACGCGGCGTCTTCGGCCAGCTTCTCGGCGATCCGGTCATGAAAGCTCTTACGCTGCAATGCTTGCTCGACGTCGGTGACCACGCGGCTCAGCGGGTAGGGAATCTCTGTTTCGATGTCGGCCAGGGCGGCCTCGGTGGCCCGCCATTCGGCTGCCAGCCGACCGGTGACGCGGCGCGCTTTGGCCGTGAGGGTCACCTTCTTGCTGCGGGCATCGCTGCCTGGCGTGGTGCGGACCCAGCCTGCGGCGCGCATCGCGGCCACCTTCTGGCTGGCTGCCGAATGGGTGAGCTGCACCGATCTGGCCAGCTCGGTGATCGTCATCGGACCGCGGGCGTGCAACCGGAGCAACTCCATGACGAAGCTCGGCTTCAGCCCGCTGATCTTCGCTTCGGCGTAAATGCTCGCGATCTCCGCGTCCATTGCGGCCTGCAGCAGTCGCAACGGCCGCCAGCGGCTGTGCTCGGTCGGATCGGCGATGCTGGTATCGGTCACCTGATAATTGTATCAGTACTTATATAAGTGCTGATACAATCGGCGCGCGCTCGTTCGCCGCCCGCGCGTGCGCCACGGCGTTGCCGCCTGACAGCACGAGGAGACCCGGAGCCTTGCCTGACCGAGTTCGGCTGCTGGCAGACGTCACGCCGCTGCGTGAGTCCGCCGCGTTCCGCCGGCTCTGGGTCGGGACGACGCTGTCATCGGTAGGCGGCGCACTGACCAGTTTCGCCGTCATCCTGCAGGTTTATGACCTCACCCGCTCGACGCTCGCGGTCGGTGCTGTCGCCGTGGCGCAGATGGTGCCGACTCTGGCCGTGGGACTACTCGGCGGCCCGGTCACTGACGCGACGGACCGGCGGAAGCTGGTGCTGGTGACCAGCAGCTGCCTGGCCGCGGTATCGGCGGCTTTCGCCGCCCAGGCGTTCGCCGGGCTGGACCTGCTCTGGCTGCTGTACGCGCTCGTGGCGGTCCAGTCGTCGCTGATAGCCGTCGACCGCCCGGCCCGCAGCACATTTGTTCCCAGCCTGCTTCCGGGCAGTCAGCTCGCCGCCGGGCTGGCACTGAGCCGGCTCAGCTTCCAGATCATGCTGACCGTCGGCCCGGCGCTGGCCGGCGTCGTCGCGGCCTCCTCGCACCTGGGCCTGCGGGCGTGCTATCTGCTGGACGCGGTCAGCTTCACGGCGGCGCTGTACGGGGTGGCCAGGCTGCCCGCCATGCGACCGCGAGCCAGCGCCCCCCGGCCAGGCCCGCGAGCGGTCGCCGAGGGAATCGGCTTCATCCGCCGCAGCCAGGTGCTGGCGGGCGCCTTTCTCGCCGATCTCAACGCCACCGTCTTCGGCCTGCCCATGGCCCTTTTCCCGGCGATCAACGCCGAACGGTTTGGCGGCAATCCCGGCACGCTTGGCCTGTTCACCGCGGCCATCGGCCTGGGCGGGCTGGGCAGTGCCGCCTTCTCCGGACCGGTCAGGCACATCTCACGACAGGGCCGGGCCATGCTGTACGCGGTCGCTGTGTGGGGCGCGGCCTTCGCCGGCTTCGCGGTCGCCCCCGGGCTGTGGCTGACACTCAGCCTGCTGGCTGTGGCCGGGGCCGCCGACACCTTCACGGTGGTATTCCGGGGAGCCATCGTCGCAGCGGTTACCCCCGACCGGCTTCGCGGCCGGGTTCTCGCCGCCGACTACGTGGTAGGCGCAGGCGGCGGGCAACTCGGCAACCTGGAGGCCGGCGCGCTGGGATCGCTGACATCGCCGACGATCAGCGCCCTGGCCGGCGGGCTCGTCACGATCGCGGGCGCCATCGTGATCGGCCTGACGCTGCCGGTGTTCAACCGGTACCGCCGACCGTCGGATTCAGGCCCGCGCTGCGCAGCAAGCCTGCCTGACTCCGCGGAAAGCCTGCCTGACTGCGCGGAGAGCCTGCCTGCGCCGTAGCCGCGAAAGCGTGAGTCGCCAACGACAGGCGACCCCGGTCATCCGGGTCGGACGGCTTCTAGCCCCGCGCCGGCAGCTGTTGCAGGGACCAGGTGTTGCCGTCCGGGTCGCTGAAATAGACGAACGATCCCCAGGGCTGCACGTCGACGTCGCTGGCCTGCACGCCATGGTCGATGAGCTGCTGGCGGGCGGCGGCAGCGTCGGGGACGACCATCTGGACGCCCTTCTGCGAGCCCGGCGGCATCTCGGTGATGCCGGTCCCGAGCACCACCGAACACGCCGACCCGGGCGGGGTGAGCTGCACGAACCGCAGCTGCTCGTTGACCTGGTAATCGTGATCGTCGTTGAAGCCGACCTGATCGACGTAGAACGACTTCGCGCGGTCGACGTCGGTTACCGGGATGGCTACGAGCTCGATCTTCCAGTCCATGACCGGAGTGTAGAAGAGGGGTCCGACAACGCCGCGAACCGGGGAGAGACGGACGCTGCCGCAGCTACGACGAGGGCCGGGGCCACCGTGTCTCATCTCGTGACAGCCCGGCCAGTCCGCCGGCGTACAGCACGGTCGCCGGCGGAACGTTCGCTCTAAGCTGGGACGCTGACCCCCGCGCGTTCGGGGACAATGCTTTCAATGGTGCAATCCGCGGCTCGTCCGGCCGACCCGGACCTGGTGCGCCGGGCGCTGGCCGGCGCGGCGCGGACCGGACCGTACTTCGCGCTCAGCGTCGGGGACGACGGGCAGCGATGGCAGCCGGCCTCTGCGCTGTGCTCGGGCGGGCTGGCCGGCCTGATCGAAAGCACCGGAGCGCAGCTGAGGGTGACCGAGGCCAGGGTGGCGGCCTCGACCGTCCAGCTCGGCTACGCCGCCCGGCTGTGGTCGCCCGTGCTCGGCTGCGCGCTGCAGGACGGCATCGTGCCGGACCTGACCGAGCTGCGAACCGGGGTGGCGACGCCGATGCGGCTCAACCTGCCCGAGCCGCGCGGCTGGCGGCCCGACGGCGAGGAGGAACTGGCCGAACTGGCGTACCGGATGGTGGTGACCTGCCACCTCGAACCGCTGGGCGCCGGCCTGCCGGTGAAGGTGGCCGCGGGCCTGCTGCACGGCAACGCGGCCGCCGCGATGACCGGCGCGCTTCGGGTGCTCGCCTGCATTCGCCCCGACCTGGGGCGGCCGGCCCGGGCGCTGGCCGAACGGCTGCTGGACACCGGCGTGCTGCGCGGCACGGGCGAGCTAACCGGGCCCGGCCTGGAGTTCTTGCGCCGGTCGTGCTGCCTGTTCTACCGGGTGCCCGGCGGCGGGCTGTGCTCGGACTGCCCGCTGCCCGAACCAGCCCTATAACCGCCGATCCGGCCCGACAGGAGCTGCCATGATCGCCGCCGCCGAGCTGCTGCTGGTCAACGCGAACGTGCTGACCATGGACCCCGGGCGGCCGCACGCGACCGCGGTCGCCATCACCGGCGGGCGCATCCTGGACCTGCCGGACTACCCGGGCCAGGTCAGCGCCGGGCGGGTCGTGGATCTGCGCGGGGCCACCCTGCTGCCCGGCTTTCACGACGCGCACAATCACATGGCGTGGTTCGGCCTGTCGCTGATCGAGATCAACCTCCGCTCCCCCGGCGTCGGCAGCCTGGACGAACTGTATGCGGCGGTAGCCGGGCGAGCGCGGGGCGCCGACCCCGGCGAGTGGGTGGTCGGGTCCGGCTACGACCAGAACAAGATCGGCGGCCACCCCGATCGCGACGCTCTCGATCGCGTCGCGCCGGGCCGCCGGGTGTGGCTGCGACACACCTCGGGGCACATGTGCGTGGTGAACAGCCTGGTCCTGGCCGACCTGGGCCTCGACGCCAACCCGGTCGCGGTACCCGGGGGGCGGGTGGCCACCGACGCGGCCGGGCGGCCGAACGGGCTGCTCGAGGAGCGGGCACAGGAACTGGTCGGCCGGCTGGTCCGGCCGTTCCCGGTCGCTGCGCTCGCGGACGCGATCGACCGGGCCGGAGCGCAGTACCTCAGCGAGGGCATCACCAGCTGCACCGAGGCCGGCGTCGGCGGCGGCTGGATCGGCCAGAGCCCGGTCGAGGCGGCCGCCTACCAGGCCGCCAGGGAGCAGGGCAGGCTGCGGGTCCGGGTCGAGCTGATGGTCGCCAGCGACGTTCTGCATCCGGTGGTCGCGCATGCCGACGACGGCCTGGACCTCGGGCTGGACCTGGGGCTGCGGACCGGATTCGGCGACGACTGGCTGCGGCTGGGCGCGATGAAGGTGTTCAGCGACGGATCCCTGATCGGGCGCACCGCCGCGATGACCGAGCCGTTCGCCGACGCTGCCGAGGCCGGGGCTCCCGGCGACGGGACCGGCTACCTGCAGGCCGACGTCGGCCAGCTCACAGAGACGATCATCGCCGCGCACCGCTCCGGCTGGCAGGTCGCGACGCACGCGGTCGGGGACCGGGCCATCGACGTGGCGCTCGACGCGTACGCGCAGGCCCTGTCGCGGTATCGGCGGCCGGACGCCCGGCACCGGATAGAGCACTTCGCCGTCGCCCGCCCGGATCAGGTGGCCCGGGCGGCTCAGCTGGGCATCATCGCGGTGCCGCAGGGCCGGTTCGCCACCGAGATCGGCGACGGGATGCTGGCGGCGCTCGGCCCCGCCCGGCACGGGTGGCTTTACCGGCACCGTTCCCTGCTGGAGGCCGGGCTGACGCTGCCGGGCAGCTCAGACCGGCCCGTGGCGCTCGGCGCGCCGCTGCTGGGGATCCACGACATGGTCAACCGGCGCACCGGTTCCGGCGCGCCGTACAACCCCGGCGAGGCGATCGGTGCGCATGAGGCGGTGCGCGCCTACACCTACGGATCGGCGTACGCCAGCCACCAGGAGCACGCCAAGGGGACCATCGCCCCGGGCAAGCTCGCCGACCTGGTGGTCCTGTCGGAGGACCCGACGGCGGTCGCCCCGGACCGGATCGCCGACCTCGAGGTGCTGGCGACCATCGTGGACGGCCAGTGCGGTTACGACCGGGGCGTCATCGACGGCCTGAGCTAGAGCCGCGTCCCGCAGCGTGTTGCCGGCCCGGCGGCCAGCGAGCGCGGCGATGCCGCTGGCGAGGTGGTGATGCCTGCGGCCACGGCCGCCTCCGCATCGCGCTCCCGGGCGGTAAGCCAGCGGCCGGGATAACCGCGGGACCGAGCCCGCCTCGGGACCAGAGTCGCCCTTTCCGTTAGGAAATGCGGCTACTCGTAGTGCAGCGCGGGGAAGTTCGGATCGCTTCCGCGGCCGCCCGGCGTCATGTCGAGGACGTTCCAGATCGGCCAGATCGAGTCCACGTGGCGGGGGTCTTCGCCCTCCTCCCGGGGCGCGAACATCAGCTCGGTGGCCCACCGGTGGCGAAACCCGTCGCCGTCGCGCGTGAACACGTTCAGGACCGGGCTCTGCTCACCGTCCGGCCACTCTGCGTGGTAGTCGCGGTTGTAGCCGTTGTTCCGAGAGGACAGCAGCCGCAGCCGGCGCCAGCCGCGCTCGCCGGCGAAGGCACGGATCCGGGCCGGATCGGACTTCGCGACCACGACGAGGCCGAGTTGGGAGCCGAGATGCGGCGCAGCACCGTCGAGCGAGTCGAGGATCGACGTACACGACGGGCACGGTGTCTCGGCGAGGGGCAGCCGGGCCGTCTCGCCCTTGGCCGGGCCCGGCCTGGTGTCACCAGACCAGCGCGGGAACATGAAGCTGTAGATGACGAGCGTGTCCTGGTCCGGCGCAAGCAGCTCCGAGAACCTCACCTCGCCGCCCCCGGCGGCCGCCTCCTCGAAGACGTAGTCCTCCG
>DASXLW010000167.1:0-2214 GCA_036496025.1 Streptosporangiaceae bacterium
GCGGGTGAGGATCTCGCCCTCCCCGCCCTCGGGGACGTCGCGGCCAGCCGCGTCTACCAGGCGGACCTGGTTGCCCGCGAGCAGCCCGCCGTCGGTTTCGGCCCGCAGGTCAAGTGGGTCGGCGATGGTCCCGGTGGTCACGGTGGGGTGCTCGCTGCTGCCGTAGGAGCGGAACGCCGTGATCCCGGCCGCCTCGGCCCGCCGGATCAGGCTTGGCGGGACCGGGGCCGCGCCGGTCAGGAACTCACGCAGCGTGCCGAGGGCGGCGGTGCCGTTCGCGTGCTGGTCGAGCAGTCCGGACAGCTGGACCGGTGCCCCGCCGCACGAGGTGACCGCGTGCCGGTCGATGAGCTCGGCGGCCAGGGCGGCATCCCAGGCCTGCATGATCACCGTGGGGGTGCCCAGCAGCAGGATTCGCAGCAGGCTGAGCAGCCCGGCCATGTGCCCGGGCGGGAAGAGCCCCAGGTGCCGGGCGCCCGGGCCGTTGCGGGTATACACCCGGGAGGTCGCCTCGGCCAGCAGGGTCCGGTGCGAGTGCTGCACGCCCTTGGGCTCGGCCGTGGTTCCCGAGGTGTACATGAGCGCCGCGCGGTCGTCGGGGCCGGGGCGGGGCTGGCGGTACGTGCCGCCCGGCTGGCCCAGCAGTCCGGCGTAGCCGGCCGCGCCGTGGCCGGGTGCGCTGTCGCCCACGACGACCGCGAACTTGAGCGCGGGCAGCCTGGACAGCCCGCCTAGCACGACGCCGGCGTGCGGTCGGCCGCGGTGCTCGCGGGGGAGGACGACCGCGGCGGCGCCCGAGCGCCGCAGCATGAAGTCCATTTCCCGGGGGCCGTAGATCATTACCACCGGCAGCAGGACCGCTCCGCACAGGCCGACGGCCGCCTGGATCACCGCTCCCTCGTAGGACCCCGGTAGCTGGACCGCGACCACGTCACCGCGGCCGATGCCCCGGGCCTGCAGCCCCCTGGCGGCTTTCTCCGCGTCACTCACCAGCCCGCCGAGGGTAGTCTCACGCTCGCCGGCCCCGGTCGCGAACACCAGCGGGCAGCCGTCGTGGGCGACGGCCCCGGCCCGGATGTGGGCGGCCAGCGTCGGCTCGACCACCGCTAGTCCGCCTGATCGTCGGTGGCGTTCCGTGGCGCGCGCTTGCGGTTCGTGAACGCCTCCAGCATCGACTTGTGCTCGTCGGAGGTGAGCAGGACCGTGTTCGCGTAGCGGTCGAACTCGCGGGCGGTCCCGCGGTCTACGCTGGCGGCGATGTCGACCGCGGTCTTGGTGACCCCGGCCGCCTCGCTGGGCAGGGCCGCGAGCTTGCGCGCGAATGCCGTCGCCCGCTCGCGGAACGATTCGGCCGGGTACACGGCGTGCACCAGTCCCATCGTGAGCGCCAGCTCGGCCGAGACCTCTTCGCCGAACGCCAGCCACTTGCCCCAGTGCGGCCCGACCAGCCGGGTCACCCGGCTGATACCGCCGGATCCCGGTATCACGCCGAGGTTGGGCAGTTCCGGCAGCGCGAAGCTGGCGCCCCCGGCGGCGAGCCGGAAATCGCAGGACGCGCCGATCTCCAGGCCGACCCCCAGGCAGCGCGCGTGGGCGGCGAGCACCGAGGGCTTCTCGATGGCCTCGAGCTCGTCCATCAGCAGGTGGAAACTGCGGTAGCCGCGCCGTAGGCGCCGCGGGCTGAAGCTGCCGTCAGGCGCGTACCCGCGCCGGCCGCCCGCACCGCTGTCGGTCAGGTCGATGCCCGCGGTGAAGTACCGGCCCTCCGCGGCGATTACCAGCACTTTGAGGTCGTCCCGGTCACCTAGGTCGTCGACCGCGGTCCGCAGGCCGTCGATCATCGCGGGGGAGACGGCGTTGAGCTTGGCGTCCCTGGTGAAGGTAAAGGTGAGTACGCCGTTGTCCTCGGACCGGCGGAAGTCCGTCGGCTCTGTCATGGACCTGGTGGCTCCTTTCGATGCGGTGACCGCGGCGGCCCTCACTGAGCCGGCCGGCGGCGTGATCAGGCCGAATCCGAACGAGTAGGGCGTGCTCGACGCCACCGCGACTGGGCCGTCGACCTGCCCCGCACGGCGCAGCCGGTCAATGCCCACGATGATGTCGGCGGGACCAATATGCCCCACGTCGTGCCCGGAGACCACGACCGCGGACGGAGACAGGCCGGTCAGCCGGGTTAGCATCCGCACGGTGCCCGGAGTGATCTGGTTGCAGATG
>DASXLW010000168.1:0-11344 GCA_036496025.1 Streptosporangiaceae bacterium
GCCCTCGTCCGGCTGGTCTACGGGAGGCTCGACCCAGCGCACACCCCGCCCCTCGAGGCCAGGAACATCAATCTCGATGAGCTGAGGCAAGTCTTCCCCGGGTTCTGAACGACCGTGCTTCTCGCTCCCCGACGGTTCCTACAGCGGCCAGCCTCTTGCCACCCCGCCCGGCAGACCGTCAGCGTCCTGGCAGGACAAGGCGGAACCGTCGGGTGGATCATGATCTGGGCGCTGTTCCCGGCGGGGCCGCTGTTATCTGGTGACCGCCGCGGGCCTAACCGGCGTCAGGCCGCTGCGCTAGCGGTTCAGGAAATGATGGTCAGAGGGTGGCTCTACCGCGGCGGTTACCCGGCGCCCACGACCTTGAAGTCCTGGTTGACGAAGACGTGGTGCGGCCAGTTGACGCCAATGTTATGGACTTCGTACTCGCCGTTGCTCAGCTTCACCACACGGTCGACGATGCCCCCCGGGTAGGTGGCCAGCGCAGCTTCCGTCGCCTTATTGGCTGCCGTTCCGCTGACGATCGTCCCCGACCCCTGACTGTAGCTCGCCGGGATCTGACCGACCTGCTTTGACGTGGTCGGTGCTCCGCGCTGGAAGGGGATCACCTTTGCCGCCTGGGAAGTCGCAGATCCGCCCCCGGCCGCCTCACCGGCCCGATCCCGTTCATCGCCACTGCCGCCCGGCTGATGCCGGGAGGCCGAACCTGACGGGGGTCGCCCGCATGGCCGGGCCGCTCAGCTGGCGCGGCGGGGGCCGGGCTGCCCGATTTGCGGTCGGCCGACGACCAGGTCGAGCTGGCGGAGCGTCAGCGGGAGCGGCAGCGCCGCGACGATGGCGTTGCGGGCGGTGCAGGTGAGGCGCCCGTGCCGCTGGGCTGCGGCGCCCATCATCCGCGCCATCATGGTGGTAATGGCGGCGTTCCGCCGCCGCTGCCGCTGGTACCCGGTCAGGGCGGCGCGCAGGTCGTTCGCCTGCGCCACGCACGTCGCCAGCGTGACCGCATCCGCGATTGCCTGGCAGGCGCCCTGGCCAAGGTCCGGGGTCATCGGATGGATGGCGTCGCCGATCAGCGCCACCCGTTCCCGGGTCCACATCCTGGCTGGCCAGCGGTCGCGAACGTCGGTCCGGACGATGCTGTCCGCCGGTGTCGCCTCGATGACCCGGCGGATCGGCTCATGCCAGTCACCGAACCGCCTGAGCAGGTCCTGCCGGGTGCCGCCCGCGGCGCCGCCGGCCGGCGCGTTCCACGTCGCGAACCAGGTGAGCCGCTCCCCGCTGGTGGGGGCAAGGCCGAACCGGCAGCCTCGCCCCCACGTCTCGCTGGCCTCGCCCGGAAGCCGAACCGTTCCCGCCGGCGTTATCGCGCGGATGGCGGTATAGCCGCGGTACCGCAGCGGCGCATTTCCGAACAGCTGGCTCCGGATCACCGAATGCACCCCATCGGCGCCCACGAGCAGGGCGGCCCGGACTTCGCGGCCGTCCTCGAACTGAACCGCGACACCGTCGGCCGTGTACCTGAACCCGGTACAGCAGGCACCGAGGTGGATCGCGGCCGGATCGATCTGGGCGGCGAGCAGCTGCTGCAGTTCGGCCCGGTGCGCGGTGGCCATCGCCGACCCCCACCGGTCCAGCAGGATCTCCTTGCGCTGGTACACCAGCCACCTGCCGTCCGGGCGCTTGAGGCCGCCTCCGGTGTACCCGCCCGCGATCCGCAGCACCTCCTCGGCCAGGCCGATCGATTCCAGGGCGCGGAAGGCATTGGCCCACAAGCCCACGCCGGCCCCGACCTCGCCGAGCCCAGAGGCCTGTTCGTAGATTTCGGCTTCCAGGCCGTTGCGGGCGAAGGCGATGCCAGCGGTCAGCCCGCTGATTCCCCCGCCGATAATGACGATGGCCGGCCGCATGCTCCCAGCTTCGACCCGCCGGCACCGATAGGGAAGGCACACGCGCCCGGTATCTCCGGCGCGGCTTCCGGCGAACCGGCCCGGGGAGGGCATCCCCGGAACCCGGACGTCATTCGTCCAGCTTCAATCCGCAACAACAGCGTCCAGGTCGTTCCTCCCTGGACAGCGCCTCCGCTCCGGCCGTTAGATGGCAGCTCTCGGACAAGCGGGACAGCATGATCAGTCAGATCGAAGTGTCCACACTTTCAGGGGAACCCCGGCTTGACGGGTAGATACGGTCGTCTGGGGGACGCCGCAGGGTTCCTGGCGCTTGCCGGCGTGCGGGGCCGGTGCCGGGAGCCCGGCGGCTTCCGCGGGTCTTCCGCGGGATTAGCGGCTGGGGACGGGGCTTGATGCCAGCACGGCCCGGCTGAGCGTGTCGTGGAGCAGCGCCTCGGCGTCGTCCCAGGACAGCCGGTAGGCGTCGCGGAGCTCATGCCATGCCTGCTGGGTGGTGGCGATGGCAATCAGCGCGGCGGCGTGCTCGGGGGCGAGGTCGGCGCGCAGCCCGCCGAGCTCGGTGATGCGGGCCACGGTCAGCCGCGCCCCGTCGCGGTGGCGGCGCTGCCCTTCGGCCACGGCCGCGGCCAGGTCCGGCTCGGCCGCCGCAGCCGCGAACAGGGCTCCGATGATGTCCCCGCAGCGCTCCTGGAACGCGCGGGTGAGGCGGACCTCCGCGGCCAGAGCGTCCTCGGGCGTGCCGGCGGCGCGGACGCCGGCGACCAGGCCGCCGACGTCGGCTTCCTCGTCGATCAGGTCGATCAGCGCCATTAGCATGCCCCGCTTGGAGCCGAGCCGCGCGTAGATGGTCTGCACTGCGACGCCGGCCTCGCGGGCGATGTCGGTCACCGATGTCGCGGCGTAACCCCGCCGGGCAAACAGCTGGCGCGCGGCCTGCAGGATGTCATGCCGGGTCTGGTCGGCCATGGCCTGGCGGCGGTCCGGGCGCGTTCGCGATGCCATCTTGACAGATTAGCATTCCATCTACTAGAACTAGATTCTATGTAATAGAGTACAATTCTAGCGAAGGGAACCGCCATGACTACCGCCAAGACGGGCAGCGTCGACATCGCCGTGCGGACGCAAGTGGAGTACTTCGGCGCGGGCCGGTACGACCTGGCCGGGCAGATGGTCACCCAGGACTACGTGGACCACGAGGCGCCCCCCGGCACCCCGCCGGGGCCGGAGGGGGCCAACGCGGTGCTTCGCTGGCTGCGCGGGGCGTTCGCCGACCTGTCTTATGAGATCTGCGACGCCTTCGGCGACGCAGACCGCACCGCGGTCCGCCTTATCACCAGGGGCACGCACACCGGCGAGTTCATGGGCACGCCGCCGACCGGAAAGCAATTCGAGATCGAGGCGATCCACCTCTACCGCATCCAGGACGGCAAGGTCGCCGAACACTGGGCCAAGCGCGATGACGTCGGGCTCGCGACCCAGCTTGGGCTCTTCGGCCACTAACCACCATCAGCGGCCACCGCACGCCAGGCCGGGCACGCATACCCGGCCTGGCTGCCCTTGCCGGAGCAAGAACCGGCAGCCCCAGGGCCCCCGCGGAAAACCTATCTGCCCTCGATAGCCAGCGCCCAAGCCGACGCTTGGGGACGGCCGTGGCTTGCCTGACGGATCTCGATGTCTTTATTACGGGCCGGGATCGTCGGGGCCTGGTTCAGATGTCGGCGGGTCAAATTTGACGTCGACGTGGTGGTGGTTACCGCTGGCGCCGGCTTCTCGAAGTGAACGTCGCTCAGCGCACGATGCGGAGGGCGAGCAGCGGCGGGCAGCCGCGCTGAACCAGCCTCGCGATGTCGTGCCAGTCGACATGGCCGGCAGCGCCCTCGGCCAGCAGACCGGGGATCCCAAGACGCGTGAGTTGCAGCACCCGCCAGTCGTGCACGAGAGGTTCATCGTGGTTGATGGCCTCGTGCCGGGCGATCGTCGGAGTGGGTTCCATCGTTCGGCCTCCTACCAGGTTGGCTGCTCCCGGCGCCTTCAGGATCGCGCGCCTGGGGCGGTCGGGCATCGCGGCCAGCCACCATCTGGGGCTGCAGCTAACCGGGCGGCGGGATTGCTGCTAGCTGCAATGCGCGGCCAGGTGCCGCGGCGGGAGTCTTGTCGTAGGCATGCCTCACCCCGTCACCGATGAGCGCGGGATCCCGCGGCAGTCACGTGCGGTGTCCGGCGGCGGTCCTGAGGAGGAGTTCAGATGCCGGAACGTCCGCAGGATGTTCTCTATACCGCAGCAGCGGTCGTGGAGGGCGAGCGGGAAGGCCATGCCCGGTCACTGGACGGGCGGCTTGATATGGATTTGCCTGTCCCGGGGGCGATGGCTGGCAGCGGGGGGCCCGGGCACCAAACCCGGAGGAGCTGTTCGCCGTCGGCCTCGCCCCGGCCGCCCTCCTGCGGGTCGGCTGGCCGATTGGTAACGTATGCACCGACATTGTCTGACGATTCGCAGAATCCGGCGTGACGGATGATGACGCAAACGCGAGTGGTCCTGGCCGACGACGATGTCCTTCTGCGCGAAGGAATCGCGAGCCTGCTGGAGCATTCGAGCTTCGATGTCGTGGGTCAGGCCGGGGCTGCCGCCGGGCTCATCGATTTGGTGCGGGAGCGCAGCCCCGACTTGGTTGTGGTGGATATCCGGATGCCCCCGGGCCACTCGACCGAGGGTTTGGACGCGGCCAGGGTCATCCGCGCGGAGTTCCCGCAGATCGCCATCCTGGTTCTGTCGGCGCATGTCGAGGTTGAGCATGCGATGGAGCTGCTGGCCAGCGGCCAGAGCATTGGGTACCTCCTGAAAAGCCGGGTTACCGACGTTGCGGAATTCATCGATGCGCTCGGCCGGATCGCGCGCGGAGGATCAGTCGTCGACCCGGCCCTGGTCCAAGAACTCGTCGCCGCCCGGCGCCGAGGCGACCCGCTTGACGCGCTTTCCCCCCGGGAGCGTGAGGTGCTCGCGCTCATGGCCGAGGGCCGATCAAATGCCGGTATCGCCCGGAAGCTCTGGGTTACCGAAGGAACCGTCGAAAAACACGTGCGCAGCATCTTTATGAAGCTGCACATCCCAGAGACCGACGATGACCACCGACGTGTGCGCGCCGTCATCACGCTTCTTGAGGCGCGCTAGTGCCGCCGGCGTCACGACCTCCGGGCAGCAGCTCCTAGATCGCATCCACGGACAGGGCATGTTTCGTCGCGAACCCCGGCGCCAGTCGTGAGCACTGCACCGGCCCGCGGCCCCTGCTAGCCCCCATAGCTGACTCCCGTTGCCTGCAATGCGCGACGCGGGAGCCGGCCGCCAGGCTGAGTGCAACGGCTTCGGCCGGCAGCTCGCCACCAGGGCCTGGCCGGATGCCCGGCCAGGGGTGGCCGGGCAGCGTGCTGCGAAGGCGACGCAGAAGGAGCAAGCACATGACAGCCTCGCCAGGCACACCGCGAGCTCGGATCGCGCCGTCCGGGCGCACCCGTGACGATGTGACCATCCCGCCACCGCATCCACTGCGCCGCGGCGCGGCAGTCGATCATGCTTTGCGGGCCCAGGTGACCAGGTATGCCAGCTGTGCTGACAGCGGCCTTGACCCGGACCAGTGGTTCCCGGTCAGCCTGGATCCGGCCAGCGCGCGCCAGGAGGCTGCCGCTGCGATCGCGGTCTGCACGAGTTGCCTGGTCCGGGGCGAGTGCCTGATGCTGTCGCTGCGGCAGTGGGACCTCGGCCAGCACGGCGTGTGGGGCGGGCTGGTCACAGCCGACCGCGCGCGACTGCGCCGCGCCCTGACCGCGGCCCACAGCGCCCGCGGCGGGATGACGGCTGCCCGGAGTGGCGGGGTACCGGGGGGCATCTCCCGGGTGCTGCGGCGCCTGGCGAAGGGCGGGGACGCTCAGTGAACCGGGGGAGTCTGCGGATCTACCTGGGCTATGCGCCGGGCGCCGGCACGACCTGCGCGCTGCTCAGCGAGGGTCACCGGCGTGCTGAGTACGGCACCGACGTCGTGGTGGCTATCGCGCAGACGCATGGCCGGCCGCACACCGAAGCCCTTCTGGCCGGTTTGGAGATCATTCCCGCCGCGAAGATCCCGTACCAGAACACCGGGTTCGAGGAGATAGATCTTGGCGCGGTGCTGGCCCGCAGCCCCGCGGTAGTGCTGATGGACGATCTCGCCCACCGCAACGTGCCGGACGCGGGTCACGCCAGGCGATGGCAGGACGCCGCGGAGCTGCTTGCCGCAGGTATCGACGTGATCTCCACCGTCCGGATCGGCCAGCTAGAATCGCTCAGCGACGTGGTGGCGAAGATCACCGGCGTCCCGCACCGGGAAACCGTGCCCGATCCGGTGGTCCGCGCGGCGGCCGAGGTCGAGCTGGTGGACGTGGCGCCGCAAGCACTGCAGGAACGGCTGGCGCACGGTCTCATCTATCCGGTGGAGCGCGCCGGGGCAGCGCCGGGCGACTGGTTCCAGATTCCGAACCTGTCCGCGCTGCGTGAGCTTGCCCTGCTGTGGCTGGCTGGCAAGCTGGTCAGCGACCGGCGGCGGTGCCGACCCGGCGGCCAGGTTCAGGGAGACGGCCATGCCAGGGAGCGGGTGGTGGTCGTGCTCAGCGGCGGCCCGGAGGGCGAGACTCTGATCCGCAGGGCGGCACGGATCGCCGCCTGGTCCGCCGGGGACCTGCTAGCCGTGCACGCCGCCCGGCCTGCAGGCCCGACCGCTGCTGCTCGCGCCGCGCTCGCCGCCCAGCGGCAGCTCACCGTCTCGCTCGGCGGCACCTACCACCAGCTGGCCGACCCCGACATCCCGGCCGCGCTGCTGGCGTTCGCCCAGGCGCAGAACGCCACTCAGCTGGTGCTCGGCGCGACCCGCCAGCCCCGGCTGGCCGCGCTGCGGCCCACGACCACGATCAGGTCGCAGCTGATCCGCCGCGGCGGCGGAATCGGCGTGCACGTCGTCCCCTGCCCGCCCACTGCCAACGGCGTCCCGCGACACTCACCCAAGCCAAGCCAACGGCAACGGCCTGAATCTCCACGACGGCCCCTGGCGCGAGCGACCACCGCCGGGGCGGTCCAGCAGCGGCCGCCGTGGGAGGTGCGGCGGAGGGGCGCCCGGGCCTGCGGCTGACCGCACTGCTGGTCGCGGTGATCGTGCTCGTCGCTCGTCTGGCAGCGCCCGCGAGCGCTGTGCGACGTCCAGCAGGCAGCCTCCCCACGCCGGCAGCGCGATCAGGACGATCGACCCGTTGATCGTCGCCATCAGCGTGCCCAGCGTGGTGTTGGACAGGGCGATCCACCGGTAGCCGGTCCCCTGTCGTTCCGGACGCGCTGCCGCGGCGAGCGGCGGTCAGTCCGCGTCGACGTCGGGGAACTGCTCGAACGTGCCGGGTCCGAAGTAGCCAACGTCGTGAACATGGTGGTGCTGCAGCAGTCCCGCGACGCGGCGGCGCTCTTTCGGCGGCACCGGAACTTGCAGCAGCATGTCACCGGCTCTGAGCGCCTCGTCGTAGATCTCCAGGGTTAGCCCGTCGTAGCCGAGCCGCTGGAAGGCCCGCACCACGCGGCCTCGCAGCCCGTGGTAGCGGCCATGCTCATCCAAGATGGCCGCTCCCCGCTCACCGCACAGAATCTCCACCGCTGCGACATCCAGCCCGGCCGATTCGAGTTCGCCGAAGATCGCGGAGATCTCCGACTTATCGGTCAGCAGGCCCACCACATGGTGGACAGGCCGGTGAGAGAAGTGATCGACGTTGACCTGGGGCTCGTTCATGACGCTGCTCCGAGTCGGGGCGCTTCGGGGACGATGAGCCGGCGGCCGGGACCGTGGATGGCGAGCACCGCCGATCCGTACTGGTTTACCCGGCCCGGTTCTGGTGCGGCCGGGTTAGTATCCGTAGCCTCCGCCGCCCGACGACGAAGTGCCGGCGGGCGCCGCCGCCGCGCTGCCGGACGTGGTGACCTCGTGCCACACCCCGCCGGCTGCGTTCAGGCCGTTGCCCTTGGCCTGCCCGGGGGCGGTGTCGCCGACGAAGGCGTACAGCGGGTGCCCGTCGAAGGTGGCCTGCGTTGCGCCGTTGGATCGCTTGATGGTGCCGAACGTGCCCTTGACCCCCGACGCGGTCACCGGCCCCTTCACCGGCGGCCAGTTCTGCGCGCACGTCCCGTTGCACTTCGACGTGGTGGGCGTGTCGGGCGCGAACGAGTACAGCGTGAATCCCTTGGCGTTGGTCAGCACCGTCACACCGCCGACCTTCGCGGTCTTGACGCCGCTCGCAGCCGCCGCCGCGTGCGCGCTGCTGCCGCCGGAGGCGGAGGTGCCCGAGGGGGTGCCGGACGAACTGCACGCCGCCACCACCACCGCCGCGGCCGCCGCGGCGGCCGGCAGCACCAGCAGCATCCGCAGGCGGCGGTTACGTGCGTTGCGCCGGGCCAGTGACCTGATCATTACTTTCTCCTTTGCTACTGGACCCGCCCGTGGCCCCTGCACCGGGGTGAGGAGGCGAGCTCGCCGTGACACCGACGATGCCGCGCCCGCGGTCCTGGCGCATCGCGGCGAGCCCCAGGCCACCACCCGGTCAGCAGGAATCCCGGCCTGCTTGCTAGCAGCAACAAGGCCCAAGCAGACCCGTCCACAGGCCTGATCCCGGACGCTCCCGGTTACCGCAGACGGCGGCGGAAATGGCCGCCCGCCCGGACGGCCGAAGCCGGGCTACCGGTGGCGGCACGGCCCAGCCGCGCGATTGCACGCTGCGATCTGCGGTGGCAGGCTCGATTCATGGCGGCGGGCTTTCGCCGGGCTGCGCCGGGCGCGACAAGCCGGCGCCGCGTGCAGCTGCGCGCGGCGGCCTTCAGACCGCGTGGGCGGCTGGGGTGGCCCGGGGGGGAGATCGTGCCGGCCCTGGCCGTGGGCGTCGCCGCGTTCGTCCTTGCGGCTGTGGCCGGCGCCGCCGCGCGGTCGCGCCGTCGCGCCACCGGGTCAGAGGAAGCGCGGGACGTGCTGGCCGACGAGCACGAGGCGCTGCGGCGGGTGGCCACGCTGGTCGCCCGCCAGCCCTCGCCCGCGGAGGTCTTCGCGGCGGTGACCGAAGAAACAGGAAGGCTCCTGCACCTCGACAGCGCGCACCTGCTGGCCTACGAGGAGGACGGGACAGTGACGGTGGCCGCGGCCTGGAACCTGCTAGGGCCGCCGGCGGCGGTCGGCACGCGGGTGCCGCTGGACGGGGACAACGTTGCCCTGCGCGTGTTCCGCACGCATCGGCCGGCCCGCATCAACGATTACACCGGCATCGAAGGGCCGACCGCCGGCTACGTGCGCTCCGTGGGGGTCTGCGCGGCGGTCGGTGCCCCCATTGTGGTCGGGGGACGGCTCTGGGGGGTCATGCTCGTCGGCTCCTCGCGGCCAGGGCCGCTCCCCGCGGAAACGGAGTCCCGTATCGGCGAGTTCACCGAGCTCGTCGCCACGGCGATCGCGAACACCGCGACGCGCACGGAGCTGGAACGAGTCGCTGCGGAGCAGGCGGCGCTCGGCCGCGTCGCGACGCTGGTCGCCGGGGCGGTCCCGCCGGGCGATGTCTTCACCGCGGTCGCCGCCGAGGTCGCACGGCTGTTCGGGGTTCCGCATGTGGGGCTGTTCCGGTACGAGCGGGAAGGTGTGGCAACAGTGGTCGCCGGGGCGGGCGAGGTCTCGTCCTATCTCGGCCGGCTCTGGCCCTGCCCGGCCGGTGATCCGGGCATCGTCGCCTCGTTGCAGCGGACCGGCCAGCCGCTCAGAATCGATGACTACACGCAGATCAGAAGCGCCATTGCCGCGCCCGCCAGGGAGTTCGACATCGGCATGGCAGCCGGCGTTCCGGTCATCGTCAGCGGTCGTGTCTGGGGCGCGGTGGTGGTGGCGGCTGGCTACCAGCGCGCGCCGCTGCCCGCCGATACCCTGGACCGCCTGGCCGCCTTCACCGAACTCATGGCCACGGCGATCGCCAATAGTGACGCCCGGGCCGAGATCGAGCGGCTCGCGGGAGAACAGGCGGCACTTCGGCACGTGGCCACGCTGGTGGCCCGGGGCGCGGAGACCGGGGAGGTCTTCGCCGCCGTCGCCGAAGAGATCGGACAGGTCCTGGACGCCGAGGCGGCGTGCATCGTCCGCTACGAAGCCGACGCGACCGGGACCGTCGTGGCCACGTGGGGTGACGTCAGTTTCTGGCCGGTCGGCTCGAACTGGGCACTCGAGGGCGTCGCCGCACGGGTGTCGCGCACCCGCCGCACGGCCCGCATGGACGGCTACGACCAAGACGCCGGAGAGATCACGGCAATGGCCCGCCGGATCGGCGGAAGATCGCGGATCGGCGCACCGATCATCATCGATGACCAGCTGTGGGGCGCGGCCCTGGTGCTGAACTTTGCCTCCGATCCCCTGCCGGCCGCTGCCGAGGGACGCATCGCGAACTTCGCCGACCTGATCACGACGGCGATGTCGAACGCGCAGACCCGGTCCGAGCTCATCGCCTCCAGGGCTCGCGTCGTCGCCGCCGCCGACCAGACCCGGCGGCGGCTGGAACGGGACCTGCATGACGGCATCCAGCAGCGGCTGGTCTCGCTGGCGCTGAAGGCCCGCATGATCGAGATGATGACACCCCGGCCCGCGGACAACATCCAGCGCGAGTTGTCGATGCTGGCCGACGGCCTGGTTACCGCGCTGGACGAGCTGCGGGAGGTCTCACACGGCATCCACCCGGCCATCTTGTCCGAGGCCGGGCTGGGCCCGGCGCTCAAGGCGCTGGCCCGGCGGTCCGCGGTGCCGGTCGAGCCCGACCTTGACCTGGGCTCGCCGCCGGGGCCGCAGGTCGAGGTGGCCGCGTATTACATCGTGTCCGAGGCGCTCGCCAACGCCGCCAAGCACGCGCGGGCCTCGGTCATCGACCTGCGGGTACGAGGCGACGACAGCGCCCTTGCGCTCTCGGTCCGCGACGACGGCATCGGCGGTGCCGATCAGAGCCGCGGGTCGGGCATCATCGGCCTCAAGGACCGGGTCGAGGCGCTCGGCGGAACCATCTCGGTGCTGAGCCCGCCCGGCCGCGGAACGACCCTGCACGTCCGGCTTCCGGCCGATCCGGCGGCCGTGCCCGCACTGCCGGGCGACACCTCGTAGCCGCCCGCACGCCGGGCGGGAGGGTTCGAGCCTCAGCGCGCGGGAGCGCCGCGCGGGCCTCCTGGCGCGCGGCCATCGAGGATCCGCCGGATCGCATCGGCCGACAGCCCCGGCTTCGGCACGAATCCCACCGCCGGGCTGTCGGCGATCAGATCCGCGAAGTCGGCCTCCGCGTGGGTCGAGATCAAGATCACCGCCGGTCCGCCGCCCGGGCGCTGCCCGGCCAGCCGCCGGGCCAGGTCGAACCCGCTCTCACCCCCCAGCATG
>DASXLW010000169.1:0-2456 GCA_036496025.1 Streptosporangiaceae bacterium
TCACGCCGGGGTCCTAGAGAACACGTTGACTAGATTCCCGGCCGGGTCCCGGAAGATCATCGACCGGTTCCCCCAGGGCTGGGTGGTTGGCAGCAGCACCCACTCGACGCCCAGCGCGGCGATCCGCGGATACTCCGCGTCGACGTCGTCGACCAGGAAGTCGAGGATGACCTCGTCCTGGCGCCGGCGGCCAGCCTCCGCTGCCTCCCGGCAGTCGTCCTCCCGGTATTCGGTAAACCGTCGCCTGGAGAAACCCACCGAGGCCGGCCCGGCCTGGAGCTCCACGTAGTAGTCGTTGAGCGTGACCGGCACGCCGAGCAGGCGGGCGTAGAAACCGGCCAGGCGCGCGACGTCGTCGGTCACGATCCGGCTTTGCGCTAGTTCCATCGCTACACCCGCTGGCCGGTGGCGGGCACGCCAGGGGGCAGGTCGAGCGGCGTCTGCGCGTAGGTGAGGAAGTAAGCGGTGAAGATCGTCAGGCCGAGGTAGGCGAAGGCCTCCGCGAGCTCCTGGCTGGTCCAGCCGGACGCGATGGCCCGCTGCCAGGCAGGGTCGCTGACCTCGCCGGCCCGCGCGGCCGCCTCGCGGACCACGCGGACCAGCGAATCCGCCCTCTGGTCACCGACGCTCTGGCCGTTCCGCAGGCAGGAAACCTCCGCCGGGCTCCACCCGGCCGCCGCGGCGAGCTGCACGGTGACCGCCTCCGCGTAGGCGCTATGGCTGACGCCGGCCGTGGCCAGCATGAGCGCCGACCGGACGCGGGGCGGCAGCGTGCCGTGGGCCGCCGTGGCTTGCCGGATGGCGGTGTAGGCGGCCAGGACCGCGGGGGAGTGAGCCATCTGCGCGTGCAGGTTGAGCGGCTTGCCCGTGGGCGAGAACTGCACGACGCCCTCCAGCAGGGGGCGCGACGCCTCGGGCGCGTCGGCGATCGTGTGGCCTGGGATGCGGGTCACGATGTCTCCTTCGGTGAGCCGGGCCGCCCAGGCAGGGCGGCTGGATGTCACCGGCAAAGGACGGCGCAGCGGACAATTACGTGACGGGCAGCCGGGCGTCACATTCGGCGCCCGTGCATCGTCCTTCAGGCAGGGCCCGCGACCAGGCCCGCGGCCAGGCCAGGGAGGTGTGGCGTGACTGAGCAGCACAATGACGAACAGGTCATCAGCAGCTGGAATGAGCACCGTCCCTACCTGATCGACCTGGCTTTCCGGATGCTGGGGGATATCGGCGCGGCCGAGGACGTTGTCCAGGACGCGTTCGCCCGCCTGCTCCGCGCCCCGCGCGGCGAGATCGAGGACAGCCGCGGCTGGCTGATCGTGGTCACCAGCCGGCTCTGCCTGGATCAGGTCCGCTCGGCCCGGTCACGCCGGGAACGCCCGCACGACGCCAGCGAGATCGAGTTCGTACCCGGCGGCCGGCGGCCCGTGGGCCAGCAGCCGGCCGTCGACCCGGCCGACCGGGTCACCCTCGACGACGACATCCAGCTGGCCCTGCTGGTCGTGCTGCAGCGGCTCGGCCCGGCCGAGCGGGTGGTGTTCGTCCTGCACGACATTTTCGGCCTGCCGTTCGACTCCGTCGCGGAGACACTCGGCCGGCCCGCGGCGACCTGCCGCCAGCTGGCCCGCCGGGCCCGCCAGAAGGTCAAGGACAGCCAGGCAGGCGCAGCCGTCGACGTCGGCGCCGCCGAGCACCGGCAGGTCACAGAGAAGTTCATCGCCGCCTGCGCCAGCGGTGACCTGGACGGCCTGCTCGCGGTGCTGGCGCCTGGCGCCTGGGGCGACTTCGACGCCGGCCCTGGCGGGAAGCCGGCGGGCGTGGTCCACGGCGCTCTCCGGGTGGCCAGGCGCCTGCTGCACTACTGGGGGCCGGGCGCCACCCTGGTGACCCACCCGGTCGCCGGGCAACCTGCCCTGCTCGGGTTCACCGGCAGGGAGCTATCGGGGGTGCTGGTCTTCACGATGGCCGGGGACAGGATCCAGGCGGTCCACGTGATCGGCGATCCGCGCAAGCTCAGCGCCATCGGCTCCCAGCTCGGCTGAACCCGCGCCGTCACTTTCCTTCCGGCCGCCCCGTCCTTACCGGTGCCGCCCGCTGGCGGTCACGGAGCGCGCGGTTGCGGCCGCGCCCCGCGCAAGGAAAGGCACCAGCATGCTCGATCTCACGATCATCATGAGGGCAACGGGGGCCCGCCCGTGAACACGCCGGTCACCCAGCCCGCCACGCCGGCGACGGCCGGCCCGTCACGCCTGGTCCGCGCGACCCTCGGCCCGCTGACCCGGATACTCAACCCGGCCATCGTGAAACTGGCAGGCCGTCGGCATGTCCGGTTCGCCGCGCGCCTCAGCCATGCCGGCCGGCGCTCGGGGCGGCGCTACGTCACTCCGGTGGGCGCGCGGCTCGCCGGTGACACGTTCATCATCCCGCTGACCTTCGGGAGCCAGTCAGACTGGTTTCGCAAT
>DASXLW010000170.1:0-14031 GCA_036496025.1 Streptosporangiaceae bacterium
CCGTGCCTGCCCGGAGTTTCTTGGCCAGGGCGTGCGCCTTGGAGATGTCCCTGGTCCAGATCCCGGCGCCGAGGCCGTACTCGCTGTCGTTGGCGACGCCGGCGATCTCGTCCAGGTCGGTGAACGGCGAGGCGACCAGGACGGGACCGAAGATCTCCTCGCGGACGACCTTCATGTCGGGGCGGGTGTTGGTCAGCACGGTGGGCTCGACGAAGTAGCCGCGGTCGCCGAACCGGCCGCCGCCAGCCAGGGCGGTGGCGCCGTCGGACTTGCCGGAGTCCAGGTAGCCGGTCACCCGGCGGAACTGCTCGTCGGAGACCAGCGGGCCCATCTGCGTCCCTGGCTCCATTCCCGGTCCCATCTTGATCGATTTGGCGATCTCGGCGACGCCGTCCACGACTTCGTCAAAGCGGCCGCGCTGGACGAACAGCCGCGAGCCGGCGACGCAGCACTGCCCGTGGTTGAAGAAGATCGCGTTCGCGGCGCCCTCGACCTGCTGCGGCTGGGCCTGCACCGGCTGCCGATCCGCGAATTCCCCCTGCTGCGCAGCCTCGCCCCGGTCCTGGCCTCCTACGATGGCGCCGCTGAACTTGAGCGCGGCCTCGATACCCTCCTCACCGGCCTGACCACCACACTGACCCCTCCCCGAGCAGCACAGGCGGGCGCCGGCCGCGCCCCGGGAGACGATCTTCAGCGCGGCCGCTAGCACAACTCCTCGGGTGATCCTGCGGTCATGCCCGCATGACCAGTCCCCTCCCCGCCTGCCTCTTCTCCCTGTCGTGGACAGATCAGCGTGAACAGCCAACAGCCGCGCCGTACTGCGCGAACATCTGCAGCCACCAGTACCGCGGCGTCACCCGAAGCCGGCCCACCCTCGGACCCGGCCCGGCAGGACCGAAACGGACATCATGCGGCTGTGCCGGCGGCCCTATTACCTGGTACCGGTAATGAGCCGTTCGCGGTCGAACATCGCCGACGTGAGCCGCCAGCCGAGCCGGTTCAGGGCCAGCAGCACCACGGCGGCGCCGAGGGCGACGACGAGCGTGGGGTGGATCACGTTGAACGCGATGAGCGTGGTCACCGCGACCGAAGGGAGGTTCGCGAGCAAGCTGAGCTGCTGGGCGACGCGGACCTCACTGGCCCGGGTGGAGATCGCCACGCCGACCCAGATCGACCAGCCGGCCAGCAGGGGGGTGAAGATCAGCTGGGCGAGCAGATCCGGGCCTCGGACAAGCGCCGATGTCACGGCCGGCTGACCGAAGATCTCGACGCAGGCCAGGAAGAAGACGTAGACCGCATACGAGATCGCCACCGAAGGGACGAAACACGCCAGTGCCTTGCCGAGCAGGAACTCCTCGCGGCGGACCGGTGTCGTGAGCACCGGCTCCAGCGTGCCCTGCTGGCGCTCCCCGACGACCGAAAATGCTGCGATCGTCGCGGGCACCAGCGCCGGGATGGCCAGCAGGTACAGCAGCTCATGGCGGCCCGCGAGTTGGCTGGCCGCCGCGGCGGACAGGCTGAAGACCGTGATCAGGGGCTGGAGGAGGAAGATAAGCGGGAGGATCGCCATCCCGGCGACGATGGAGCGGTTACGCCGGTACTCGCGGAGCTCCTTGCGGTAGATGGCCCGGACGCGCCTTCTGCTGATGCTCATTTCCGGCGCACCTCCGCATCCTCGTTGACCAGCTCGAGGTAGACGTCCTCAAGCGAGTGGCGCGACTCGCCGATTGACAGCACGTCGGCGCTCGCCTGGACGAGAGCCCTGGTGGTGGCGGGCGCGGCGACGACCGGGTCGGAGACGGCGAGCACGTAGGCGGCGGTGCCGTCGGCTTGCCAGCCGTCGACGGCCGGCAGGCCGTCGAATACTCGGCCGGGGTCAGGGAGCGGGGCGAGGGTCCTGACCGTGAGCGTCTTGGCGAACATCTGCTCGCGCAGGTCGTCGGGCCGGCCGATCATGCGCAACGTCGTGTTCAGGATCGCGACGCGGTCGCAAAGACGCTCAGCCTCCTCCAGGCGGTGCGTCGTAAGGAAAATCGTGACGCCGCTGCGCCTGAGCTCGTCGATCAGCTCGTGGACGTCGCGGGCGGCAACCGGGTCCAGGCCGGCGGTCGGCTCGTCAAGGAACAGCACTTCGGGGTCGCTGAGCAGCGCGCGCGCCAGGGCGACCCGCTGGCGCAGGCCCTTGGACAAGGAGCCGCAGGCATCGCGGGCCCGGTCGGCCAGGTTGACGGCGCGGAGCGCACGGTCAATGCGATCGCCGGGGTCGGCCGCCTCGTACAGGTCGGCGAAGCATCCGAGGTTCTCGGCCACGCTCAGGCGCAGGTACAGGCCCGGCGACTCGGGCATGACCGAGATCCGCCGGCGGATCTCCACCCCGTTCTCCGGCGCCAGCGGGATTCCGGCGACCGTCGCCGAGCCCGAAGTCGGCGCGATCAGCGTGCTGAGCGTCCGCACGGTCGTCGTCTTCCCGGCACCGTTCGGCCCGAGGAAGCCGAAGACCTCGCCGTAGCCGATCTCAAAGGAAACGTCCTGGAACGCGACCCGGTCGCCGAAGCGCTTGCTCAGGCCGCGGACGGAGATCGCCGGGGCGCCTCGGTTCGCCCCCGATGCCGCCGCCACCGAAGTCACGAGACCCGAAGTCGCGAGGCGCTCACCTTGCCCGTGGACGGCAGGCTCGTCCCGCCCGGATACCGCGTCCGGCGTCTCGGCCGGGGACGTGGTGCGCCGCAGCTTCCTGATGAGCCACATGATCAGGTGGATCATCACTGGTACCGAAGGGCGGTGCCGGGCTGGATCCGGGTAGCGCGGCGTAGCGGCCCGCGGATCACGAGCAGCGTGAGCACGAGGACGCCGGCGAGCGTGATCAGCGGGATGGCCGCCGGGAAGTCCTGCGGCAGGCTGACAGCGGCGTTGTGGAGCAGCAGCGTCAGCAGCCCCTCGTAGATCAGCCAGCCGAGCAGGACCCCGAACACCCAGCCGACAGCGGCCAGGACCACCGCCTCCAGGGTGAAGACCCGCCGGATGTGCCGGGCCCTGGCGCCCACGCAGCGCAGGATACCGACCTCACGGGTGCGCTCGATGACGCCCATGCTGAGCGCGCTGACCAGGCCCATCAGCATGATCGCCACCACCACCAGGCCCAGGATCTCCACGATGGTGAGGATGGCGGCATCGGCGGCGGTGATCTGCGCCTCGGTGACGTAGACCTTCGTGGTGCTGACCGGGTACCCGGCGCCGGCCAGATGGCTCGCCGCGGCGGTGGTCACCCGGTCGATGGCGGCGTGCGCCCTGCTGGCGGTGGCGAGCCAGATCGAGTCCGAGGTACCCGGCCCGCCGTCCAGGCGTTCCAGCACGGGTAGCGCGAAGTAGACGGTGTCGCCCGCGTTGGTCTGGCCGGTATCGATCCCGATGACCTTCACCCTGGTGGGCCCCGCGGCCAGGGTGAAGGTGAGGATCTGCCCGACCCGGGCGCCGGTGGCGCGGGCGACGGCGGGCCCGAGCACTACCGGCGGGACGGCGGGGCGGGCACCGGCCGCGGTCTCGGCGGCGGTGAACCAGTGGCCCGCGCTCAGCCGGTAATCGTAGAAGGGATGGGTGCCCAGGCCCCACGCCGTGTAGGTCTGCCCGTTGTACTGCACGGAACTGGTCTCGACCGGCTCGGCTCCCGTGACGCCGCGCGTCGCGGCGGCGACGGCAAGCGCCCGGCTGCCGAACGGCCGCGCGCTGCGGGTCGATGCCATCCCGACGCCGACGCTGAAGTGCAGCTTGCCGATGGTCTGGCTGATGACGGCGGTTACCGACCGGCCTAGGGCGAGGAAGGCGATCGCGAGCCCGGCTGCCACAGCGACCTGGGCGATCGTGGCCGCGCTGCGGCGCTTTTGCCGCAGCACGTTGCGGACTCCCATCCGCACGCAGCCGGGCACCCTGGCCCCGGACAGCAGGCCGCTGCGCGCGGCCAGCCGGGCGGGCCAGCCGGAGCCGAATCCGCTGGTGCCCGCGCCGGCCAGGGTCTCGGCCACGGGCCTGCGCAGCGCGTGGCGCAGGGCGGGAAGCGACGCGGCCACGACGAGCGCCGGGCCGAGCACGAGCCCGGCCACGACTATGGGGACCGAGATGGCGAAGCCGAACGACACGTCGATGAGCTTGACGGCGAAGTAGCCGGCCAGCAGGTAGGCGATGGCGATGCCGAGGATGGTGCCGATGACCGCGCCCGCAGTGCCCAGCATCGCCACGGTCCGCACGGTGATGCCGGCGATTTGCCGTCGCCGGCCGCCGACCGTCTTGAGGATGGCGATCTCGCCGGCCTGCTCGGCGATGAGGGTGTTCATCGTGGCCGAGATGAGGAACAGGGCCGAGGCGAACGCGAGGATCGTGATGATGTACAACAGCGCGATGATGTGGCTGAACCCGGACTGCCCGGGCCACTGGCCGGGGGCCCTGACGGCGGGCAGCGCCCTGATCGGGTCCGCTCCGGTCTGCGCGGTCAGATAGGCGCGCACCTCGGCGACCGCTCGGGACTGCGCGGCCGTGCTGTCGTGGGTGAGCCGGAACCCCAGGTAGCCGTAACCGCGGACGCCGCGCAACGCCTGCACCGTGGCCGTCGGTGCGTAGAACACCGGCGTGGTCGAGCCGTTCGCGCCCGGGGTCGCGTACAGGTTGAGGGCGGTACCGCTGACCCGCAGCCGCACCAGCCTGCCGCTGGCGGCCCGCACGTCGATCGTGCCGCCACTGCGGACGGCGAAGCCGGTGGCCCGGGCGTTGCCGGCATCGGCCAGCACCTCGCCCGGCCCTGGCATCCGGCCGGTGAACAGCGTGACGGTGTCGACCGGGGCGGACGCCAGGTTGGTCCCGGCGAGCTCGACGTTCTGCGGGCCGGCGGCGGATGCCGCCGTGGTGGCGTAGCCCACGGCCGGGCTGACCGCGGCGACACCCGGCAGGCGGCCCAGCGCGCCGAGCTGTGCCGGGCTCAGGTCGAGGTTGCTGGTGTATATCCCGACGTCATATAGGTGGCTGCCCGCTATCTGGCGGTTCATGGCCGCGTTCAGCAGGGCCGGCACGGCCAGGAATCCGAGGCTCGCGATCGCGATGCTCAGCGTGAACACCGCCAGCAGCGTGCGCGCGCGATGCCGGGTCAGGTCACCCCACGCCTTGCGGTTCAGCGTGCTCACGGTCACCGCCTCGTATCGCCGGTGATCAGGCCTGACGAGCCGGTGATCGCCACCATCTCGCCCGCGGCGATCGCCAGGTCCACGCCGTTCAGCGCGCGGAACCTGACCCGCCCGCTGCGGTAGGTCTTCTCCACCCCGGCCAGCTCGATGATGACCGGCATGGCGGCCGGGTCGGTCACCGCGCCTGGCCGGTTCCGAGCAGGCACTCGGGACCGGCTGGCGGGCCGGTCTCGCCGGCGAGACGGCCGTCGGTCAGGAACATCACCCGGTCGGCCCACGCGGCGTGCCGGACGTTGTGGGTGGCGAGCACGACCGCGCAGCCAGCGGCGCACCGCTGGCGCAGCAGGCCCATCACCGACTCGCCGGTGATCGCGTCGAGGGCGCCGGTCGGCTCGTCGGCCAGCAGCAGCGACCGGCCCCCCGCGACCGCCCGGGCGATCGTGACCCGCTGCTGTTCACCCCCGGACAGCTGGCCGGGGAACCGGCTCCCGGTGGCTGCCAGGCCCAGGGAGTCCAGCAGGCCGCGGGCGCCGGCCATCGCCGCCTTCGGCCTGACGCCATCCAGCTCCAGCGCGAGCGCTACGTTCTCAGCGGCGGTCAGCGACGCGAGCAGGTTGGTCTCCTGGAAGATGAAGCCGATCTGCCGCCGCAGAGCCTGCGCAAGCCCGGCCTCGTCCAGGCCGGCCAGGTCACGGCCGGCCAGCAGGACCCGCCCGGAGGTTGGCCGGTCCAGGCCGCCCGCCAGTCGCAGCAGGGTCGATTTGCCCGAACCGCTAGGCCCCATGACGGCGACGAACTCACCGGCGCTGACCCGCAGCGACACATCGTCCAGCGCGACCACCCGTAGGTGCCCGGACCCGAAGGCCCGTCCCGCCCGGTCTATGTCTAGGAGGACCACTGGCTGCTCCGTTTCGCCGCTTGTCCGGCCGGGATCTCCGGCTGCCGCCTGGCCGTGCCCGCGGCGGTGTTTTCCCTCGCGAGCCGCGCCTCGCACATGTCGAGCCAGCGCGCCTCGGCCTCGGCCTGGAAGACGAGCGCGTCGAGCATCATCAGCCAGGCCAGGTCCCCGCTGGATTCGGCGGCGGCCTTCAGCCGGGTAACGTCCTGCAGCGCCCGCACTGTCGCCACCCGCTGCCGCTGCACGACCGCGGCGACGTCCGTCACGCCCGACCGCATCGCGAATACCAGCTTGATCGCCACCTCCTGGCGGGGAATCATCTGGCGCGGCACCGGGGTCTCGAACCACCGGGCCAGCTCATCACGCCCGGCCTCGGTGATCTGGTACACCTTCTGGCCGTCGGCGTCAGCTTCAGCGGTAACCAGCTCGTCCCGCTCCAGCCGCCCCAAGGTCGTATACACCTGCCCGACGTTGAGCGGCCAGACATCCCCGGTCGCGGCCTCGAACTCGGTCTTCAGCCCGTAGCCGTGCATGGGCCCGGCGGACAGCACCGCCAGCAGGCTGTGACGAACCGACACCGGTACCTCCATACCAAGTATTGCATACTGCGTATGGCATCACGCCGATTACAGGTCAACGGCGATTCGCGAGGTCAGAGCGTGGCTGCGGTCGGGCCTTCAGAGCGCGGGCGAGCGAGGTGCCGACGATGATGAACGTGGTGAGCAGCGGCAATAGCCCCAGGGCGGCGGGCAGCGAGGTCAGCGACGCGAGCTGGCCGATGAGCGGTGGACCGCAGACGAATCCGGCCCAGCCGCAGGCCGACACCGTGGCTACGGCGGTGCCGGGGTGCAGCCCCGGGATGCGTCCAGCGGCGCTGAACACGGCCGGCACGACCAACGCCAGTCCAAGGCCCAGGCAGAAGAAGCCGGCCAGCGCAGCGCCCGGTCGGCCGGTCAGCAGCCCGGCGGCGAAGCCGATGCTGGCGACAGCGGCGAGTGCGGACAGGAGCCGGCCGGGTCGGTAGCGGGTCAGCAACCGGTTACCCGAGAGCCGGATGGTCACCATGGCGAGGGAGAACGCGGCGTACCCCAGGCCGGGAACGACCCCGGTGGTGCGCAGCGGGCCGGACAGGTAGACCGACGCCCAGTCAGCGGTGGCGCCCTCGCACAGCATGCTGGCGAACGCGATCGCACCCAGCAGCACCATCCCCCCGGACCACCGTGGAGCCGTCCGCGACACTTGATCGCCGGCTTGGGAGTCGGCTGCCGCACGCTGCTGGCCCGCGGCGTCGGGCAGCATCCGGGTGGTGAGCAGCCCGGCGCCCAGCAGCGCGAGCGTGCCGAGGACCAAAAGTTGGGTGGTGAGACCGATTCCGGCGCCGACGGCCAGCGCGCCGATGCCGGCGCCGGCGAGCGAGCCGATACTCCAGCCGCCGTGCAGCCCCGACATGAGTACCCGCCGCCCAGCGCGTTCGACGGCGATGGCCTGGGTGTTCATGGCCACGTCAAGGGTGCCCTGGAATGCGCCCCACACGAACAGCGCACCGAACAGCGCCGCCAGGGTGCCGGTGAGTCCCACGAACGGCCCGGCAGCGCAGTAGCCGACCAGCGCGACCTGCACGATGCGGCGGCTGCCAAGGCGGGGTAGCAGGTAGGCCGACGCGACCATCGCGGTCACCGAACCGACCGGCGCGCCCAGCAGCGCGAACCCCAGCGTGCCGTCGGTCAGCCCGAGGTGGGCCTTCACGTCCGGGATGTGCGCGGTCCACGAGGCGAACAGCAGCCCGTGCATGACGAACACCGCGGTCACCGCGATCCGCGGCCGACGACGCACCGCCGCGGGCACCGCGACCGTCGGCGCGGCCGGGCAGGCAGTGTCAGGCACGGTGCACTTGGACCCCGGCGGCCTGCAGCGCCGCGACCGCGGCCTCGGGTGCCGTGGTGTCGGTGACGACCACGTCAACCGCGGACACTGAACAGACGACAGCCATCGCGGCGCGGCCGAACTTGGACCCGTCGACGGCCAGCACGCTGCGGGCGGTCGCGGCCAGCAGGGCCTGTTTCACCGCAGCCTCGCCGAGATCATGAGCCATCACGTCCCCGTCGGGAGACACCCCGCAGCAGCCCAACACCACAGTGTCGAACCGCAGCGCGGAGATGCTGGCCAACGCCAGCGGCCCGACCGTTGCCAGCTCCCCGGGCCGGACCTCACCGCCAGGCATCACCAGCCGCGCCGACGTCGACGCCGCCAGGCCCATCGCGGCGTGCAGCGACAGCGGCAGCACCGTCACCCGCCGCCCGGTCAGGGCCCGCGCGGTCTCCGCGACCGTCGTACCGCTATCCAGGCCGACCGCCTCGCCGTCCGCGATCAGCTCGGCTACCGCCGCGGCGATGCGTCGCTTGGCGTCCACGGCCTCGATCTCGCGCATCGCGAACGGCAGTTCTTCCCCGCGCATCAGCAGGTTCACCGCCCCGCCGCGCACCCGCCGCGCCACCCCGCGCTCGACCAGCTGGTCGAGATCCCGCCGAATCGTCATCTCCGCGGTGCCGAACTCAGCGGCCGCCCCGGCGACGTCGACGCGTCCATCGCGCCGCAACGCCTCCACCAGTCGACTGATCCGCTCCGATGCGTCCACGAGAGCCAACATAGCACATTATCTATGTTTGTACGCACAGAGTTTATGTGTGAAACCCGTACGCGATGCTGGCCCCGCGCTGCAAGCCGACGGCCCGCACGCCGCAGGACAGCCCCAGCCCAGACAGCCCCAACCGGCTGCATCGCGGTCATCCGCAGCAGGGCGCGGCAGTCTCCGCCGCCGCGTTAGCGCGAGCAAATATTACGGGCCGTCAGGCAGTTCGTTAACGCTGAGAACAGCCCACCCGTCGCCTTTCCACAGCAACGTGTTGAAGCAGCCGTTGTCTTGCGGAATCGCGTCCGGGTCGCCCGCCCCTGCGTCGAAGGCCGCCAGCACCTGGCGGTTTACGGCGTCGTGGCTAACCACTGTCACGGAGCCGCCGAGGCAGCGCCGGGCGATATCCGACAGCCCGTTAACCGCCCGGTCGGCCACCGCCGATCGTGGCTCGACCCCCGGTGCGCGATCGACCGAGCCCCATTGCGCGACTACCGCGTCGCGGCTGATGCCGGTCCACTGCCCGTAATCACGGTCGACCAGGCACTGGTCGGTTGCCACTTCCAGCCCGGCGCGCTCGGCGACCGGCTGCGCGGTCTGCCTCGCCCGCAGCAGGGGGCTGGAAATAACAGCTCGCAGCCCCAGGGGACCCAATGCTGCCCCCAGCCGCTGAGCCTGGTCCCGCCCGGTCTCGTCCAGCGGCGGGTCGGCCAGGCCCCGCAGGACGTCGGACTCGTTGAGCGGCGTCTGGCCGTGCCGGGCCAGGTAGACCAGGGTGCGGCCGCCAGATTCTCCGGCACCGGCCAACGTCCCACCAGCCATCATCTGGTTCCTCCTTTTGGCGTGCGGCGGTGACCTAGCCACGACCGGGGCCGGTCATGCAGAGTTCGCTCGCTACAGGCCAGCCTGCATCACCGAGCCGGTCGTGCCGCATCGAGCTGACGGCCCGCATCGGCCACGTTGCTCGATCGCATCACCTGGAATGATCGAGAAGCACGGGAGAACGCGCTCGGAGCCGCCGAGATCCTGCCCGGCTTCGGTGAGCCCGCCACTCCAACACGGGCGAGTGCGGGTGGATCGTCCTGCGCTCGTCTCGAATTACGATCATGGCCGCAAGGTGTCATTCGGGTGGTGCGCGTCCACGGCCGGGGCGGTGTTGACGTCGGTGGTTCGGATCAGCGTGATGATGTCGGCCTCCTCGCCGGGAGTCAGGGAGCCGACTTTGCGGGGCAGGGCCGCGTTGGCGGCTCCGCTGGTTGAGCGGGCCTGACAGAGCCTGCCCGAAGAGGTCGCAGGCCTGGATCGAAAGTCAGAGCATCAGGGGCACCCAATCAGCGGCCCGGTTCGAGTCCTCCCGCTGCGAGGGCAGCCTGGCCGCCGCCAGTAGGGAGACCCGGGTCTATCACTGGCGAGCAGCCGGGGAGGGCGACGGGAATCGCCTGCGGCTCGGGCTGCGGCTCAGGCTGGGGCGCGGGGGGCGGGGTGGGTTCGGCGGCGCCGGTCCCGAGCTCGGCAAGCCGGCGCTGGGAGGGCAGCAGCGCGATGGCGATGATCACTCCCAGGCCCAGAATCGCGGCGGCGATGGCGAAGGCCGTGGTGTAGCCGTGGGTGGCCGCGATCGCCGACGCCAGCGGGCCGGTGTGGTGGGCGGCCAGGTAGCTGGTCGTGGCGGTCAGCGCGACGGTGCTCAGCGCGGACAGCCCGATCGACCCGCCGACCTGCTGCATCGTGTTGACCAGCGCCGAAGCCACTCCCGCGTCCTGGGGGCGAACGCCGGCGGTGGCGGTGTTGATGGTAACGGCGAAGATCATTCCGAAACCCAGGCCCAAGACGATAATGGCGGGCAGGATGCCGGCGGCGTAGCTCGATGTCACGGTGAGCTGGGTCAGGTAGGCCATGGCGCCGGTGCTGAGCAGCGTGCCGGCGGTGATCAGGGCCCGCGGGCCGACCCGGGGCAGCGCCACGGTAGACACGGTAGAGGTGACCAGGATGCCCCCCACGAACGGCAGGAACAGCAGCCCGGAGGTCACCGGGCTGTATCCCTTGATTTCCTGCAGGTAGTAGGTCAGGAACAAGAAGACACCGAAGAGCGCGATCCCGGTCAGGCCGAGCACGGCGTAGGAGCCGCCCCGGGTCCGGTCGAGGATCACCCGAAGCGGCAGCAGCGGGTGCGCGGACCGCCGCTCGGCCAGCACGAACGCAGCCAGCAGCAGCGGCCCGGTGACCAGGCAGGTGACGGTCAGCGGGGCCGCCCACCCGGCGGTCTCGGCCCGGGAGAAGCCGAACACGATCAGGAACAGCCCGGCGGAGGCCAGCACGGTACCCGGCCAGTCCAGCCGCGGCCGGGAGGCCGGCCGGCTAGCGCGGATCCAGGCCAGGGCGCCGGCGATGGCGAACGCGGCGAAGACCAGGTTGACATACAAGGTGTAGCGCCAGGACAGGTACTGGGTCAGCACCCCGCCGAGGATCAGGCCCACCCCGGCGCCGCCGGAGGCCACCGCGCCAAAGACCGCGAAGGCTCGCCCCCGCTCGCGCGGGTCGGTGAAGGTGCTGGTCAGGGTGCCCAGCGCGGCCGGCGCGAGCAGGGCGCCGAACATGCCTTGCAGCGTCCGCGCCGTGGCCAGCATCGCGAACGAGACCGACGCGCCGCCGATGGCCGAGGCCACGGCGAACCCGGCCAGGCCCGTGACGAAGACCCACTTGCGGCTGAACATGTCGCCGATCCGGCCGCCGAGCAGCAGCAGGCTACCGAAGGCCAGCGCGTAACACGTCACCACCCACTGCCGGTCATTGTTAGAAAACCCCAGGGCATGCTGGGCTGAGGGCAGCGCGATGTTGACCACGGTGGCATCCAGGACCACCATCAGCTGGGCCAGGGCCACCACGACCAGGACCAGCCAGCGCCGGTCAGCAGCCGCCGTCGGGCGGTCCTGCGTATCCCGCGGACCCGGTGAAGCAATTGGCTGTGCCATGGGAACTCCCGATTACTGGTAGTCGATGAACAGGAACGCGGCGTTTTCCGGCGTGAGGAGATGGCTGGCCAGCGGGTCGCGCACCGGGGCGCTGGCCATGAGAGCGGCACCTTCTCGCAGCAGGGAACTGATGCGGCCGAAGCTAAGGGCCATCAAGGTGAGCGGCCGTCACCTCGTTCCGGTGATGTGCGGTCGCGGTTGAGTTTTCGGATCTTGAGCAGGTCTAGGCCGAGCGCCTCGATCTCGGCCAGCACGCCGTGCAGTGCCGACTGCTCCAGTAGGCCGGTGAGCACGGTGTGCGCGCCGTGGTGCTGCGGCGCCTGCGCCGGGAACGCGGACAGCACGGTGGCGCCGAGGTGCCCGTTGATCCGGATCAGGTACGGGGCGGGTGCCGGGTCCATGACGCCGCGGTCACGGGCGGGCAGGTGAGTCCGGATCACCGGGATCCGGTGACCGCCAGGGGCTAGCGCGTGCGGCGGACGGCCAGCAGCCGCACCATTCCTGTACTCGAACTCAGGCGGACGTAGCCCGCCCCTACGGCCGGCCAGCGAGGTCCTGGTGACGTTACTGGTAGGTCTGCTGAGGGTCAGCAGGCCTCGCTGAAACCTGGCGCGGGGACCAGGCGGTCCTGACATACGGATAAGCCGGCCGGCCCGTTTCGCTGTATTTCTGGCCGGGTCCGGCGCCTCCGGTCAGATGGGCGTGCCCGGCGCCGGGGAGAGGCCAGGGTCCGGCTCGCAAGAAGACCTGAGCGAAAGATCACGAGGGGAACAGGAACCATGCGGCGTCTTAGTGTCATGCTCGGGGCGGGGCTGCTCACAACGGCAACCGTCCTCACCACCGCTGGCGCAGCAGGCGCCAGCACGACCGCCGGGCCCAGCTGCGGCCCGGGGGTCATCGGCGCCGCCACGGGCAGCGGCGACTTTTTCCTGGGGACGCCGAACAAGCTCTCCTCCGGAGCGGCCGCGGAGCTGAAACCCACGCTGAACAGCACGTCCCAGTGGACCTTCTGCGAGGTCCCGAGCATCATCAATGGAGTCCTGTTCGAGAACCGGGGGCTGGCCCTGACCAGCCGGGCCTCCAGCCCCGGCGCGAACGTGACGCTGGAGCCGCCCGGCAATGACGGCAACGGCTTCGCCAGCCAGGAGTGGGTGATCATCTCCGGGTTTGATCCGAGCCAGGGGTCCTCGATCTTGAATGTGAAGACCGGCATGTATCTGCGGGTGCGCAATGGCGGCCCGGTCCTGGACCAGACGGTGACCACCGGCCGCACGTCGTTCGCGGGCTGGATTGCGCTCCCAGACGGAGGGCCTCTCGCTGGCCACCACTAGCAACGGCTCGCCCGTCCTCGCTAGCTGCCACTGCCCCGGTTGTGCGGGTGCCTGTGACTTTCGATGACCGGCTGCGGAGGGCCCGCTACCTGCTGGCAGGCAAGGCGGTGGCGGCATCGTCACCGCGGTGGACTGTGAGCACCGCGAAGATCTGAGCCGAGTTGCTATTGGAGAGTCATTCCAGGGGCACCGCCCGGACTGGCATCGCCGGGCATGCACGGCCCCAAATGGCCGTTCCGCCCAATACCGTGACCGGGCCACGGTCTGGAGGGCAGGCCGGTGAATCACCTGGGTCAGGTGACGACTGCTCACCTGCCTGGTCATAAGCCTGCAAAAGGCGATCTGGCGTCAAGCACCGGCGCGGAATCCAAGTAACCACATCACGTGAACATCGCTGTGTTGCCCCGGCCACCAGGAGCCGTCTATACCGCCGTTTCGTCAGGCCCGCCGTACCCGCTCGAGCCCGCGGGCCGGCGTGATGTCAGCCTTCGCCCTGGGCCCGATGCAGGTCCGGCGGTCGGGGAACGGTGCGATGCAACTGGCCGGCCTTTTCGCCATCGGGCCGCCGCCTGACCGGGCCTCGGCCATCGGCGCGCTTAAGGCCGCATCGCCGCCGGAGTCGGTCACGTCGTCACGGCCTAGTACTACGCCCCCGGCGTGGTCAACGGGGCTAGCTGATCTGCCGGTAGCGCCATACAGACAGGGGGATGAAGACGGCCAGCAGGCCGCCGATCCATGCCGCGGCGGCTCCCAGCGACGCCGGGGTGCCGTAGAGCGCGAGCGAGCGGGCGGCGTCGGCGGTGACGGTGACGGGGTTGATCTTGGCGAAGGCCTGCAGCCAGTCCGGAAAGGTCGAGACGGGCACGAACACGGAGCTGGCGAACACGAGCGGGAAGATCACGACGAACCCGGCCGTCTGCGCCGTCTCGGCGCCCCGGACGGTGAGGGCCACGAGGGCGAAGATCCAGCTGAGGGCGAGGCCGAAGGCGGCGACGACGGCAACGCACGCGACCGCCCCTGCTACCCCGCCGAG
>DASXLW010000171.1:0-4874 GCA_036496025.1 Streptosporangiaceae bacterium
GCTGCTCACCTTCCCGGTGCGACCTGGCCGGCCCGCACCCCGCCGAACGTTCCCGCCCTCGCCGGCGCGAATGGGCGCCGATCCGGAGTAGACCACGCCCGCGCTCAATCAGGCAATGAGCCTGGGCGCCGATCGGAGGGGCGTCGGTGGCACATCGCCTCCCCCTGGGGTCGGCGACGGCACATCGACGATGCAGGCCGGCGACGACGACCTCGTGGCCGAACGTATGCAGCACCGGGCGACCGCTACCCCGCGGCCCGTGCCTGGCGAGTCAGCCGGCACCGCCCGTCAATTCTGCCGCCATGGTCGCGCCGAGCTCCCAGCAGGCCTCCAGGTCGCCGCGGGCCGGCTGGCCGAGTACGCATACCGGCGGGCGCGCCCGCCGCCATTTCAGCCCGGAGGTAATCGATTCCACCGCCCGGACCGCACCGGTGGTGTCCTGGTTGCCGTGCACGTAGAGGGCGTACGGCCGGCGCACCGTCGCCTCCAGGCACGGATAGTAGATGGTGTCGAAGAAGTGCTTCAGCGCGCCGGACATGTAACCGATGTTCGCGGGCGTTCCGAGCAGGTAACCGTCGGCGGCCAGCACGTCGGGAACGGCCGCGGTCAGCGCGGGCCGGACCTCGACCTCCACTGCCTGGATCCCCTCGGCAGCCGTACCGGACACCACAGCCTCGAACATAGCCTGCAGGCCGGGAGATGACGTGTGGTGGACGAGAAGCAGCCGGGCCACCAGGCTGATCTTAGGGCCTGCCTGGAACCGCCGGGCAGGTGAGGCTTAACCACCACCCGGGGGGGTAGGCCCTAAGGCTTCAGTGCCCTATCCTGACCTAATTCACACTAAATAGATGGCTATAGTCGAGATCAAGCATTCCGCCGCCCAGGGAGACAGAATGGCTCTGCCCGATTTCCTCGTGATCGGGGCGCCCAAAGCGGGCTCCACCGCCCTGCATGCCGCCCTCGCGCAGCATCCGGCGCTGCACATGTCCGCGGTCAAGGAACCGAAGTTCTTCCTCTCCGACGGCCGGCCGCCCATCCGCGGCGGCCCCGGCGACGCGCAGACCTACCGTGAGCACGTGTGGCGCAGGCGGGACTACGAGGCCCTGTTCGACGGGGCTCCCCCGGGGGCGCTGCGCGGCGAGTCCACCCCCCTGTACCTGCACGACCCGGCCGCGCACCGCCGCATCCGCGCGATGATCCCGCAGGCCAGGCTGATCGCCGTGCTGCGGGATCCGGCCGAGCGGGCGCACTCCAACTGGACGCACCTGTGGTCGGCGGGCCTCGAGCCGATCGGGGACTTCGTCCGCGCCTGTGAGGAGGAGCCGCGCCGGATCGAGGCGGGCTGGGCCAGCTTCTGGCACTACACCGGCCTCGGCCGGTACGGCGAGCAACTGGAGCACCTGTACCGCGTGTTCCCCCGCGAGCAGGTGCTGGTGCTGCGCTACCTGTCCCTGGTGGACAGCCCGGCGGAGACACTCGACCGGATCTGCGCCTTCCTCGGCGTCGAGCCCGGGATCATCGCCAGCCTGCCACGGGAGAACGTGACCGCGCATCCCCAGGCGACGCCTCGCCACCGGACGATGGCCAGGGCGGCGCGGGCCGCCGCCGCGCTGGAGCGGTTCCTGCCCGGCACCGGGACGGCCGTGAGCAGGCGGCTGGAGCACACGCTGCAGCGCAGCGCACCCCCGCGCCAGCCGCTCACCTGGGACGAGCGTGAGCGGGTGCTGCCGTACTTCGAGGCCGACATCCGGCTGCTGGAGCGGGTCACCGGCGACGACTTCAGCTTCTGGCTGCGGCCACGGGAACGGTCGGGCGGCATGGTCGGCAGCAGGCCGCCCGGACAGCGGCAGGCCAGGAACGGCCAGCCCGCCGCGACCGCGCAGGAGCCGGCCGGCCGTCGTTGAGGGCCGTCAGCGGAGCTCGGTGCGCAGCTCGTGCGCGCCGTCCGGCCGGGTCATCTCGTAGTAGAGCCTGCACCGGCCGCCGGCGAGCTCCAGCACATCGAGGTAGCGCAGGCCGCCGGTGGCGTGCGGAGACTGCGCCAGCGGCGTCGTCCGCAGCTGGGTCAGCGCGGCCGGCTCGGTGCCGACCGCAACGCCGGTGCGCTCCTCGTAGTTCTCCGCGGCGGTGGCCCGGCCGTCGTAGTAGGCCACGATCTGGCCCGCGGCGAACCGGACCGCGGAGATCCTGGTCCCGCGGGCGTCCCACTGGCCGGGCCGCCCGGCCAGCGCGGTGCCGTCCCAGGTCCAGTTCCACCCGTCCTCGCTGGTGGCGTGGTCGGTGACCATCTGGTCGGTCTCGTCTGGATCCTCCAGCGGGTGGCACGACGCCCACAGGTGCCATCGGGCGTCCCGGAACACGATGACCGGATCCTTGACCGCGGTCTTGGCGTCACCCGGCAGCGCCACCCGGCTGTGCCGCGCGTCGAACTCGGACGGGCTGGCCGCCTCGATCAGCTCTATCCGCCAGTGCTTGGTCCCGAACGTGGCACAGCTCAGGTACAGCCGCCACAGGCCATCGGGAGTCCGGATCAGCGCCGGCCGCTCGAGCGACTCGGCGCGCATCTGTTCCTTGGCGATGGTCACCAGCGGCTCGAAATGCACGCCGTCCGCGGATCTGGCCACCGTGACCGCGTAGCCGCGGCCCAGCCCCTGCGGCTGGCGCAGCCGGTACGCCAGGTAAATGGCCCCGTTCCACTCGACGGCGCTCGGCGCGCCGGACCAGTATCCTGGCTCGTCCCCCGGCGGTGCCACGGCCACGACCGACTGCTCCGGCCGCGGCACCAGGACTTCGCCTTCGATGTCGTATCCGTCAGTGATCACGGTGCCATGCTAGACATCGCGGGCCGCGGCCGAAGCACTCTCGGCTGAGCTGTGGCGCGTTAGTTATTTCCCGGCCGGCGCGCCCGCGATCACCGGCTCGCCTACGCCGGCGGCGCCGGCCGTCTGGTCCGCGGCCGCTGGCTCGGGGGCGGCTGCAGCCCCGGACCGGATCGTCCGGATCTGGCGCGGGACGAGCGCCAGGGCCGACGACGCCAGGATGAGCAGCACCGCGGCGTACTGCGTGGCCGACACCCCGATCGCGGCCGCGAGCGGGCCGGCGACCAGCGCGCCGACGGGCATGGTCATGGTCGAGCCGACCGCGTCGTACGAGGACACCCGGGCGAGCTTGTCCGGCGGGATGTGCCGGGCCAGGGCGACCGTCCACTGCACCATCATGACCTCCACCGCCAGCCCGGCCCCGAACGCGCACGCGCAGACCAGCGGCAGCGGCCACAGCATGGCCAGGGACAGCGTCGGGACCGCGATCGTCATCCCCATGAGTACGACGAACAGCATGGGCCTGCGCGGCGAGAAGCGCAGCGACATCAGTCCGCCGGCGATCAGGCCGACCGATTCCGCGGCCGTGATCGCGCCCCACGCCGCGGGGCCGCCCAGGTGGCTGCGCGCGACCGCTGGCCCGAGCACCATGAACCCGCCGTACCAGGCCATCAGGATGATGCAGTACTGCGCCACGATCGTCCACAGCCAGGTGCGCGAGCGGAACTCCGACCAGCCGTCGCGCAACTCGCGCCACAGGCCGCGGCCCGCCGACCGGTCCCCGTCGGCCGCGCTCAGGCTCAGCAGCACCGGAACGGTGCCGAGCATGCCGACTCCGCATATGGCCAGAGCCCATCCCGGGCCGATGGCCGCGACGACCAGCCCGGCGACGGCCGCCCCGGCCATCTGGCCGGCGTTCATCGCGAGCCGGCTCAGCGCGCTCGCCTGGGTCAGCAGCTCGCCGGGCACGAGCCGCGGCAGCAGCGCCTGCGAGGCCGGGTAGAACACGGCCATGCCGGTGCCCGTCACGCATTCGAGGACGATCATCTGCCACAGCCGGGCCTGGCCGGTGAGCACCAGCAGGCCGAACGTCCCCTCACCCAGCGCGATCATGAGATTCCCGGCGATGATCACGCGCTGCGGCGGCATGCGGTCGGCGAAGACCCCGCCGATCAGGGTGAACACCAGCGACGGGGCGATCTGGGCGACGAGGACGTAGGACAGGTCGGCGGTCGACCCGGTCGAGTCCAGGACCGCGAAGGCCACTGCGACCAGGGAGAACGCGAACGCCGCAGGCGCGAGCAGCCGGTCAGCGAGCAGCAGCCGGAAGTCCCTCAAGCCCAGCACGGGAAACCGGCGGGCCAGGGCGCGCGCGGGCATGACAGTACGTCCGTTTCGGTGTGATCGGGGGCGGCATCCGACGCTAGCCGCGGCCGCTCTGCCCGGGCAAACGCATTTCCCGGCCGATGCATGCCCGGGCTCGGCCTACCGTGCCCTGTCGGGTTCTGTCAGAATTGTCTGCAGAGTCCGGGGTGGGGTTGTTTCAGGGACTTAGAGCGCCCTCCTGGCCCGGTCGGCGGCTAGGAGGCCGGTCCCTGATCAGGAGACCTCGTGCTGCACGGCCGCCGCTTCGAGTTCGGCCGCCTCGGCCTGGGCCACCCGGGTCTCGGCCGCCACGTCGATCGACCGGCTGAACAGGTAGTAGAGACCCGCCGCTATCGGTAGCCCGACGAAGAACGAGATGTCCGCGTTGCCGATGGCCTTAGCCGCCGGGCCCTCGTAGAGCGTCCCGACGTCGAAGAAGGGAACCATGCAGGCGAAGCCGATGAGATAGGCGAAGATCCCTCGCCACCCCCACCGCCCGTACATCCCATCGGGCTTGAAGATCTCGGCGATCGCGTAGTGCCCGCGCCGCACGATGTAGTAGTCGACCAGGTTCACCGCGGTCCACGGGATGAACAGGTACAAGACCAGCAGCAGGAAGTTGTTGAAGTTCCCGAGGAAGTTCTTCGTCGCCGCCAGCGCTCCGACCAGCGAGAGCAGCGCGGTGAAGCC
>DASXLW010000172.1:0-2656 GCA_036496025.1 Streptosporangiaceae bacterium
ACTTCTACCTGGCCGGCTCGCTGAGCGCCAGCGTGCCGCGCGAGGACGCGCTCACCGCGGTGATCACGTTCGTCGCCGCCGTCCTGCTCGGCTGCGCCGCGCTGTACCTGGAGAACTCCTGCCGGGTCCCCGAGGATCCCGGCGCGCCCGCATCAGACCACTGAGCCACCTGCCTGACCGCGACGCCGGGAGACGCCGCCGGCCCGCCAGGAGACTCGCCGCTCACACCCGCCCCGGACAGTGCACCAGTATCAGCACGTACCGCGCTCGTCGCCCGGATGGAGCGCGCGCTTATCGTCCGAATGGGGGTTGTGGCACCTTACCCCGCCTATCGGGGGTGGGGGCACACACACCCCATAAGCCCTGCTCCGCTGAAACCCCTGGTAACCCACCTCCGCCGCCGCGATCGCCATCATGGGCGGCGCCGCGGCCTTCCTGGGCAGCTTCAACGGCTGAGCTGACCAGCGTCGTCAAGGGCGCCGGGTCCCGCGGGACCCGGCGCCCTTTGCCGTGACTATCCTGATCACGCAATGAACCCAGAAAGAACCCCGGCCGACGGGCACCCGGCCCGGCTCGCGGTCGGTATCATCGGCGCCGGCCGGGCGGGTACCGCGCTCGGCGTGGCCCTGGCCCGGGCCGGCCACCAGGTCGTGGCCGCGTCCGCGGTCTCCGACGCCTCGCTCCGCCGCGCCCGCGCGAACTTCCCCGCCGCCGCGATCACCGATCCCAGCCAGGTCCTGCGCCGCGCCGACCTGGCCCTGCTGACCGTGCCCGACGACGCGCTGCCCAGCCTGATCACTGGGCTCGCCGCGACCGGGGCGCCGCTGGAGGGCCGGATGCTGGCCCACGCCAGCGGGCGGTACGGTGTGTCCGTCCTCGAGCCCGCCGTACGCCAGGGCGCGCTCCCGCTGGCCCTGCACCCGGTGATGACGTTCACCGGCCGGCCCGACGACGTCGACCGGCTAGCCGGCATCAGCTTCGGCGTGACCGCGCCCGAGGTGCTCAGGCCCGCGGCCGAGGCGCTGGTGATCGAGATGGGCGGCGAGCCCGTCTTCATCGCCGAGGAGCACAGGGACCTGTACCACGCGGCCATCGCGGGCGCCGCGAACCACCTGATCACGCTCGTCGCCCAGGCCATGGACCTGCTCCGGACGGCCGGGGTGGCCGAGCCCGCCCGGCTGCTCGCGCCGCTGCTCTCCGCCTCCCTCGACAACGCGCTGCGCTTCGGCGACGCGGGCCTGACCGGCCCGGTGGCTCGCGGGGACGCGGCCACGGTGGCCGCGCACGTGGCCGCGCTGGAAGCCGCGGCAGGCACCTCGACCGCGGTTGGCCCGCCCGCCTCCACGGCGAGTCCCGCCCCGGCGCCGGCCGTGACCGCCTACGTGGCCATGGCCCGGCTGACCGCGGACCGCGCGCTCGCGGCCGGCATCCTGCGGCCCGCCGACGCCGAACGCCTGCTCGACGTGCTCGGCGGCCGGCCGTGAGCGACGAGCCGCAGCTCGCCACCAGCCGGGCCGACCTGGCCGCCGCGCGTGCCCTCATGCCCGGGCCGGTCGTGCTGGCGCCGACCATGGGCGCCCTGCACGACGGCCATGCCCGGCTGCTGGGCACGGCGCGCACGCTGGCCGGGCCGCGGGGCAGCGTGATCGTCTCGATCTTCGTCAACCCGCTCCAGTTCGGGCCGAACGAGGATCTCGACCGCTACCCCCGGACCCTGGATGCGGACCTGGCCATGTGCGCGCGCGAGGGGGCAGACCTGGTCTTCGCGCCCGCGGCCGCCGAGATCTACCCCGGCGGCCCGCCGGAGGTGTCGGTCGATCCGGGCCCGGCCGGGCAGCGGTTCGAGGGCGAGTTCCGCCCCGGGTTCTTCGACGGCGTGCTGACCGTGGTGCTCAAGCTGCTGCACCTCACCCGGCCGGCCGTCGCGGTGTTCGGTCAGAAGGACGCGCAGCAGCTCGCCCTGGTCCGCCGGATGGTCACCGACCTGAACCTGGACGTGGTAATTGAGCCGGTGCCGACCGTGCGCGACGCCGACGGGCTGGCCATCTCGAGCCGGAACCGCTACCTGTCCGTGGCCGACCGGGCAGTGGCGCTCGCACTGCCGCGGGCGCTGCTGGCCGGGCAGGCCGCGGCGGGCGGGGGAGCGGACGCGGTGCTCGCCGCGGCCCGGGCCGTACTGCGTGCCCAGCCCGCGCTGGCCGTCGACTACGTGGCGCTGGTCGACCCGGGCACGTTCGGATCGGCCGGGCCGGGATCCGCCCTGCTGGTGGCGGCGGCCCGGGCGGGAACCACCCGGCTGATCGACAACCTGGCTCTTGTGCTTCCGGCGGAAGGCGCTGGCGATGCTGCTCACCATTGATATCGGGAATACCAACACCGTGCTCGGCGTCTTCGACGGCGACCGGGTGGCCGAGCACTGGCGAATCGCCACGGTCCCGGACCGGACCGCGGACGAGCTCGCCGTGGTGCTGCACGGCCTGCTCGCGGGTAGCAGCGTGTTCACGGAAAGGGACATCAGCGCTATATCGCTGTGCTCGACCGTGCCGTCGGTGCTACGTGAGATGAGAGAGATGTGTGAGCGCTATTACGGTGACCGGGAAACGGTCATCGTGGAGCCCGGGGTAAAGACCGGGGTGCCGGTGCGGACCGACAACCC
>DASXLW010000173.1:0-19070 GCA_036496025.1 Streptosporangiaceae bacterium
GCCAGCAGGGCTACGGCCAGCAGCAGGGGTACGCCCGCCCGGAGCACCAGGGCTACAGCCAGCAGGCGTACGCTCCACCCGGCTACGACCAGCCGGGACAGTCACAGCCGGGCTATGGCCAGCAGCCGGGCGGGACGGCCGGCGCTTCGGCGAGCCAGCAGTCGGGGACGCCGGGCGAGCGGCCAGCCGCCCGCAACCACCGCGCCCCGGACGAGGACGAGGATTCTGCTTGAGTTAAGCCCGCCGAAGCCGTTAACGCGAAGCGTTGGTGCTGCTCACGCTGCAAACGCTCGGGGTCAACGGAAGGGCGTTCCGCCCGTCGTGGCGTCGCGGCAGCAGGCCCGTGCGAGCGGGCCGGGCTTCGCCTTCCCAGGGCACCGCGGGCGGACTTTTTGTGTCACCTGAGGGTCATTATCACCTCTCGGGCTTGACGGGGCGGAAGACACGCGCGTGTAATTCCACTAATGTAGTTCGTGCGTCCAGGGAGAGGCGCAGTACGACGGGGGGCTCCGGGAGGGGGTAGGAGGTGCGCCGTGAGTGAAGCCATCACCGTGCCGGACACTGGCATCTTCGGTTTTGCGGCGGATGAGGCCGAGGAACTGGGCTGGCAGGAGCGCGCGCTCTGCGCGCAGACGGACCCGGAGGCGTTCTTCCCTGAGAAGGGCGGCTCGACCCGCGAGGCCAAGCGGGTCTGCGGGGGCTGCGAGGTGCGCTCCGAGTGCCTGGGGTACGCCCTCGAGCACGATGAGCGGTTCGGTATCTGGGGCGGCCTTTCCGAGCGTGAGCGCCGCCGGCTGAAGCGGCAGGCGGGCTAGCCGGATCGCAGTAGGCCTGCCGTAGCGCGAGCACCCCGGCCGTCCCATCCTGACCTGCCGGGCGTGCCGGGCCGAGCAGCAGACTTTGCCGGACGGGACAGGATCGGTTCGCGTATTGTTCACGCGTACTCGCCCGCCAAGCCGGGTCCGGAACGGCGCGTTGCGATCCGGTCGGCATGGGCAACTCCCACCAGCCAAGCGGACCCTTGTCGCCGAACGATACATATCCCGATCAGATAGTCACGGCCATCATCGTCGCCCACGATGGAGCCGAGTGGCTCCCGCGTGTCACTGACGCCGTGCTCGGGCAGACCCACCCCGTCCAGCGCATCGTGGCGGTGGACACCGGCAGCCACGACCGAAGCGGAGCGGTGCTCGCCGGCCTGATCGGGTCCGAGGCCGTGTTCGGGATGGAGCGGGACACTGGTTACGGCGCCGCCATCGGCCGCGCGCTGCGGCACCGGGCTGCGAGCGCTCCGCTACAGCCGGCCCGCCAGGGCGGTCCGGCCGGGCCGGACCGGAGCTGGGGGGACCCGGCGGAGCCCGACGGCTGGGGCGGACAGGGCGGCTATCAACCGGGCCGCGCCCCCGGGGAAGCACCGACCGAATGGATCTGGCTGCTGCACGACGATTGCGAGCCGGACCCCGGCGCCCTCGCGGAACTGCTGCGCGGTGCCGCGCAAACCCCGGGCGCGGCTGTCCTCGGCCCCAAGGTGCTGGACTGGGCGGACGGGCAGGTGATCCTCGAGGCCGGGCTGGCGATCGACACGGTCGGCCGCCGGATCACCGGGATCGAACCGCGGGAAATCGACCAGGGCCAGCATGACGGCGACCGAGACGTGCTCGCCGTCGGCAGCGCGGGCATGCTCGCCCGCCGGGATGTCTGGGATGAGGTCGGCGGCTTCGATCCCAGGCTCCGCCTGTTCCGGGACGACATGGACTTCTGCTGGCGGGTGCATGCCGCCGGGTACCGGGTCCGGGTCATCACCGGCGCGGTCGTCTTCCACCTGGAAGCCTCGGCCCGGGGGCGCAGGCAGACCTCCGTCGCCCCGCACCCCAAGCGGGCCGATCGCCGCAACGCGCTGATCGTGCTCCTGGCGAACCTGCCGCTGCCCGCGATGGTCGCCGCGCTGGCCGGGAACGCGGTCCTGTCCGCGGCCAGGACCGCGTTCTTCCTGCTGACCAAGCGCCCGCAGGCCGCGCGGGACGAGGCGGCCGCTCTGGGCTACCTGCTCACCCGGCCGGGCCTGCTATTCGGTGCCCGCCGCCGGCGCCGCCGCGGCCGCCGCAGGGCGTACGGCGCGCTGCGTTCGCAGGTGCTTCCCGGCCACTCGCTGCGCAAGCTGGCCGAGTTCGCGATGGACACGCTGGCCCCGTCGTCGCGGGCCGAGACGCTCGGCACGCATCACGCGTCTGATGACCCGTCCGAGGACGAATCGCTGCTCACCGATTCCGGGTTCGCGCAGCGGATACTGACCAATCCCGGGATCCTGCTGGTCGTCGCCCTGACCGCGATAGCCCTGGTGTCCGAGCGATCGCTGCTCGGCTCGGGGCCGCTCGGCGGCGGGGCCCTGCTGCCCGCCTGGGGCGGCGCGTCCGGCCTGTGGAGCGAGTACCTGGCGGGCTTCCACGCGGTGGGGGCGGGCTCGGCGGCCAGCACCCCGCCTTACGTCGCGGTCATCGCGGCCGCATCGACCATCCTGGGCGGGAAACCCTGGCTGGCCATGGCCGTGATCCTGCTCGGCTGCGTTCCGATCGCCGGCGCCGCCACGTACCTCGCGTCGAGGCGGATCACCACCCGAACGCCGGTCCGCGTGTGGCTGGCGGCGTCCTACGCGCTGCTCCCGGTCGCCACCGGCGCGGTCGCGGCGGGCAGGTTCGGCACCGCGGTGGTCTTCATGCTGCTGCCGGTGATCGCCTGCACCGCGGGCCGGATGTTCACCGAGCGGCCACGGCAGGCCCGGCGGGCCGCCTGGGCGACCGGCCTGCTCATCGCGATCGCCGCCGCTTTCGTGCCGCTGGTGTGGGTGGTGGCGGTCATCGTCGCCGCCCTGGCCACGCTCGCCTTCGCCCGGACGCGCCGGGCCATGGCGGCCAACCTGGCCATCGTCGCGCTCGTCCCCCCCGTCCTGCTGGCGCCCTGGACCCTGGACGTCGCCGAGCACCCGTCCACCCTGCTGCTCGAGGCAGGCCTGCAGCAGCCCGGACTGGCCAGCGCGAAGCTCCCGGCCAGGTCGGTGCTGCTGCTGAGCCCCGGGGGCCCGGGGCTGCCGCCGGCCTGGGTGACCGGCGGCCTGCTGCTGGCCGCGCTCGCCGCCCTGCTGCTACGCCGCCGCGGATTCGCTGTCGCCGCGTCCTGGGGAGTGGCCCTGGTCGGCCTGCTGGTCGCTATCGCAGTGAGCCGGTTCCTGGTCAGTCCGCCGGGTGGCGGCCCGGTGCTGCCCGCGTGGCCCGGGGTCGCGCTCATCGTTGCCACCCTGGGCCTGCTGCTGGCGGTGGCCGCGGTCGGCGATGACCTGCATGACGCGTTCGCCGCGGGCGGGGTGCGCAGGGCGGGAGCCTGTGCGCTGGCCATCGCCGCATCCGCACTGCCGGTGCTGACCGCCGCGTACTGGATCGTTACCGGCGTATCCGGGCCGGTCGGCAACGTGGCCTCGCCCGTGCTGCCCGAGTTCGTGTCCGTTTCCAGCCACAGCGGCCTGCAGCCGCGCACGCTGGTGCTCCGGCCCGGGCCGAGATCGGTGAGCTACACCTTGCTGCGCGGCAGCGATCCGCCGCTCGGCGCCGAAGCGCTCACCGAGCCGCCTGCCGCCGCGCGGGCGCTGGACCGGACCGTGGCCGGCCTGACCGCGCAACGGGGGACCGAAGCGGGCAACGCGGGCGAGTCGCTCGCGCAGTTCGCCGTCGGCTACGTCCTGCTGCCCGCCCCGGTGGACCCGGGACTCGCTCGCCTGCTGGATGGCGTCGTGGGGCTGCGGCCGGTCAGCCAGACCTCCTCCTTCGCGCTGTGGCGGGTCAGCGTGCCCGCGGGGCGCGTTCGCGTGGTCGAGCCCGGCGGTGCCCAGGTGGACCTGGCGTCGGGCACGGTGAGCGTCAACGGCGCCGCTGCCCCGGCCGCCGGCGGGACGCTGGTGCTCGCCGAGCCGGCCAGCGCCAGCTGGCATGCGTCGCTCAACGGCCGGCCGCTCACCGCACTGCCGAGCCCGGCGTACGGCTGGGCGCAGGCATTCCGGCTGCCCGCGGGCGGCGGCAGGCTCGACATCACGCGAGACCAGACCGGGCGCGAAGTCATGGTCGCTCTGGAGGTGCTGATCCTCGTGGTGGTAGTGGCCCTGGCTCTACCGGGCGCGCAGGATTCGGCCCCAGATGCAGGCGGAGCCGACGGCGAGGACCGGGTCCGTCGCACCAGCCACCTGGCCGCCGCAGGTGCCCGCGGCCAGGACACGGCCGCCGGCCCGCGGCGCGGCTCGCACGGGACGCGGTCGCGAGGGCGACGGCGTCGCGCCGGGGACGACGGCCACGGCACCGGTCCGCGCCGCGTGCTCACCGCCGGCCGCGCGCCGGCGCGGGACCGGGGCAGGGCGTCCGCGCCGCCACAGGATCTCGAGCGGCCCGGTCGCCTCCCCGCCGGGGACGACGGCTTCGCGCCGGACCTGGCTGCCGCCGAGGAGGAGAACGCGGTGCCGGGCTCGGTCGCAGTGCCGGGGGAGGCCGCTGGTGAGACGGGTTGGCCCCCCGGCGGCCCGATCGGCCAGCCGCAGGAGGCCGACCGGTGAGGATCCCGGCGGCCAACAGGTTCACCGTCCTCGCGCTGGTCGTGCTCGCGCTCGTCGCGCTGGCCGCCGTGGCGTGGCTCAGCAAGCCGGTGACGGTATCCGCGGGCCAGCAGGCCGCGGTGCTCCGCACGACCCCGGTGAGCGTCGGCATGCGGGCCTGCCCGTCGCCCGGCTCACCCGGCAGCCGCGGCGCCGGCGTGGCCGTGCTGGCCACCGGCGGGGGCTCCGGCCCGGGCCAGGCCGCGGTGAGCAGGCTCTCGGTGAGTGGCGGCGCGGCCGGCCCGCTGCGTCGCCTGTCTCAGCCGGGCGTGCTGTCACTGACCGGCGTACCGGCCGCGCCCGCTGCCAGCCCGGGCAGTCACGCACCCAGCTCACCGGGTGCGAACAGGTCCGCCGTGGCTGTCGCGCGGCCGGGCGGAGTGATGGTCCAGGCCGCCGGCTCGATGGCACAAGGGCTGGAGGCGGAGCAGACGGCGGGCGGGGTGGCCACCGCCCGCTGCGGCAGCCCGGGCACCGACTTCTGGTTCGCCGTGCCCGGCCAGCAGTCGGCCGGGACCATCGAGCTCGATCTCATGAACGTCGACAGTCAGGCCGCCACGGTGGACGTAGATGTCTTCACCGATACCGGCCCGCTGCACGCCGGCGCCGACACCGGGATCGTCGTGCCCGCGCACGGCCTGGTCGTCCAGTCCCTGGCGGACCTGGTCCACGGTTCACGCGCCATCGCCCTGCACGTGCGCACCAGCGCCGGCCGCGTCGTGGCCGCGCTACGGGAAAGCTCGCAGCGCAACGGTGGCGGGCAATGGCTGCCGCCCGCGCAGCCACCATCCCAGCGCCTGGTCATCCCGGGAATGCCGGGGTCGAAGGGTCCGCGTGTGCTCGACCTGGCGGACCCAGGGGGAACCGACGCACAGGTCAAGCTCAGCGTGGTCTCACCCGGCGGAACGTACCATCCGACCGGCGGCGATGCGATCGACATCCCGGCGGGCTCGGCCAACCGGATCGAGTTGACCTCGCTGTCCGGGGTGGTCGGCGCGGTCGCGATCACGTCCAGCGTCCCGGTCACCGCGGCCATCACCATCCCCGCCGGGCCGGCCGGGGCGTCCGGCGCGATGACCGCTGCCGCGCCCGCCCTGCAGGAACAGGGCGTACTGGCCGATGTGGGTCAGCGGGCCGACACCACCACACTGGTCCTGTCGGCCCCGGAACGGGCCGCGCGGGTCCGGCTCACCATCGGCGTGAGCGGCCTGACCTCCACCGGCCGCTCGGCCGCCAGCACCCGCAGCGGGGGCGACGCCGGCGGTGGCAACGTCGGCCCCGCCACCAGCCGTCTGGTATCGGTCCGGGCCCACCGCAGCGCCACGGTCAAGATCACTGCGCCTCGGGGCTCGCACTGGGGGGCGGGCTTCGCCGTCGTGCTAACCCCGTTGCCGGGCTCCGGCCCGGTCTACGCGGGACAGGTGCTGGCCTCCAAGAGCGGCGCCGTGCTCGGCATCATGCCGGTGGCCAGCGCCCTGACCCGGGTCTCCCTCTCCCCGGTCCGCGATTCGCTGACGACCTCCGCCCCCCACCCTTAGCGCTCGCGGACGGGTCACTTTCACGTGTTACGACCAATCCATGGTGTTTCGCCGCCGATTCGATGACCGGACCGTGTGCAAGTCAGCGGTCTGGCGGGTTATTCGTCTTCGTCGTAGTCGGGGTCGACTATCTCGGGGTCGACGCCGAGCAGGCGCGCGAACTCCTCGATCACGACGTCGAGCACCAGGTCGGCCAGTTCTTCCTCGCTGTCGGCCCGGGCCAGCAGCGCGCGCCGGTACAGGATGATCCGCGGGCCGTGCGCCGGATCCCCGGGATCGTCCGGGCCCGGGTCAAGCCGGGCCAGCGGCACCGCGTCCCGCTCACCGTCCGGCGGGTCGCCGTCCGGCACCTCCTGCACCGCGAACTCGACCCGCGACAGCTCGGCTTCCCACCGCGGCTCCAGCCGGGCGATGGCCTCGACCACCAGGTCGCCAAACTGCTGGGCCCGGCTGCGGCGCAGCGGTACTCCCGGCGGGGCGAGCAGCCCGCGCAGCCCGCGGCCATGGCGATCTCTGCGCTTGATCCGGGAGGCTACCGGTGCCGGTGTCGGGTCGCCGTCGTGCACAGCTACCGAGCGTAGCTCCGTTCCGACTCCCGATGAGAGCGACTCCGCCGGGCCGGCGCAAGACACGATCGTCCGGAGTGCCCCGGGTGATGGCTTTACCGCTCGCGGACAGATACCGTCTGCCGTTGTGAGCAACGCCAGCCGGGCGGGGTCGGCGGCGCGCTCACGCTACCCGACGAGAATGGTGAGCGAGGTGGGCTTGTGAGTTCTCGCCGCTGCTCACGGACCGGCTGCAAGCGGCCTGCGCTCTACACCCTCACTTACGTCTACCGCGAGTCAACCGCCGTCCTCGGGCCGCTGGCCACCTACACCGAGCCGCACTGCTACGACCTGTGCGAGGCCCACGCCGGGCGGCTGACCGCGCCGCGCGGCTGGGACGTGGTGCGGCTGCCCGGGGACCCCGCGGCGCAGCAGATCGACGACCTGGAGGCGCTGGCCAACGCGGTCAGGGAGGCGGCTCTCCCGGCGGCGGGCGTGGATCCGGTCGGGCAGGGAACCGAGGTGGGGCGCCGGGGTCACCTGAGAGTGCTGCGCTCGGAGCCGACCGAAAGCTGATCGCCCGGCTGCCGCTGGCTGGTCCAGGGCTGGCCGTAGGCTTTTGACCGGCGAGCCGGATGGTCGGCCCCCGGGGACCTTCCCGGTAGGCTCTGAGTCCGCGCCTCGCGGCAGCCCACGCCGTCGCGGCGCGCGACCGTAGAGAGGCGAGCGTGCTCGGGAGGCCTCGGCGCAGTGAGCGATTTGGCGAAGATCTTCAAGGCGTACGACATCCGCGGTGTCGTGCCCGATGAGCTCGACGAAACGGTCGTGGAGGCGGTCGGCGCGGCCTTCGCCAGGCTGACCGGGGCCAAGGCCGTGGTGACCGTGCATGACATGCGGACCTCATCCGGTCCGCTGGCCGAGGCGTTCGGCCGCGGCGTGACCGGGCAGGGCGCCGACGTGGTGGCCGGCGGCCTCGGCTCCACCGACATGCTCTACTACGCCAGCGGCAGCCTGGGGCTGCCCGGCGCGATGGTCACCGCGAGTCACAACCCGCCCAAGTACAACGGCATAAAGCTGTGCCGTTCGGGAGCCAAGCCGGTCGGCCAGCACACTGGCCTGGCCGAGCTGCGCGACACGATCGAGCAGGGCACCCGCGATGGCCAGGGCACGCGCGATGGCCAGGGCGTGGCGGGCACGGTCACCCGGGAAGACCTGCTGGGCGGCTACGCCGGCTACCTCAAGAAGCTCGTGGACCTGTCCAGCATCCGGCCGCTCAAGGTGGCGGTGGACGCCGGCAACGGGATGGCCGGGCTCACCGCGCCCAAGGTCTTCGACGGCCTGCCGATCGAGCTCGTGCCGCTGTACTTCGAGCTCGATGGCACCTTCCCGCACCACGAGGCGAACCCGATCGACCCGCGCAACTTGCGCGACCTGCAGCGCGCGGTCACCGAGCACGGGGCGGACATCGGGCTGGCCTTCGACGGCGACGCGGACCGCTGCTTCATCGTGGACGAGCGGGGCGAGATCGTCTCCCCGTCGGCGCTCACGGCGCTCATCGCGGCGCGCGAGCTGGCCCGGGAGCCGGGCGCGACCATCATCCACAACCTGATCACCTCCCGCGCCGTGCCCGAGATCATCACCGAGCACGGCGGCGTCCCGGTCCGGACCAGGGTCGGGCACTCGTTCATCAAGGCGAAGATGGCCGACGAGGGTGCGGTGTTCGGCGGCGAGCACTCCGGCCACTTCTACTTCCGTGACTTCTGGTACGCAGACTCAGGCATGCTGGCCGCGCTGCACGCCCTGGCTGCCCTCGGCAGCCAGGGCGAGCCGCTGTCCCGGCTGCTCGACCGGTACTCCCGGTACTCGGCGTCCGGGGAGATCAACACCGAGGTGACCGACCAGGCGGCGGTGACGGCCCGGGTCCGCGATGAGTTCTCCGGCCGCCCCGGGGTCAGACTGGACGAGCTGGACGGGCTTACCGTGGACACGCCGGACTGGTGGTTCAACGTCCGCCCGTCGAACACCGAGCCGCTGCTGCGGCTCAACGTCGAGGCGGCCGACGAGGCACGGATGGCCGAGCTGCGCGACGAGGTACTGCAGATCATCCAGCACGGGGAGGACGCGTGAAGATCGACAACTGGCTGCTGGAAATCCTGGCCTGCCCGCAATGCCACGCTCCACTGCACGCCGACGACGAGGCCGGCGAGCTCGTCTGCACGAACCCGGACTGCGGGCTGGCCTACCCGGTGCGCGACGACATCCCGGTGCTGCTGATCGATGAGGCCCGGCGCCCGGGCGAGCAAGCGCACCGCCCCGCGGCGGCGGAAGGCCCGGCCGCGCAGCCCGCCGCGGAGCAGGGCCCGGCGTCGGCCGGCCCATCCGTGGAGGGCGGCTGATGGCAGAGGTGGCCGAGTGGCGGCTGGACGACCCGGACGAAATCGAGGCGGCGGACCCGGGCAACATGCTCCGGCAGGTGGCCTCGTCCGCGGCCCAGGTCCGTTCCGCGCTGCTGGCGACGCAGGAAACCGACTTCAGCGAGCTGGTCGCGGCGGGTCGGCCACGCGCGATCGTCGTGTCGGGGATGGGCGGTTCGGGCATCGCCGGCGACGTGCTCGCCGCGGTCTGCGGTACGGGCAGCGCGGCCCAGATCGTGTCCGTGCACGGCTACCAGCTGCCCGGCTGGGTCAGTGCCGCGGATCTGGTCATCGCCGTGTCGTGCTCCGGCTCCACCGAGGAGACGCTGGCCGCCGCCGAGGACGCCGTACGCCGGGGATGCCGGCTGGTCGGCGTCGGCGGCGCTTCCTCGCCGCTCGCCGGCCTGGCCGAGCAGGCGCACGCCCCGTTCGTTCCGGTGCGGTCGGCCGGCATGCCCCGCTCGACGCTCTGGGGCCTGTCCATCCCGCTGATCGGGGTGGCCGCGCGGTTCGGCCTGTGCGAGGCGAACCCGGAGGCACACGAGGCGGCCGCGGTCGCGCTCGAGGGCATCTCGCAACGCTGTCGGCCGGACAGCGACTCGTTCGTCAACCCGGCCAAGGGCCTGGCGCTGGAGCTGGCGGGCAAGCTGCCCATGATCTGGGGCACCTCCCCGCTGGCCGGCGTGGCCGCCTACCGGTTCTCCTGCCAGCTGAACGAGAACGCGAAGTACCCGGCGATCCAGGGCGTGCTGCCCGAGGCGAACCACAACCAGGTCGTCGCGCTCGACGGGCCGTTCGCGCCCGGCCGGGACGGCGCCGAACCGGCGGTGCCGCTGCACCTGGTCCTGCTGGCCGACGCCGGTGAGCATCCTCAGGTGGCCAAGCGCCGCGCGGCTTCCGCGCGGTTGGCCGGGGAGCGGGGTATCGGCGTGAGTGAGCTGACCGCAACGGGGGATCATCCCCTTGAACGGCTCGCCAGCCTGGTCCAGCTCATCGACTACGCGACCGTCTACCTGGGCATCGCGCTCGGATACGACCCGTCGCCGATCACCGCCATCCAGGAGCTGAAGGCCAGCATCGCGTAGGCGGCCACTGGAACGCGAGGAGACCCGGCATCAGCGAGGAAGGCACCGAGGAAGGCAGCACCAGGGCGGTCCTGGCCGCGCTGGGCGCCAACGTGGGCATCGCGGTGACGAAGCTCGTCGCGTTCCTGATCACGGGCTCGGCTTCGATGCTGGCCGAGACGGTGCACTCGGTGGCGGACAGCGGCAACGAGGTGCTGTTGCTGGTCGGCCGGCGCCGGTCTGGCCGGGCAGAGACGCGGCAGCACCCGTTCGGGTTCGGCCGCGAACGTTACTTCTACGGGTTCATCGTCGCGGTGATGCTGTTCGCGGTGGGCGGGGTCTACTCCGTCTATGACGGCATCCGGAAGATCATCCACCCGGACCACTTGACCACTCCGGCGGTGGCGTTCGCCGTGCTGGGCGTGGCCATCGTCTTGGAGGCTTTCTCGCTGCGGACGGCGGTGTCGCGCTCCAACGACGTACGGGGCAAGCTGAGCTGGACCGCCTTCATCCGCCGAGCCAAGGCCCCCGAGCTTCCGGTGGTGCTGCTCGAGGACACCGCGGCCCTCACCGGGCTGCTGTTCGCGCTGATCGGCGTGACCCTCGCCGTGATCACGGGGAACGGAGCCTGGGACGGGGCGGGCTCGCTGGCCATCGGCGCGCTGCTCTGCTGCGTCGCGGCGGTCCTCGCCGTCGAGATGAAGAGCCTGCTGATCGGCGAGTCGGCCAGCGCGGAGTCGGAACGCGCGATCGTGGCCGCGCTGGAGAACGGGCCCGAGGTCGAGTGCGTCATCCACCTGCGCACCGTGCACATCGGGCCGGAGTCGCTGCTGGTAGGCGCCAAGATCGAGGTCCGCCGCGATCTGACCGCAGCCGGGATCGCCGCGGCCATCAATTCCGCCGAACGGAGGGTCCGCGAGGCCGTGCCCATAGCGGAGGTGATCTACCTGGAACCTGACGTGTACCGGCCTGCTCTGGACGACGCGACCGACCCGGCCGTCCGCGCCGCCCGCCACCTCGACGACCAACCCTGACCCCGCCCCGCCCCCGCCCCGGCCCCCCTGCCCCCTCATGATCGCCTTCACTTTGCACACGTTCTGACCAAGAACTGTCCCGTTTGTCCCGGTTCTCGTGGGCGAAACGTGTGCAAAGTCGAAATGATCATGGGCGCGGGCGCGGGCGTGCGGGGTGCGCGGGGCGCGCGGAAGTGGCGGGCGGGCCGGACAGGAGGCGCAGGGCGCGTTCCTGCTCGAAGTCCAGGGCGCGCTCGGGAGGGGAAGGCAGCCGCCCTACCCGGCGTCCCAGATCGGCTACGGCGGCCCGTACCGGCGGCTCGGCCAGCACCCGCAGGCCGAACGCCAGCGCTGCGGGGCTGATGTCGTAGCGCTGCTCCAGCCGTAGCTCCGCGGTCACCGCGTCGAGCTCCCGCGCACCGAACTGGCGGTGCCGGTGCCCGGCGCCCCCCGGCCGTCCGCGCACCGGGGGCAGCAAGCCCAGGGAATCGCGGTACCTGAGCATCCGCGGGGAGGTTCCCAGCCGCCGCGCGGCCTCCGTGATGCGCATGAAGAAGTATTCTAACATTTTTATGTCAAGAACCGTGCGATCCGCGTGCGACGGTCCCGGCGCATGCCCTAGCGTCGGGTTCACGCAGCGGCGCAGCCGGCCGCCGTGCCATCCGCCGAGGAGGACTTCATGCCCGCCGAGCCGCTACCGTTCAAGGTCGCCGACCTCTCGCTCGCGACGTTCGGAAGGAAAGAGATCCAGCTCGCCGAGCACGAGATGCCGGGGCTCATGGCGGTCCGCGCGGAATACGCCGCGACCCAGCCGCTGCGCGGCGCGCGAATCACCGGCTCGCTGCACATGACGATCCAGACCGCCGTGCTGATCGAGACGCTGGTCGCGCTCGGGGCCCGGGTGCGCTGGGCCAGCTGCAACATCTTCTCCACCCAGGATCACGCCGCGGCGGCGGTCGCGGTCGGGCCGGACGGTACCCCCGACGACCCGCGCGGCATCCCGGTCTTCGCCTGGAAGGGCGAGACGCTCGAGGAGTACTGGTGGTGCACCGATCAGGCCCTGACCTGGTCCGGCGGGGACGAGCCCGGCCCGAACATGATCCTGGACGACGGCGGCGACGCCACCCTGCTGGTACACAAGGGCGTTGAGTACGAGAAGGCCGGGGCGGTCCCGTCGGCGGCTGACGAGGATCCCGAGGAGTGGCGCGTGGTGCTGGACGTGCTGCGCCGCTCGGTGGCCGAGCAGCCGGACCGGTGGACCGCGATGGCCAGCCAGGTCCGCGGCGTCACCGAGGAGACCACCACCGGAGTGCACCGGCTGTACGAGCGGGCCGAGGCCGGCACGCTGCTGTTCCCGGCGATCAACGTCAACGACTCGGTGACCAAGTCCAAGTTCGACAACATCTACGGCTGCCGGCACTCGCTGATCGACGGCATCAAGCGGGCCACCGACGTGCTGATCGGCGGAAAGGTCACCGTGGTCTGCGGCTACGGCGACGTCGGGAAGGGCTGCGCCGAGTCGCTGCGCGGCCAGGGCGCCCGGGTCATCATCACCGAGATCGACCCGATCTGCGCCCTGCAGGCGGCCATGGACGGCTACCAGGTGGCCACCCTCGAGGACGTGGTGACGTACGGGGACATCTTTATCAGCGCCACCGGGAACCGGGACGTCATCACCGCCGAGCACATGGGGCACATGAAACACCAGGCGATCGTGGGCAACATCGGCCACTTCGACAACGAGATCGACATGGCCGGGCTGGCCAGGGTGCCGGCTATTCGCCGGGTGAACATCAAGCCGCAGGTGGACGAGTGGATCTTCGGCGACGGCCACTCGGTGATCATCCTGTCCGAGGGGCGGCTGCTGAACCTGGGCAACGCGACCGGGCATCCCAGCTTCGTGATGTCCAACAGCTTCACCAACCAGGTGATGGCCCAGGTCGAGTTGTTCACCAAGACCGAGGACTACCCGGTCGGGGTGTATACGCTGCCCAAGTACCTGGACGAGAAGGTGGCCCGGCTGCACCTGGACGCGCTCGGCGTCAGGCTCACCAAGCTGACCAAGGACCAGGCCGACTACATCGGGGTGAGGGTCGACGGCCCGTACAAGCCCGACTCCTACCGCTACTGAGCCCGTGCCGCGATCCGGTGCCGCCCCGCTGCGTGGCCCCGCCCCCGCAGCGGGGCGGGAACCCGGCGCGGCGTCAGGACGGGAGGCCGGTGCGGCGCCCGATCCGGGCTCGGGTCCCGCGCCGGCGCGGTCGGACATCGCCGATCCCGACCTGGCCGAGGCGGGCGACGCCCGGATCGACTGGGCGCGGCGCGCCATGCCCGTGCTCGGCCTCGTCGCTGAGAGGTTCGCCGCTGAGCAGCCGCTGCTCGGCCTCACCGTCGCCGCCTGCCTGCACGTCACGGCGGAGAGCGCGGTCCTGATCAGGGCGCTGCGCGCCGGCGGGGCCCGGGTACTGCTGGCCGCGTCCAACCCGCTGTCCACTCAGGACGACACGGCCGCCGCGCTCGCGCAGGCCGGGAGCGGCATCAGCGTGTTCGCCCGGGCCGGCGTGGACCGCGAGACGTACTACGCGCACATCCGGCGCGCGGTCGAGCCCGGCCCCGACCTGGTCATCGACGACGGCGGCGACCTGGTCAACACGCTGCACCAGGATTGCCCCGGCCTGCTGGCCACCGTGCGCGGTGGCTGTGAGTCCACCACGAGCGGGGTGATCAGACTGCGGCAGATGGCCGCGGCGGGCGCGCTCGCGTTCCCGGTGGTGGCGGTGAACGACACCGCGGCCAAGCGCATGGTCGACAACGGCTGCGGCACCGGGCAGTCGGTCATCGACGGCATCCTGCGCGCCACCAACACCCTGCTGGCCGGCAAGACAGTGGTGGTCGCCGGGTTCGGTCCCTGCGGCCAGGGCATCGCCAGCCGCGCCCGCGGCCTGGGCGCGCAGGTGATCGTCACCGAGATCGACCCGGTGCGCGCGCTCGACGCGGTGCTGCAGGGCTTCCGGGTGCTGCCCATGCTCGCCGCGGCGCCGCTGGGCGAGATATTCGTGACCGCGACGGGGTCGCGCGACGTGATCACCGGCGAGCACCTGGCCGTCATGCGCGACGGCGCCATGCTGGCGAACGCCGGGCATTTCGACGTGGAGATCGACGTCCGGGCCCTGGATCGGCTGGCGGTCGGCGTCCATCCCGAGGTACGCCCCCATGCGGGCGACTACGTCCTGGCCGACGGCCGGCGACTGCTGCTGCTGGCCGAAGGCCGGGTGGTGAACCTGGTGGCGGCCGAGGGCCATCCGGCGGCGGTCATGGACGTCTCGTTCGGGCTGCAGGCGCTCGCGCTGGCCTGGCTGGCGGCGGCCCCGGGGCCGCTGGCCGACCAAGTACACCAGGTGCCCGGGTCGATCGACGCCGAGGTGGCCAGGCTCAAGCTCGCCTCGCTCGGGACGCAGATCGACACGCTCACCGCTGGCCAGCGCGAATACCTGGCTTCCTGGCGCCAGGGCTCGTAGCTACGGCCGGATCCGGATAGCTCTTACCAGACCACGCATTTGCGCGCACACTATGTAACATGCGCATTCCGCCGCTCCGCTGGATCGATCCGCCGGAGGGCCCGGCCATCGAACTGCTCGACCAGACCCGGTTGCCGGCCACGGAAATCGTGCTGACCTGCCGTGATGTGGATTCTCTGGTGGCCGCGATCCATCGGCTCGCGGTACGCGGCGCACCCATGCTCGGTGTGGCGGGCGCGTTCGGCGTCGCGCTCGCCGCACACCGGGGAGAGGACGTGGCCGCCGCGGCGGCCGCGCTTGCCGGGGCCCGGCCGACCGCGGTCAACCTGGGCTGGGGGGTGCGCCGGGCGCTGGATGCCTACCTGGCCGCGCTGGCCGGCTCCGATACAGATTCCGAACGGCTGGCGGCGGGGGCCGCGCTCGGCGAGGCGAAGGTCATCGCGGCCGAAGACGCGGCGGCCAGCGCGGCCATGGCGGAATACGGGCTCGCGCTGGTCCCGCCCGGGGCGAGGATTCTCACCCACTGCAACACCGGAGCGCTGGTCTCGGCAGGCACGGGCACGGCGTTCGCGGTGATCCTGGCCGCTCACCGGGCGGGCAGGCTGGCCAGGCTCTGGGTGGACGAGACCCGGCCGCTGCTGCAGGGCGCCAGGCTGACCTCGTACGAGGCCCGGGAGGCCGGCCTGCCGTACGCGGTGCTGCCGGACGCCGCCGCCGCCGCGCTGATGGCGGCCGGGGACGTGGACATGGTGCTGCTCGGCGCGGACCGGATCGCGGCCGACGGGAGCGTGGCGAACAAGGTCGGCACCTACTCGCTCGCCGTGCTCGCCCGCTATCACGCGGTGCCGTTCGTGGTGGCGGCCCCGGTTTCTACGATTGATTTCGCCGCACCGGACGGCGCGGCGATCACCATCGAGCACCGGCCGGCCGAGGAAGTGACCAGCTTCGCCGGGACGCCCGTCGCGGCGGCCGGGAGCCCGGCCTACAACCCGGCCTTCGATATCACGCCACCCGCGCTGCTGACCGCCCTGGTCACAGAGCGGGGGGTTGCGCGACCCGTCAATGCAGGTACGCTCCGTGATCTGGAGACCGACAACGTTGCCGGCAGTGACCAAAACACCGCCGTTCGCGCTGCCGGTGAGGTTGTTTACATGGAACGATGAGGCCCATGAGAGGACGCGTGCTAGTCGTCGACGATGACGCGGCGCTCGCCGAGATGCTCGGCATCGTGCTTCGCGGCGAGGGATTCGAACCGACGTTCGTCTACGACGGGGACAAGGCGCTCGAGGTATTCCGCGACACGCACCCCGACCTGGTGCTGCTCGACCTGATGCTGCCCTCGGTGGACGGCATCGACGTGTGCCGGCAGATCCGGGCCGAGTCGGGCGTGCCGATCGTCATGCTGACCGCCAAGACCGACACGGTCGACGTGGTGCTCGGACTGGAATCCGGTGCCGACGACTACATCGTCAAGCCGTTCAAGTCCAAGGAGCTCATCGCGCGCGTGCGCGCCCGGCTGCGCCGTACCGATGAGCCCGCGCCGGAGATGCTGCAGATCCAGAACGTCACGATCGACGTGGCCGGCCACTCGGTCAAGCGCGACGATGTCCCGGTCAGCCTGACCCCGCTCGAGTTCGACCTGCTCGTTGCGCTGGCCCGCAAGCCGCGTCAGGTGTTCACCAGGGAGGTGCTGCTCGAGCAGGTGTGGGGATACCGGCACGCGGCCGATACCCGGCTGGTCAACGTGCACGTGCAGCGGCTGCGAGCGAAGATCGAGAAGGACCCTGAGCACCCGGAGATCGTGGTGACGGTGCGCGGGGTCGGATACCGGGCCGGGCCGGGCTGAGGCCCGCGCGGGCAGGCGGCACAGCCTACCGGCGGAACAGATAAGGGAGAGGACCGCGGCGAGCAGAGTAGGCCGAGGCGGCGCACGGTTCGTGGCGTCCGCGGTTACCGCCGTGCCCGATGCCGCTCCGGCCGGCTCCCAGGGCATGGGCAGCCCGGGCGTCGGTGCCCCGGGTCCAGGTGCCCCGGGTCCAGGCGCCCCGGGTCTAGGCGGCCCGGGTCTAGGCGGCCCGGGTCTAGGCGCCCCCGGCGCCGGCGACCGGGCTCCCTCAGGTCCCGGCCGGCCGGGCGCCTGGCGCTGGGGCGGTGTCGGCCGCCCGGCCCCGGACCCCTCAAGGCAGCCGCCGCAGCCGGCGCGGGGCCCGCGCAACTGGGGGGGTGCGGCCGTCCGCCCGCTGCGTGACCGGTGGCACCGGTCACTACAGCTGCGCGTGGTCGGCACCACGCTGGTCGTATCGATGCTCGTGGTGGCGGTGCTCGGGTTCTTCGTCATGCAGCAGGTCGCCAGCGGCCTGCTCGACAGCGCCGAGAAGCAAGCCAATTCCCAGGTCGTCGACGGCATGGAGCAGGCGCTCAACCAGTCCGGCGTGGCCACGAAGCCGCACGGCTCGGCCCAGGCCAAATCACTGATGTACTCGGTCGCGCAGGCACTGCAGACCGGCAGCGGCACTGGCGGAGACTACAGCGTCGTGATCCTGGCCTCGCCGAGCATGATCGGCAAGGTACCGCTCTATTCCCTGGGGTGGACCGCAGGGCTCGCACTGAACAGCATCTCCGCCACGCTGAGGCGCGATGTGGCGAGCGCGCAGGCGCGTGGCGATATCGATCAGTCTCGCACGTTCCAGCAGCCGACCAGGCTCGCCTACTCCGATGGCACGCCGTCGGTGCCCGCCCTGGCCGTCGGCATCCCGCTGGGCAGCTACTACCAGCTCTACTACGTCTTCCCGCTGACCAAGATCCTGCAGAGCCTGCAGCTGATCCAGCGCACGCTGATCATCGGCGGCATCGCCCTGGTCGTGCTGCTGGCGCTGATCGCCTCGCTGGTCACCCGCTGGGTGGTGGTCCCGGTCAAGCGGGCCGCCGCGGCGGCGCGGCGGGTGTCCGCGGGTGACCTCGACGAGCGCATGCAGGTGCACGGCCGCGATGACCTGGCCGCCCTGGCCACCTCGTTCAACGAGATGGCGGCCAGCCTGCAGGACAAGCTGCGGGAACTGCAGGACCTCTCCCAGGTGCAGCGGGTGTTCGTGTCCGACGTGTCGCACGAGCTGCGCACCCCGCTGACCACGATCAGGATCGCCGCTGATGTGCTGTACGCGGCGCGGGATCAGCTGGAGGGCTCGTCCGCCCGGTCGGCCGAACTGCTGCAGGGACAGCTGGAGCGGTTCGAGTCCCTGCTGGCCGACCTGCTGGAGATCAGCAGGTATGACGCCAACGCCGCGACCCTGGACGCCGAGCCGATCGACGTCTGCGACCTCGTCAGGCGCTCCGCCGACGTGGCTCAGCAGCTCGCCGAGCGCCGCGGCGCCCGGATCGAGTTCCGGCTGCCCGCCGAGCCGTGCGTGGCCGAAGCGGACCGCCGCCGGGTCGAGCGGATCATCCGCAACCTTCTGGTCAACGCCGTCGAGCACGGCGAGGGCCGGGACGTCGTCGTCACGGTGGCCGCCGACCGGGACGCCGTGGCCGTCGCCGTCCGCGACCATGGCGTGGGCCTGAAGCCCGGCGAGGAGCAGCTGGTGTTCGACCGCTTCTGGCGGGCGGACCCGGCCCGCGCCCGGACCAGCGGCGGCACGGGGCTCGGCCTGTCCATCGCGCAGGAAGACGCCCGCCTGCACGGCGGGTGGCTGGAAGCCTGGGGCGAGTGCGGCCAGGGCTCGGTGTTCCGGCTCACCCTGCCCCGGGTTGCGGGCGGCCCGCTGGAAGGCTCCCCGCTCCCCCTCGGCCCCGATGAGGCCGAGGTGACGGCCGGGCTGGACGCGCTGGCCCGCGGGCTCCCCCTCGCCATGGCCGAGACCACGCACCGCGATCCGGGAAACGGCGACCATGGCTAGGCCCGCGCCGCCGGCTCCTCGGCGGCGCGACCCGGTGCGCGGCGGCTGGCGGGCCGTGGCGGCGGCCGGGATGGCGGCACTGCTGCTCTGCGCGTGCACCACCGTGCCGGACAGCGGCCCGGTGCAAGCGGGCAAGGTGGCCCTGACGGTCGGCGGCCAGAATCCGGACTATCTGCAGCTCATCCCGGTGCCGCCCAAGCCCGGGTGGTCGGCGGTGCAGGTCGTCGAGGGATTCCTCGCGGCCTGTGCCAGCTTCGCGAACAATCACGCGGTCGCGCGAGAGTACCTGGATCCGGCGAAGCGCCGGACTTGGAAGCCCAGGTGGGCGGTCACCGTGGTGGGGGCGCCGAAGGTGGGGCACGCCATCAATTTCGTCCATAACGTCGGCGTGCCGTACAACCAGGGGGAGAAGGTTCCGGTCACCGGGGAGAAGCTGGCCACCCTCACCAATAACG
>DASXLW010000174.1:0-1792 GCA_036496025.1 Streptosporangiaceae bacterium
ACCGGCGACTTCATCTCCGACGGCGTGGTCAGCCACAACTGCTTCGCCCGGAACACGCATACCTACCTCGACCTGGACTCGGGGCACGACTTCGACTCGAAGATCGTGGTCAAGGTGAACGCGCCGGAGCTGGTGCGCAAGGAACTGGCCGCGCGGAAGTGGCAGGGCGAGCACATCGCCATGGGCACGAACGTGGATGTCTACCAGCGGGCCGAGGGGCGGTACCGGCTGATGCCCGGCATCCTGGCCGCGCTGCGCGACGCGGCCAACCCGTTCTCCATACTGACCAAGGGCACGCTGATCCTGCGTGACCTCGCGCTGCTGGAGCAGGCCGCCGAGGTCACCGACGTAGGCTTGAACGTGTCCGTGGGCTCTGTCGACAAAGAGCTTTGGCGATCAATCGAGCCCGGGACCCCGGCCCCGGACCGCAGGCTGGGCGTGTGCGCGACGCTCACCGAGCACGGGCTGCGCTGCGGAGTCCTGATGGGCCCGGTGGTCCCGTTCCTGTCCGACTCCCCCGCCCAGCTGGAGGCCACGGTGCGGGAGATCGCGGCCGCCGGGGCGACGCACGTCACCCCGATCGTGCTGCACCTGCGGCCGGGAGCCAGGGAATGGTTCTACCGCTGGCTCGGCGAGAATCATCCGAGCCTGATGGCGCCCTACCGCGCCCTCTACCGGTCCGGGGCTTACGCGCCGCGCCGCTACCAGCAGGAGATCGCCGACCAGGTCAGCGAGCTCGCCCGCAAGCACGGGGTCGGGCGGGCCGACCCGGGTCAGGCGCGGGCGGCGGGCCGCGGGCGGGAGCCGGGGCCGGTCGCGGCGGGCGATCCGGACCCGGCCGTCGCGGCCGCCGCCGCGCCGTCGGCCCGGCGCGCCGGGGCCGACGTCCAGCTCAGCCTGCTCTAGCCGGCTGAGGGCTGAGCCGCCGACGCAGGAGCGGTCACCGGGAGTCCGGCCGCCGCCCAGGCCTGAAACCCGCCGGCCAGGTCGGTGGCGTTGGCCAGGCCAAGATCCTGAAGCGACGCGGCGGCCAGGCTCGAGGTGTAGCCCGCCGAGCACATGATGATCACCCGGGTCTCGTAGCCGCGCGCCTGCGGGAGCCGGCTGTCCGAGGCCGGATCGAACCGCCACTCCAGCACGTTCCGCTCGATCCGCAACGCCCCGGGCACCTCGCCCTCGGCGACGCGCTGCGCCTGCGGCCTGATGTCCACCAGCAGCGCCCCGGCGCGCATCTCCGCATCGGCCTGGTGCGGGTCCACCCGGCACAGGCGGCTCCGCGCCTCGGCCAGCACCTGGTTGATGCTGCGCCGGGCCGTGGCCGCGGTCACGCGCTCTGCCCGGCAGGCTCGGTGCCGGTGTACCGCAGGCCGGCCGGGGTCAGCTCGTAGCGCCTCATCTGCGGCAGCGGCGGAGAGTAGGCGTGCACGCTGACCGCGGGACCGGCCGAGTGGTTCACCACGTGGTGCACGACTCGCGGCCCGAGGGACCGGACCACGCCGGCGACGACCGTGCGCACCGCCACCTCGCGGATCCACCCGCCGCTCGCCCGGACCGTATGCTCCTGGAGTTCGCCGAGGGCGACGGCGAAGGCGCCCGCCGACCCGCCATGATCGTGGAAACCGGTGCCCTGCCCCGGCTGCCAGCTCAGCAGCCACACCTCGTACTCATGCGTCAGCTCCATCCGCCGGTACCAGCGCCGCGCCGGATCGTAGCGCACGAGATCGCGCCAGTGATCGGTCCGCGCCGCGGTCCCGGCCGCGATCTCGCTCAGCTGGGCCCGGCTCAGCCTGCC
>DASXLW010000175.1:0-15110 GCA_036496025.1 Streptosporangiaceae bacterium
GGTGCCCGAGCAGCGCGAGCAGCGCGGGCAGCAGGGTCAGCGCGGCAATCATGTCCACCAGGACGGTCGCGACCCCGCCATAGCCCATCGACCGCAGGAACACCTCGGGGAACAGCATGAGGCTGGACAGGGCCACCGCGACCGTGATCCCGGAGACGGCGACGGTCCGGCCCGCGGTGGCGACGGTCCGCGCGACCGCGGCCTCGACCGTCGGCTGCCGACGGAGCTCCTCACGGAACCGGCTCACCATGAACAGGCCGTAGTCGATGCCCAGGCCCACGCCCAGGATCGTGGTGATGTTGATCGAGTAGGTGGACACGGCAGTGCCCAGGCTCAGCAGCCGCAGCACGGCGAACGAGCCGATGATGGCGGTGCCCCCGACGGCCAGCGGCAGCAGCGCGGAGGTCAGGCTGCCGAAGATCAGGAGCAGCAGGATCAGCAGCACCGGCATGGAGAACGCCTCGGCCCGGCCGATGTCCGCCTTGACCTCGTTGTTGACCGATTCAAAGGTCGGGACGCTGCCGCCGACCAGGGTCTGCAGCCCGGGGGCGGTCAGATCGCCCTTGATCGCTTCGTAGCTCGTCGTCCGGGCATCGTCGCTCGACCCGGTCAGCTGCAGCACCGCATAGGTCTCGTGCCGGTTCGCGCTGACGAACCCGGCCGAGCCGGTGGACCAGTACGTCTGCGCCGCCGTCACCCGGCCAGTCGGCAGCGCCGCCAGGCTCCGTGTCACCGCGGCCCGATAGGCCGGGTCGGCCACGGTCATGGCGGGGCTGCGGTACAGCACGACCACGTCGGCGTCATTTCTTCCGAACGCGCTCGCGGCCAGGTTGCTCGCCCGCTGACTCTCGCTGTTCGGGGGGGTGAAGCCGCCCGAAGACTGCAGCGAGCCGAATACACCGGTGCCCCAGGCCGCGGCAGCCGCCAATGCGATCAGCGTGAGCACCAGCGCGAGCAGCCGCCGCCGGTAGATCGCTCGCCCCCAGATCTCGAACATCTGTGCCTCCACGGGCTAGCCTGTTACCAGTTGTTCATGTTCGTGAACACCGTTAATCGCGAACGCTGTAAACTTTGCAGTACGACGTTTACGTCCGTCAAGCCCATTAACTTACGCTGGCGTTCCTGAGCACAGGCTGAGAGAGCCAGCCCGAGTCAGGGAGGCCGCTGTGGTTCAAGCGCCAAGCCGGCGGGACCGGGTGCGGGCGGCCACCGCGCAGGAGATCAAGGACACGGCCCGCCGGCTGCTCGTCCAGCAGGGCCAGGACGCCGCGACGCTGCGGGCGATCGCGGGCGAGATGGGGATGACCGCCCCCGCGCTCTACCGCTACTTCGGCAGTCGCGAGGAGCTCATCAAGCACGTCATCGCGGATATCTTCAGCGAGCTGGCTGACGACCTGCAGGCGGCGATCAATGCCGCCGGGGTGGCCGCCGCCGGCGCGGGGCAGATCGCTGAGCTGACGGCCAAGATGGTCGCAGCCTGCCAGGAATTCCGCCGCTGGGCCCTGGCTCACAAAGAGGAGTACAGCCTGCTGTTCGGGACGCCGCTGCCGGGCGTGGACGAGCGCGACGAGATCATCGACGAGTGCGGCCGTAAGTTCGGCGGTACGTTCTTCACGCTGTTCCTCGAGCTGTGGCAGCGCAATCCGTTCCCCGTCCCCGCGCGGGAGGAGATCGACCCCGGCCTGAGCGAGGAACTGGAACTCTACCGCGACCGGCTCCGCATCGGCCTGTCCGAGGCCGAGCTGCCGGTCGGCGCCATGGTCACCTTCCTGCACTGCTGGACGAAGCTCTACGGCGCGGTGACGCTGGAGGCGTTCGACCACCTGAGGTTCGCGCTCGACGATGCCGCGCCCATGTTCGACTACACGCTCTCCGAGATGGCCACCCAGCTCGGCCTGGAGTACCCGCCGCGGCTCGACACCAACGCCCGCTCATGGACCCGGCCGCCCGTCGGCGCGGCCCGGTTCATGACGCCTGTTCGGCGAGGCGCTGGTAGGCAGGGGTGAGCACCTCGGCCAGGTCCCGGCCGCGGACGGCCACCGCCGGCGGCTCGAAGGAGCGGAGCAGGAGGTCGGGGGCGGTCACCGCCGCCGCAGGCATGGCGCGCAGCCGCGCCGGGCTCAGCCCGGGCGAGTAGAACTCGTCCAGGGACTCGGCCAGCGGCCGGTCGGTTACGTTGATCACCGGGCCCGGCGGCTCGGGCTGGCCGGCGGTGATCCGGCGCAGCGCGGCCAGCAGCTCCTCCCGGCCCCGCCCGCGCCAGGCCAGCATGGCGAACGGGTCATCGTCGAACGCTTCGGCGAGGACGTAGCAGACCGCGGCCAGGTGCTTGCACGGGACTTCCCAGTCCGGGCAGGAGCAGGACATCTCCATGTCCCGCGCCGACCGGGGGAACAGCGGCGTGCCGCATTCGGCGAATACGTCCTCGATCTCGTGCGGCATCTCGCCGGCCAGCAGCTTGGCCCGGAACAGCGCCTGCGCGGCCAAGGCCTGCTCGGCCCGCTCCCACTGCCTGGCGGTGAGCGGCAGCACCTGGATGCGGACCCGGTACGGCCTCGGTCGCGACCCCTGGACCTGCGCGGTCACGTACCCGGTGGTCAGCTCGAATCCGATTACCTGCCCGGCGCGCGCGTAGTTGCGCCCGCGGGCGAGCCGGCCGCTCATGCCCAGCGACTCGAGCACGCCGATGAACCGCCTCGACCACCACTGCTCGCCGATGGCACCGCGCCTGCTCCGCGCGCGCACCCCGCCCTCGACCCGGTGTGGCCGGGACCGCTCCGGCCATGGGCCTGACCATCCGCTCACTCGGATACCGCCTCGGGCGACAACTCGATCACCTTGCGCAGCTCGGCCACCGACAACTCGGTCAGCCAAGCCTCCCCGGTGCCTACGATCCGTTCGGCCAGGGCCTTCTTTTCCTCGATCATGGCGTCGATCCGTTCTTCCAGCGTGCCGACGCAGACGAACTTGCGCACCTGGACGTCCCGGCGCTGGCCGATACGGAACGCCCGGTCGGTGGCCTGGTCTTCCACCGCGGGATTCCACCACCGGTCCACGTGGATGACATGGCTGGCAGCGGTCAGGTTCAGCCCGGTTCCGCCGGCTTTGAGCGACAGCAGGAACAGCGCGGGCTCGGCCATCTCCTGGAAGGCAGCCACCATCGCGTCGCGCTGTTTCTTCGGCGTGCCACCGTGCAGGTACAGCACCGGGCAGCCCAGCCGCGCGGCCAGGTGCGGCTGGAGCATCGCGCCGAACTCTGCGTACTGGGTGAAGCACAGAGCCTTGTCGCCCTCGGCGATGACCTCGTCGCAGATCTCCTCAAGCCGGGCCAGCTTGCCGGACCGGCCGGGCAGCCGCGAACCGTCGCCGAGCAGGTGAGCCGGATGGTTGCAGACCTGCTTGAGCTTGGCCATCGTGGCCAGCACCAGGCCGCGGCGCTCGATGCCCTCCTCGGCCCCCTCGATCCTGGCCAGCATGTCGGTCACCGTCGCCTGGTACAGCGACGCCTGCTCGGCGGTGAGGTTGCACCAGACCTTCATCTCCAGCTTGTCCGGCAGGTCGGAGATGATCGACTTGTCGGTCTTGAGTCGGCGCAGGATGAATGGCCCGGTGATCCGGCGCAGCCGGGCGGTCGCCTCCTCGTCGGCCGCGCGCTCGATCGGGATCGAGTACCGCTGCCGGAACTTCTCCGCGGGCCCGAGCAGGCCGGGATTGCTGAACTCCATGATCGACCACAGGTCGCTGAGCCGGTTCTCCACCGGGGTGCCGGTCAGCGCGATCCTGGACCCGGCAGGCAGGCCGCGGACCGCCTGCGCCTGCCTGGTCACGTGGTTCTTGATGTTCTGCGCCTCGTCGCACACCACCCGCGCCCATTCGACCCGGGCCAGTTCATCCCGGTCCCTGGTGGCGATGCCATAGCTGGTGATCACCAGGTCGGCCCCGGTCAGCGCTTCGGTCAGGTCGTCCCCGCGGAGCCGGTCGCTGCCGTGGTGCACGTGCACCTTCAGCTCCGGCGTGAACCTGGCCGCCTCCCGCTCCCAGTTGCCCACCACCGACATCGGGCACACCACCAGCGTAGGTGCCGGCCGAGCGGCCTCGCCCGGCGTCGTGGATCCGGCTTCCACCTCCCTCGCGACCAGGCACAACGTCTCCGCGGTCTTACCGAGGCCCATGTCGTCCGCCAGGACGCAGCCGAGCCCGAGGCGGCCGAGGAACGACAGCCACGCCACCCCGCGCTCTTGATAGGGGCGCAGCTCGCCGTCGAAGGCGGCTGGGGTCTTGACCGGCTCGAGGCGGCGGTCGGCCCGGCCGGACAGCAGGTCGCCCAGCCACCCGTCGGCGTCCACCTCGACCAGCGGGAGGTCGTCGTCGGCTCCGTGCAGGCCGGCCTGCAGCACGTCCGAGGCGCGCATCGTGCCGGACCGGCTGCGCTCCAGGAAGCGCAGCGCCGCGCGGAGGTGCCGGTCGTCGAGTTCTACCCACTGGCCACGCAGCCGGACCAGCGGAACCTTGAGCCTGGCCAGCTCGTCCAGTTCTTCCGGGTCCAGCTCCTGATCGCCGATGGCCAGGTCGTAGCGGAACTCGACCAGGTCGTTCAGCCCGAACTTCGGGTCGGTCACTGATCCGCTCGACGTCTGCCTCGACCTGGTGGTGAGCTTGAGGCCGAGCCGGGACTTGCGCACCCAGTCCGGCAGCAGCACGCCGAACCCGGCCCCGGACAGCAGCGGCGCCGCCTGCCGGAGGAAGCCGAACGCGCCCTCGGTGTCCATCCTCACCTCGGCCGGGGCGGCGGTGCGCAGCGCCCGGTCGAGCTCGGGGAAGAGCCGGGCGGCCCGGCCCAGCCCGGCCAGCAGTTCCTCCTCCGGGTGCTGGATCCCGGCGGCCAGGCCGCCGATGGATGCGCCGGCCCAGACGTCGGCCGCCGGCATCATCAGGCTCGGGTCGTCGGTGGACTGCAGCGCGAACTCGACCCGCCAGTCCTCCTCCGGCGCTCCGGCCGCGTCGTCGCTATCCCCGGAACGGCCCGGCCGGCCTGGCTCGGTACCGCCCGAGAGAACAGGCTCGGCCACATCGGGGACGGCGTCCGGCTCGGCACTCTCCTCGGTCGGCTCCGGCTCGATCAGCCGGAAGCACGTGCGTACCGGGCCGGCCGGGAGTTGCGCGGCGCCGTGCCAGGCGTCGAGCTGGGCGGCCAGCTCAGCGGCTTCCTGCTCATCCTCGGCCGTGCCGACTTCGACCTCGGCGTCCGCCGACGCGAGCGCGGCGATCCAGCGCTCGGCCACAGGGATGCGGGCGGGCCGACGGCCCTTCCGGGGCGGCACCAGCGGCTGGCCGCCCAGCCGGGCCCGGGCAGCGGCGTCGGTGAGCGCCTCCAGGGCCCCCGTCAGGATCACGGCCGATGGCTGTCCGCCGGCCTCGGTCGCGCGGCACAGAGCAGGCATCCCGGTGGCCAGCTCTTGCGCGCGTTCGGCGTCGGCCCCGGACAGCACCGGGCGCCATCGCGCCGCGTGCCCGTCCTCTTCGGAGCGCAGCGCGGGCAGCACCCGCCCCCGGGCTGGCAAATCAGCGGCCAGCCGCGCCACCGCGGCCAGGTAGTGTGCGCTGCCGCCGCCCATAACCTCGGCGGTGAACGCACCCGGCTCGTCGAGCACCGCAAGCAGGTCGACCGCAACGGCGGGCTCGAAGGCCAGCGCGGGGACCCGCCAGGCGGCCAGCGACACCCGGCGGCTCCCCGGCTGCCCCGGCCCGCTCCGCCCGGGTCCCCCCCGCCCGGGTCCGCCCCGCCCGGGTCCGCTCAGCCCGGGACTGCCCGGCTTGGGACTGCGCGGCCCGGATCCGGCCAGCCCGGAACTGCCCAACCCAGGTCCGCCCGGCCCGGGCAGCCCGGGCGGCCGGATCAGCTCGGGCGACGCGAGCGGCCCCGCGGCACCGGATGGCAGCCACAGCGTCAGCTCGTCGTCGACCCCCTGGCTGGCCAGGCCGGCGGCCGGCTCGGGCAGCTCGGCGAGCGCTCGCGCCAGCCCCGACGTCGGCGAGGCGAACGGGTGCGGCCTCGGGGCACGGGACCGACGCCCCGGCCCCGGCGGGGCAGTGGCGGGCAGCGCCGAATCCTCGGCCCACAGATAGGCCGCTCCATAGGCCCACAGCCCTTGGATCACCAGCATGCGCGCGACTCCCAGCAACGACCCCAGGCATCAAGCTTGACAGAACTACGACGGCGAAAGCTCCGTGGACACACCCGGCCGAGGTGGCAGGGATTGCCCCGCGCCAGGCATCCACGCCGCGCGGCGACCCCGGTTAACGCGAAGACTTGGCAGCGCTATCACAGGCCTAACGCTCCGCGCTGACGGGTCATGGGTCAGGCGCTCCTGTCCTCTATCTCCCAGGCGTGGTCGAGCACATGCCACGCGAAGCGGCGCAGCGCGTACCTGGCGGGCCAGGTTCCGCCGGGGGCGCCGGCTCGCAGCGCCGTGGCCAGCGTCTCGCGCTGCTGATCCCAGGGCGTGCGCGGCGGCACCCGAGCGCCGCACTTGCCGCTGAACGATCGCTCGGCCTCGCGGACGTGGTCCACGATCGCGTCGCGGTCGCGGCCGCCGCCGCGCGGTCCCCTGCGCAGCACGGCGGGTCCGTACGCGACGACCGAGTCCAGGTACGCCCAACCGGCCTCGAGCAGCCGGGTGAGGCGGTCGGCTTCTGGCCGGCCGAGCGGCTCGGCGTCCCACGGGCCGGGCACGTCGGGCGCACCGAAGTCCGTGGTGGCGTTGCCGGTGACCTGCCCGGTCACCTGCACGTCCCCGGGCGCGAACCCCGGCCCGGCGACGGCGGCGTACCGGTCGGCGTAGTCGAGCAGCGTGTCGAGGGCCGCGTGCTCGTCCTTGCCGCGCCGGCACCAGCCCGGCCAGTCCAGCGCGGACGCGAACACCCACTTCGCTCCGGCCTCCAGGCCGACGCGCACGACCGCCGGAACCGCGGACTGCCCGCGGTCAGGAAGGCTGGCCGCCGCCACCCGCGTGCTCCTGGGTGGCCGCGGCATCGGCCTCTGGCCGTTGCGGAAGATCTGGCCGGTCGGAGAAGTACTTCCGGTCCGCGCCCACCTTGCGCAGCTGCTTATTCATCGAGCGCAGCAGGAACACCAGGACGAGCCCGATCCCGGCCACGATGAGGAAGCCCAGGACGCCGGGCTCAACCTGGCTGGCCACCGACGAACCGGCCAGCACCGTCAAAGGCAAACCTTCTCCCGTACCCCTGCGAACAAGTCGTCTTCGGGTAGCTCGGTATCAACGAGCGACCTAGCCAGATGGTAGTCCTCGGTGGGCCAGACCGCTTGCTGCGCCTCCAGCGGGCACGCGAACCAGGCGCCGTCCGGGTCGACCTGCGTCGCGTGCGCCTTCAGCGCCTGATCCCGGATCGGGAAGTAGTCGCCGCAGGGTACCCGGGTGGTGATCTCAAGCTCCTCGCGGTCCTCGGCGCGCTCATCCCAGGACTTGAACCAGTCGGCGTACGGCGACTCAAGCCCGCGCCGCAGCAGCTCCTCGTGCAGCGCCTGGTAGCGCGCGCGGTGGAAGCTGGCGAAGTAGTACAGCTTCAGCGGCTGCCACGGCTCGCCCGATCCGGGATACCGGTCGGGGTCCGCGGCGGCCTCGAACGCCTCGACGCTGACGTTGTGGCACTGGATATGGTCCGGGTGCGGGTAGCCGCCCCGTTCGTCATAGGTGAGCATGACGTGCGGCCGGAACGCCCGGACCGCGCGGACCAGGGGCTCGGCCGCCTCGGCCGCCGGCACCAGGGCGAAGCAACCCTCGGGCAGCGGCGGCAGCGGGTCTCCCTCGGGCAGCCCGGAGTCGGTGAAGCCGAGGAACCTCTGCTGCACGCCGAGGATGTCGCGCGCCCGCGCCATCTCGTGCAGCCGGACCCGGGGCAGGTCGGCGCGGATCTCCGGCCGGTCCATCGCCTTGTTCAGGATGTCGCCGCGCTCGCCGCCGGTCAGCGTGCACACGAGGACCTCAGTCCCCTCGCGGACGTAGCGGGCCATCGTGGCACCGCCCTTGCTCGACTCGTCGTCCGGGTGCGCGTGCACGGCCATCAGCCGAAGCGGCCCGATGCCGTCGTCAGTCCCCTCGCACGCGCTGGTCGGCTGCGCGCCGGTCGTCTCGGTATGTGAAGGCAAGGCCCGGTCTCCTCAGAAGATCATGAACGCCGTCGGTACGTCGACAGGTCGTCATTGTTGTTCAGAACGCCCCGGCTACGCGACAGAATTCCGCGGCCTGCGGGCTGGCCGCGGGCGTTGCCCGGCACAATGCTTTGACCCGGTCCCAGGACGCACGCATAATGCTCTATCCCTCGGGGCATTGACGAGGACAACCCACTGAGGGGACCTTGTTAACCTCAGAGGATTACCCCGAGGGACTCGCCACTGAGACCCCGGCGGGCATCAGGGACATCGGACGCCCGCACCACTTCCAAGGAGTACCCGTGACCGAGACGCGCGACGACAGCCTTACCTGGCTCACTCAGGACGCCTACGACCGGTTGAAGTCCGAGCTTGACCACCTCTCCGGCCAGGGTCGCGCCGATATCGCCGAGAAGATCGAGTTCGCCCGGGACGAGGGCGACCTGCGCGAGAACGGCGGCTACCACGCCGCCAAGGAGGAGCAGGGCAAGATCGAGGCGAGGATCAACCAGTTGCAGCACATCCTGGCCAGCGCCCGGGTGGGCGAGCCGCCGCGCACCGACGGCGTGGTCGGGCCGGGGATGACGGTCACCGTGCGGTTCGAGCCCGACGACGACGAGGTCACATTCCTGCTTGCCTCCCGCGAGGAGAGCGGCGCGCCAATCGACGTGTACTCTCCCCGCTCGCCGCTGGGCAGTGCGATAAACGGCAAGAAGGTCGGTGAGAAGGCCACCTATACCCTGCCGAACGGCCGCAGCGCCACGGTCGAGATCCTGGACGCGGTCCCCTACGCCGGGATGTGACCTCCGCGTTGGTGGCGGGGCGGCCTAGCTCACGAGTTCAGGGGCCGGCTGCTCCGGCGACGGCGCCCGGCCGCGCAGCGGGACTTCCTTAACGAACCAGGCGAGCACGAACACCGCGACGGCGGAGGGGACCGCCCAGACGAACACGCTCTGCACCGCGTGCGTGATGGCGAAGAAGACGTCGTGCCGGATCGTGGCGGGCAGGTGGTTGACCGTGACCGGGTTGAACTGACCGCCGCCCGAGTTCAGGTGCACCCCCGGCGCCCGGGCGCTCATCTCCGCGGTCAGCTTCCTGGCGAAGATCACGCCGAAGATCGATACCCCGATCGAACCGCCGATCTGCTGGAAGAACGTCCGGGAACTGCTGGCCACGCCCATGTCCCGCGGTTCCACGCTGTTCTGCACGATGATCGTGGTCATGTTCATCAGGAAGCCCATGCCGATGCCGAGCACCGCGAAGTAGAGCCCGCTCACGACCAGGCTGGTGGTGACGCTCAGCTGGGTCAGCAGCAGCAGGCCCGCCGTCATGCCCAGCCCGCCGAGGATAGGGAAGATCTTGTACTTGCCGGTCCGGGTGGTTACCTGACCCGCCAGGATCGTGGTGACCATTGAGCCGAACATCATCGGGATCAGCATCAGCCCGCTGCCGGTCGCGGACAGGTGCTGCACGGTCTGCTGGTACAGCGGCAGGAAGGTCAGCGCTCCGAACAGCATGAGCCCGGTCAGGAAGCTCATCGCCGACGACAGCGTGAAGTTCAGGTTGCGGAACACGTGCAACGGAAGTACCGGCTCGGCCGCCCGGGTCTCGGCCAGGCAGAACGCGAGCGCCGAGACCGCGGCCAGCACGGCGAGGCCGACAATCACCGGCGAGCCCCATCCGTACTGGCTGCCGCCCCAGGTGGTCAGCAGCACGACCGCGGTGGCGGCCAGCGCGAGCAGCGCGGCACCCAGGTAGTCGATCTTGCGCTTCACCGTGTGCCGCGGCAGGTGCAAGGTGGCGGCCAGGTAGAGCAGCGCGGCCCCGCCGACCGGCATGTTGATGTAGAAGATCCAGCGCCAGGACAGGCTGTCGGTGATGTACCCGCCGACCAGCGGCCCGGCGATCATGGCCAGCATCATCGTGGCCATCATGTAGCCCATGTACTGGCCGCGCTCGCGCGGCGATACCAGATCGCCCAGGGTCGCGATCGCCCCGACCAGCAGCCCGCCGGCGCCCAGGCCCTGGACAGCTCGGAACGCGATGAGCTGGTCGATCGAGTGCGCCAGCCCGGACAGGGCCGAGCCGACCAGGAAGATCAGGATGGCCGCCACGAGCAGCCGCTTCCGCCCGTACATGTCGCCGAGCTTCCCGTAAAGCGGCGTGGTGACGGTCGCGGCGAGCACGTACGCGGTGACCACCCAGGACAGGTGAGTGACCCCACCGAGTGTCCCGACGATGCGCGGCAGCGCGGTGCTGACGATCAGCTGGTCGAGCATGGCCAGCATGATCGCGAGTAGCAGGCCGGGCAGGACGATCAGCACCTCGCGCCTGGCCCCCGAAGGCGCTCCCGCGCCCTGCTCCGCCTGTGCCGCTGTCACTATCGCCCCTCCTTGCTCGCGGGCAGGCTACTGCGCTCGGTAGGACGCGAGCCATCTGTGACCGCCCACTTACTTGCCGACCGGCTAGTGCCTCAGTACGCTATGCTAATTACTTACCGGCCGTCAAGTAAATTCCGGGAGGCCCGGGCCGGCCCGGACCGGAGCGCGAGCGGGCCGGCCGGGGCGAGCGGAGCGCGAGGGGACATGAGCCAGCCAGCAGACGACACCCCACCCGGGGAGTGGCAGGACGCGCCTTCCCGCGGCGACACGCGCTCCCGGATCCAGGCGGTCGCGGTCGAACTGTTCAGCGAGCAGGGCTACGACAAGACCTCGCTGCGCGAGATCGCGGAGCGGCTCGGCGTCACCAAGGCGGCGCTGTACTACCACTTCAAGTCCAAAGAGGACATCGTCCACAGCCTGGTCGAGGACTACTTCGGCCAGGTGGACTCGCTTGTCGCGTGGGCCAGCCAGCAGCCCAGGACGCCGGCCGTGCGCGCCGAGATCCTGAGCCGCTACCTCGACCTGGTGATCGACAGTCACCAGGTCTACCGCATGCTGCAGCAGAACCAGGCCGCGCTGGCCGGCCTGACCTCGGAGAAGCACCCTGGCGAGCTGTTCAAAGAGCGGATGAACGCCCTCGTCGACCTGCTCGTGGAGCCGGGCGCGGCGCTGCGCGACCGGGTCCGCGCCGCCGTGGCGGCGACCGGCCTGAGCATCGGCTGGATGCTCTTCCACGACCAGGTGGATGATCCCGCGGAGCTGCGCTCGGCCGTGCTCGGCATCGCCTTCGAACTGTCCGGCGGTCCGGCGGAGGCAGCCGGCCAGCCGGGCGAAGCCGGCGGTCCGGCGGAGGCAGCCGGTCAGCCGGGCGAAGCCGAGCCCGGGCCGGCCCGGCCGCCCGCGGCCGCGCGGACCAACGGCAGCACCCGGTAGGGAAGGGGCCTGGCCAGCGCGATCACCGTGGACGCCCGGACCACCCCGGCCACGTCAACGATCGCGTCGATCACCCGCTGCAGATCGGCATTCGTCTTCGCGACCACCCGGCACAGCATGTCCCCCGTCCCGGTGATCGTGTGTACCTCCAGGACTTCGGGAATCACGGCCAGGCCGTGCGCCACCGGGTCGTGCCCGCCCGCCTGGCGGATTTCCAGCGTCACGAACGCGGTGACGCCGTAGCCCAGGGCCACCGGGTCGATGTCCGGGCCGAACCCGGTGATCACTCCGCGAGACTGCATCCGGTCCAGCCGGGCCTGAACCGTTCCCCGGGCCACGCCCAGCCGCCGGGACGCCTCGAGCACGCCGACCCGGGGCTCGTCGCGGAGGAGCTGAACGAGCTGTGCGTCGAGACGATCGGTCACTGGCGTGCTCCCATCCCGGCGGCAGACCGTTACGGCTGTACAAAGTGTCCAACGCAGCAGCGACGTGAGTGTTACCGGGCCGGTATCCGGACGAGTGGTGCGGCAGGCGGCGGAGGAGCATCATGAGCCCATGACCCAGCCCGCAGACAACCCGGGCGGTCAGCCCGCAGGCGACCGGTCACCCCAGGAGCAGGATGCCGGCACGTCGGCTTCGGCGCCGCCACCCGATTCCTGGCACTTCCCGCCCGCCGCTCAGCCGAACCAGCCGCAGCCACCCGCCGAGAGCACGCCGCCTGGCCAGATGCCCCCCGATGCCGCGCAGCCGCGCGGACCACAGCCTCCCCTGGCCTCGCCGCCTTACGGGACGCCGCCGCCGTACGGCACGCTCCCACCGCAGAGCGGCGCGCCACCCGGATACGCCCCGCCGCGGAACGGCGCCCCACCCGGATACGGCCCGCCGCCGCAGAACGGCGCCCCACCTCAGTACGGCCCGCCCTACGCCGGGCCGCCGCAGTACAGCGCGCCGCCGTACGGCACCTCGCCGCACTACGGCACGCCACCGCCGTACGCCGGGCCGCAGCCGTACGCGACCCCTTACCCCACGTACCCGGCCGGCCTCCCGGTCGGCCCGGAGCCGGACCTGGCCGAACGGTGGCGGCGCCTGCTGGGCAGGCTGATCGACATCCTGGTGCTCACCATCGTGGCCGCGCCGATCGCGCTGGCCGTGCTCTCGCACTCGTTCAGTCAGTACCAGCGGATCGTCAACCGGTACCCGGACCTGAACACACCCGCCGCGCAAGCGGCGGTCAGCAAGGCGGACGGGAGGCTGCTCGGCTCCTGGCTGGTCTTCGCGTGCATCGTCGCCGTGCTCTCGTTCTTCTACGATTCCATCCAGCACGGCCTGTGGGGCCAGACGCTCGGCAAGCGGGCGCTGGGCACCCGGGTGGTCTCGGCGGATGACCGGTCGAAGATCAGCGGCGGGACGGCAGCCGGGCGGGCCGCGATGTACGCGCTGATCCCGGTGATCCCGCTGGTCGGTACCCTGTTCTCGCTGCTCAACGGGCTCTGGCTGACCTGGGACCGGCGCCGGCAGGCGCTGCACGACAAGGCCGCGCGCACCATCGTGGTCAAGACCAGCGTCCCAGCGCCGCCGGGCTCCCCCTGGTGACCCCGGTCAGCGGAAGATCAGCGTGTAGCCCGCCCGCTTGAGCCGGGAGATCACTTCCTCGCAGTGCGCCGGGCCGCGCGTCTCCACCTGCAGCAGCACCTCGGCCTCGTCCACGTGCAGCTGCGGCGCGCCCCGCTCGTGCACGATGCCCAGCACGTTGGCTCCCAGGCTGGCCAGCTCGCTCAGCAGCGTGGCCAGTGCACCGGGCCGGTCGGGCAGCTTGCACCGGAAGCTCAGGTACCGGCCGGCCGCGCTGAGCCCGTGCCTGAGCACCTTGGCCAGCAGCAGCGGGTCGATGTTCCCGCCGGACAGCACGGCGACCACCGGCGGCTCGAAGGCGTGCTGGTGCTCGAGGATCGCCGCCACCGCGGCCGCGCCAGCGGGCTCGACCAGCATCTTCGCCCGCTCCAGGCACAGCAGCAGGGCGCGGGACAGCGCGTCCTCGGAGACGGTCAGGATGGACTCGGCCAGCTCGGACAGGATCGGGAAGGTGATCTCGCCCACGTGGCTGACGCAGATCCCGTCGGCCATGGTGGGCGAGACCTCGACCCGCACCGGCTGCCCGGCCGCGATCGAGGCCGGCAGCGGCGCGGCCGCCTCCGCCTGAACGCCGACGATGCGGATGCCGGGGTCGTGCGCCTTGGCCGCGATCGCGATACCCGACGCCAGCCCGCCGCCGCCGACCGGGATCACGATCGTGCGCACGTCCGGGCACTGCTCGATGATCTCCAGGCCGACCGTGCCCTGCCCGGCGATCACGTCCGGATGGTCGAACGGGTGGATGTACACGCTGCCCCGCTCCTGCGCCTGGGCGATCGCCGCGGCCATGGCTTCCTCGACGGTCGCGCCGGTCAGGACGACATCGGCGCCGTAGCCCTTGGTGGCCTCGACCTTCGGCAGCGGCGCCCCCTCGGGCATGAAGACCGTGGCCTTGACGCCGAACGGGACGGCCGCGAACGCCACGCCCTGCGCGTGATTGCCCGCGCTGGCCGCCACCACGCCGCGGGCGCGGTCCGCTTCGGGCAGCCGGGCGATCCGCACGTATCCGCCCCGGGACTTGAACGACCCGGTGCGCTGCAGGTTCTCGCACTTGAAGTAGACGGGGCCGCCGAGCCGTTCGGACAGCACGCGGGAGTGCCGCAGGGGCGTCGCGGAAATGGTGCCGCGCAGCAGCTCACGCGCGGCCAGTACATCCTCGGGCGAGACGGGGAAGGACGTCATGCCAGCAGTGTCGCACCACCCGGCCGGGCCTGCCGCTGCGGCGGCCGCTACCCCGGTGACCTGCCCCGGGTGCGAACTCGTCCGGCGGCGACATAGTGTCGAAACGTGCAGCCATTCACCAACTCACAGCCTTCCGCCCCCCAGCCGCAGGTCACGACCGCCCCGCCGGCCGTCTCGACCGTCGGCGAGCTCCGCGCGGATGGCCACGCCTACCGGACCGTCAAAGAGGAAATCAGGCAGAACCTGCTCGCCCGGATGCGCGCGGGCGACAACAGGTTCCCCGGCATCATCGGCTTCGACCAGACGGTGCTTCCGCACCTCGAGCGCGCCCTGCTGGCCGGGCACGACGTGATCTTGCTCGGCGAGCGCGGGCAGGGCAAGACCCGCCTGATCAGGACGATCGCCGGGCTGCTCGATGAGTGGAGCCCGGTGGTGGCGGGATGCGAAATCAACGACCACCCGTACGCGCCGGTCTGCGCGCGCTGCCGCCGCCTGGCCGCCGAGCTGGGCGATGAGCTGCCGGTTTCCTGGCGGCACGTGAGCGAGCGCTACGGCGAGAAGCTGGCCACGCCGGACACCAGCGTCGGCGACCTGATCGGCGATATCGACCCGGTCAAGGTCGCTGAGGGCCGGACCCTCGGCGACCCCGAGACGATTCACTTTGGACTACTGCCCCGCACGAACCGCGGAATCTTCTGCCTGAACGAGCTTCCTGATCTCGCCGAGCGCATCCAGGTCTCGCTGCTCAACGTGCTCGAGGAGCGCGACATCGGTGTACGCGGCTACGCCTTGCGGTTGCCGCTCGATCTGGT
>DASXLW010000176.1:0-3104 GCA_036496025.1 Streptosporangiaceae bacterium
CGGTCCGTGCTTCCGCCAACAGGGGCGGTACAGGTGAGCGGCTTGTTCCGCGCACGGTACCCGGAGATGGTGCGGCTCGCGGACCTGCTCGGCGCCGACGACCCTGAGGACATCGCGCAGGAGGCATTCGCCCGGCTGATCAGAAAGGCCGGGTCGCTCCGCGACCCAGCTGCGGCGCTAGCCTACGTCCGCTCGACCGTCTGCAACCTGGTCCGTAACCGGCACAGGCACCTGCGGGTCGCCCGGCTGCGGACCCCATCGGCACAAGACGAGGCGTCCTCGGAGCACGCGGTCATGATCCGTGAGGACCGCCGCGAGCTTCTGGCGGCGCTCGCGACCCTCCCGGCCAGGCGGCGGGAGGCCATCGTGCTCCGGTACTGGCTCGATCTGCCCGAGCGGGAGATCGCCGCGGCGATGGGCGTGTCGACGGGAACCGTCAAGTCACACGTGAGCCGTGGCCTGAACGCGCTCGGCGAGGTGCTGGAGGGAAAGCTATGACCGCGCTCGAGGACCGGCTCCGGGAGGCCCTTGCGGAACGCGCCGCGCACTCCCGCATCGACCCGCACGCCTGGGACAAGACCGTCGCGCGCAGCCGCCGCCGGATCCGGCTAGCCAGGCCGGGCTGGTTCCCCGCCGGGTTCGTGATCCCCGCGGCCGCGGCGGCGGCCGTCGTCGTCATGGTGGTGGCCGCCACCGCGGTGACCAGCGAGCTAGCCGGCAGCCACAGCAGCCCTGGCCGGCATTTCACCGGGCCCGCGACCGCGAGCGCCGGTCAGGCTGGCCCGAAGCCGCCGGGAAAGGACAACCTTGCCGTCCGCGACATCCCCCCGGTGACCCCGTTCGTCAGAACGAAGTTCTTCGCCGACAAGCACACGGTCCGGGACTTCCTGTGGTTCGGCTACGTGCCCGGGTACGCGCGGCTGGGGATCGCGCTGTGCCAGTTCAACGAGGGCGGGACCTACGACGGGTGGTTCGGCTGTACGTCCGGAGCCCTGCCAGCCGGCACGCTCGCGCGCTCCGCCGCGACCGATGGTTCGGGGTGGATCAGGGTGGGCGTGAGCGCCCCGCAGGTCACGTCGGTCAAGGCAGTGCTGCCGGGCGGGCAGACGGTGGCCGGTGTGATCAAGGCCGTACACGGCGTGCCGTACAAGGTCTGGGCGGTCAGCTACACGGCGGTCGCCGCCGCCCGGATCGTCTTCAGCGACGCGGCCGGACACGAAGTGACACAGCTGACCATGCCGTCCGGTGACATTAACATCCCGGCCCGGCCAAGCAGCGGCGGCATCGGGATTTACAAATACGCCGGCCAGTGGGTGACGGCTTACCGGATCAGCGGAGGCCGTATCGGCTTCTGGTGGAAGAGCGATTCCAGCATTCCCCAGCTGCCCGTCAGCGAGGCGCGACTAAGCGTGGTAACAGCGATCCAAGGCCCGCCGTACTGGTACGGATACGCGCCAGCGGACGCCTCGCGGGTGACGATCCGGATGCCAGGCGGCCGGCAGTACTCTACGTCCACGCGGCCGGGCTGGCCCGGAAGCGGCATCAGCCTCTGGGGACCGGTGGGGCCGGTTAACCCGAACCCGGGTGCCCTCGACACCATCGTGATCACCTATGACGCGGCGGGGCACATCCTGCGGGAGGTGCCATTGATCTTCCTCGGCTAGCCTTCCCTCGATCACGGTGTGAGTCCTGCTAACCGGGAAGCGCGCCGCGCCTGGTTGGCGGGCCGGAGGCTGGTCTCGCCGGTGAGCCGCTGCTACTGGTTGGCGAGGGAGTCGATGGCGGCGGCGACCTGGCGTGGCGAGGAAATCATGGTCAGGTGCCGGCCGGGCACGTAGACCGGCGGCGGGGCCCCGATCCGCTGGGCCGTCAGCGTTGCGCCGGAGTGGGACATCTCGGGGTCGCCGGTCCCGAGGACCACGAGTTTCGGCACCTCAGACGACTTCAGTGCGGCGAACTGCGCAGGGGTCATGGCGGTGATCCCGTGGCGCAGGGAGTACGTGATCTCCGCCTGGAACCCGGGTTGCTGAAGCGGCCGGCGCCAGGTGCTGACGCCCGCTTCGCCGAGCCGGGGGCACGCGGGCCCGCACAGGGAGGTGTAGATGTTCCTGATCAGCCAGTCCTGGCTGAGCGCGAGCCGCAGAACCGACGTCTTGTACGGGTTGACGAACAGCGTGCCGGCGATCGCGCCGAGAAAGGCCGGGGCACCGAGCGGGGTCGCGTCGCCGTCGAGGAACACCACTGCCCGGACCGTCCCGGGGCCCCGCAGCGCGGCGATCCCGGCATCCGCGGCGCCGGCGGAGTGGCCGACCAGGACCGGGGCGTCCGGCCCGGTGAGCTTCTCGGTATCGAGGAACGCGAGGATCTGGCCCGCGAGGTGGCCGGCGCTGAACGGCGGGTCCGGCGCGCTGTAGCCGGTGCCGGACAGGTCGATCGCGAAAACGCGGTGGTTCTTCGCCAGCACCGGTCCGAGCGCCGCGAAGGTGCCGGCGGTCTCGAACGCGCCGGGCACCAGGACGACCGGCGTCCCGCGCGTACCCCAGTGCAGGTACCGCGTCTGCCACCCGCCGCCTGCCGCGAACAGCAGGTGCGCCGGTCGCGGCGCGGGTCCGCCGGCCGCCAGGTTGTAGCCGAAGCTCGCGGCGGTAACCGCGGCCACCAGCACCGCCATGGCTATCCCGGCCATCTTCGCGATCCGCTTCACGATCCGCCCGGACCTCCGGCGACGGCTGCGCCCGGCCGGCGGCACCTCGGTCGTGGTCATGCACGCCATCATCGGTGATGAAACCTGAGGCGCCCCTGAGACCGTGCGGCACGTCATGCCGCAGGACCAGGATCTCCGCGTCCCAGGCGGCCTCAACGGTGATCTGCGAGCTGCCCTGCGCGTGCTGGACCCAGCCGGAGCACCTGACGGGACCGGCGTGAGAAGCTGACCGCGCGGCAGTCTCCAGCTCCAGGCCTTACAGGACCGCATATTCATACATCGCCATAGCCGGGTGAACGTCCTCATTTGGCCGCTGGGAGCGCAGGGTAACTGCCGTTGCGGTCGCGGGCTAGCCGCGCACACGCTGAGCCGCCATCATGACGTTGACGCGGCCGGCAGC
>DASXLW010000177.1:0-12302 GCA_036496025.1 Streptosporangiaceae bacterium
CGCCGCGCACGCTGAACAGGTCCTTGACCATGCGTTCGAGCGGGCTGGGACCGGTCCGCGCGGGCTTGGGCGGCAGGCCCCGGATGGCCGCGGCGAACAGGAACAGGCCCGCGCCGGCCAGCGCGCCGGCCATGATCGCGAGCAGTTCGAGCTGGGACGTGCTCATCGCCAGCCTCCCCGCGACGGGTCGTAGCCGAAGGCGGCCAGCTCGTCCAGGCAGGAAGCGGGGGCGTGCGGCACGGCCCGGCCATCGCGGCTCGGCGCGAACACCTCGCTGGACAGGACCCGGCCGTCCACGCCGGTGACCTCCCGGACGCTGCTGACGAACCGGCGCAGGCGGCCGCCCTGGGTGTACTCGTTGCGCTTCTCCTGGAACACCACGAAGTCGATGGCGCCCGAGATCAGCATGTGGGTGGCGTCGACCGGCAGCCGCTCGGCGGACTGGATCGCGTAGGTGGAGATACGGTTGAACACCTCGAGGCTCGAGTTCGAGTGGATCGTGGACAGCGAGCCGTCGTTGCCCTGGGTCATCGCGTTCAGCATGGTCACGATCTCGTCGCCGAGGACCTCGCCGACGATGACCCGGCTCGGGTTCATCCGCAGCGAGCGGCGAACGAGCTCGGCCATCGAGATCGCGCCGTGGCCCTCCATGTTGGGCAGCCGTTCCTCGAGCGCGACGACGTTCGGGTGCAGCTCTGGGAAGTGATCCAGCCCCAGCTCGAGCGCGCGCTCAACGGTGACGAGTCGCTCCTCGGCGGGGATCTGGTTGGCCAGCGCGCGCAGCAACGTGGTCTTGCCCGCGTTCGTCGCCCCGGCGATCATGATGTTCTTCCGCGCCGCCACCGCAGCAGCCAGCATGGAGCCGACCTCGGGAGACATCGTGCCGTTCCCCACCAGGTCGGCGAGGAACACCTTGCCCATCCGGGCCCGGCGGATGGAGACGGCCGGCCGCAGCGTCACGTCCATCACCGCCGACAGCCGGGAACCGTCGGGCAGCCGCAGGTCGAGCTGCGGGTTGGCGGTGTCGAACGGCCGGCTGGACAGCCCGGAATAGGCAGCGAGGATCTGGATGAGCTCGACCAGTTCGTCGTCGCTGTCTGCGACCGGCTCGCCCATCACCTCCCGGCCGTCGGCGTAGCCGAGGAACACGTGGTCACAGCCGTTGACGTCGATGTTCTCTATCTGCTGATCCTCGAGCAGTGGCTGCAGCCTGCCCACGCCGAAGAGCGCGGCGTGGATCGCCGAGGCGAGCTCCTCTTCTTCCTGGGCGTTCGGCGGCGGCCGGCCGACGGTGATCTCGTTGCGCGCGTGTTCTTCGAGAACCTGGGCGATGATGGCCCGTGCGAACTGGCGCTCGTCCTCGCCGGACATCGGCTGCATCCCGGCCGCGGCATCGCGGCGCCGCTGCTCGGCCAGCCGGTCGCCGACGTCGCCGCGCAGCCGCTTGACGATGCTGTGGTCCACCGTTCAGCGACCCTTCGGCCGGCTCTGGGGAGTGCCGGACGCCGGCTCGGGCCGTGCCGGGTGCGCCTCGGCCTGCTGCGCACCGTCACGCTCGGGTGGTCGCTGATCATTGCCGTCGGCGGCAGCGGGCGTGCCAGCGTGCCGGCCGCGGGCGGCCAGCCGTCCCGACAGGGCAGAGGCAGGGCGCGTCGGGCGAGACGCCCGGTCCTGATCCGCGGCCGCCGGATCGCGCGGCGATTCCCGGCCCGGCCGACCCAGGCCGTTCAGCAGGGACGGCCGGGACGGGCGCGGTCGCTGCGGCTGCGCGGAGGCCGGCTGCCCGGAAGCCGGCTGCGCACCGGCCGGCTGGGCGGAGGCCGGCTGGGCGGAGGCCGACTGGGCGGAGGCCGACTGGGCGGAGGCCGGCTGGGCGGAGGCCGGCCGGAATACGGATGCCACCGCGGCGGTCTGGCCGTCCGCGCCCCGGCCTGGAGCCGGTGCCGAACTCGGCGCGCGGCCCGATGCCGGAGCCGCGGCCGGGTCGGATGCCGGGCGCGCGCCCGAGCCTGATCCCGTGCGTGATGCCGTGCTCGGGGCCGGGCCCGAGGCCGGGTCCGAAGCGGGGCGCGTGCCCGGGCCTGCTGCTGGGTTCGAGACGGGGGCGGCCCTGTGGGCGCCGGAGGATGGTGCAGGCAGTGCCGAGGCGAGATCACCGGCGATGGCGCGAGCCGTTCGGATGAACATGGACTTGTCCAGCTTGCCGCTCCACTCGCCGCGGAGCTGATCGGCACTCTTGGGCTCGTAGGCCAGCCCGCCGACCACGCGTGCGGGCGCGCCGCCCTGCCGCAGCGCCTGCCCCACTTCGGCGATGGCCGCGCCGAAGTTCTTGTAGTCGGTGATCACCACCACGTCGATGCGGCCTGCCGGGCGGCCACGCCGCTGCAGCGCGGCCGCCAGCACGTTGACCCGGTCGCGCAGCCTGATCACTTCGCCCAGGCTGACCCGGGTGAGCAGGATCACGGCCGAGGCCTGGGCCAGCAGGTCATACACCGGGCCGTCCACCCCGGCCCGTCCACAGTCGGCGATCACGTCCGCCTGCGGCACGCCCGCCAGGACCCGGCCCACCGATCCCCAGAGCAGCTCCAGGCCCGCACCCTGCTCGGCTCCGCTGACGCCGCTGAGGATGTCGAGGCCGCCCCGCAGCTTCTGCGCGTGCTCCCATACCTGGTGCGGCTGCAGGCCCCGGCGCGCGGCCACGGCCAGGCTGAGCAGCCCCCGGCGCGGGTCAAGCCGCCCGCCGTCCGCCGCGGGGAGCCGGTAGACCAGGTCCCCGCCCGCGGGGTCGCACTCGGCCAGCAACACTGGCCGGGGCCAGACCGCCGCCAGCGCCACGGACGCTGTGGTGACCCCGGGTGCGCCCTTGTCGGCCGCGACCGCGATCAGTGCCATGTGTCAGCCTGTCCCGCCCGATGGGGGCGGTGTTAACCCGCCCGACGAAGGCGAGGCTGACCCGCCCGAAGGTGAGGCTGACCCGCCCGAAGGTGAGGCTGACCCGCGCGACCGCGACGTGCTGCCCGGCTGGCTCGTCCCGCCGGATGACGGCGTCGTCGAGGCGGCCCCCGGCCCGTTGGCCGGGACGACTCCGACACCGACGTTGTTGTTGGCCGCATTGCAGATCACGCCCGCGGCGTAGGTCGGGGCCAGCGCGACCTGCACGTCGTCCACGGCATCGCTGGCCGTGCTGACCGGGTGGCCGATGTTGAGCACCACCGCGTTCGGGGCCAGCACGTTCGTCGTCGGCCTGGGGCACTGCCCCCCGGTGTTACTGGTGTCGAAGACGCTGATGTGGTCCCCGACCTGAAGCCCGTCGGGCAGCTGCCCGTCCTTGAGCGCGAGCCCGACCACGATCATGCCCTTGGTCGCGGTGTTCTCCGCCGTCGTCATCTGCGGGGTGAGCAGCGTGCCGGCCGGGAGCGTGGTGGCGGCGTAGGTCAGGGCCACCTGGCTGGCCTCGTTCCAGGGCACGTAGTCGATGCCGCTGCCCGAGGTGACCTGGACCTCCTGCATGGAGCTCAGCGGGATCTTCTGCCCCTGGCCGACCGGCTGCGAGATCTCGATCGCGCCCGTCTTGTGGCCCGCGTCGATCACCAGCAGGGCGGCGGCGAGAGCACCGCCGACGACCAGTACCACGGCCAGCGCCGCCAGGGCCGGCTTGCGCTCGCGCGGCGCACTCGGCAGCCGCCGCCCGGCGGGCGAGGTCGGCTCGCGCCACGCACCGGCGTCGGCGCCAGCCCCCGTTCCGCGCGGAATCGTGCCCCTGTCGCTCGACATCGGTCCGGTTCTCCCCTGGCTGCAGCATCTCCTTGTGGCACAGGCGGTCCCGATACGCCGCCGCGACATGCTTGCGCGCCAGCGGTCCAGCGGGGTCGCGAGGCGAACCTATCTTGCCGACGGTCGGTTCCGCAGGAATGTAATCAACCTGCCATCAGTTGGCCGGCAATTCCGGGCCCGGCCGATAAGACCGAGCATTGGGATCGCTATCACGTAGCTAAGTCTTCGCGTTGCCGGGTGGCGACCGTGACCGCAAGCCAGAACGCCGCGGTCACCGCCATACCTGTGGTCAAACCGCATCTGGCCATCGTCCGGCCCGGGCGGAGGTGATCTGTATAGCATGTCGTCCACTCGTTGATCGCCGAGGCTAGGCACTCGCGGAGGGCTGGGCATGCGGATCACGCTGACGGCACTGACCCCGCGAGGGCCACAGGACCTCGTGATCAGCGCCGACGACAGTGCCCTGATCGGCCAGGTCGCCGCCGCGCTGCGCGGGGTAGCGGGGGGATCCGAGCCGCTCGCGCCGGTCATCGCGCTGCCCCGGACGCAGGTTCCGGCCGGCCACGGGCCGCCGTCGGCCGCCGGCCACCGACCGCCGCTGTCCCTCGGGCAGGAAACCCCGCGGCGAGGGCCCGTCCAGGAGACCACGCCGCGGGGCCCCGTCCAGGAAACCCCGCGGTGGGCCGCGGGGCAGGAGAATCCGCGACGGGCCGCCGCCCAGGAAACCCTGTGGCTGGACGGACGGCCGGTGGACCCGCGGGCCCGCGCCGCTTCGGTGCTCAGGGACGGCGCGCTGGTCGCGACCGACCCCCGGGCGGCCGCGGCCACATCGCTGGCTGAGCCGGCCGGCCTGGCTGAGGTGCGCTTGGTCGGCGGGCCCGCCGCAGGGACGGTGCACCGGCTGGGATTCGGCACGCTCACGCTGGGCGCCTCGCCCGACTGTCAGGTCCGGGTGACCGGGACAGGGCTGCCCGCCTACGCGGCCCGGCTCACGATCGGGCCCGGCGGCTCGGCCGGGCAGACCATTGTCGAGCCGCTGACGCAGCCGACTGGAGGCGTCCCGCTGCTGCTGGACGGCGAGCCGCTGACCGCGGCCACGCCCTGGGAGCCGGGCTCGCTGCTCCAGGTCGGGCCGCACGTGCTCGCGCTGGCCAGCCCGGAGCAGCCGGACGCGCACCTGGCCCCGACCGGCGACGGCGGGCGGGCATTCAACCGGCCGCCCCGGCTGCTGCCGTCCAGCCGGCCGCGCAGGATCGAGATTCCGGTCGAGCCGAAGCGGGCCGACAAGGCCCGGCTGCAGCTGCTGTCCGCGCTGCTGCCGCTCGTCTTCGGCGCGGTCCTCTGGGTAGCGCTGAAGAACGCCATGTTTGCCCTGTTCATGCTCATGAGCCCGGTCATGGTCATCGGGCAGTGGATCAGCGAGCGACGCCACGGCCGCCGGTCCTACAAGCGCGGGATGAAGGAATACCGGCGCGCGATGGCCAACCTCGGCGGCACGATCGCCGCCGCCCGGGCAGCCGACGAGGCGCTGCACCGGGAGGCGGCGCCCGACGCAGCGCAGGTCCTGCTCACTGCGACCGGCCCGCGGCGGCGGCTATGGGAGCGCCGCGCCGCCGACCCCGACGTGCTGCACCTGCGGCTCGGGCTGACCGACCGGCCGGCCAACATCGAGTTCGTCCCGGAGAAGGGCTCGGCGCACGACGCCGAGCTGCCGCCGGTGCCCGCGGCGCGCTGCGTCCCGATCGCGCTGCCGCTGCCCGAGCTCGGCGTGATCGGCCTGGCCGGGCCGGCTGGCCGCTCTCGCGCGCTGGCCCGCTGGTTCGTCGCCCAGGCCGCGGCGTTGCACAGCCCGCGCGATCTGCACATCGTGGTGCTCGCCGCCAGCCCGGAGGCCGGCGCCGACTGGAACTGGATCCGCTGGCTGCCGCACTGCGCGCCGCAGCAGGGCGAGGAGTGCCTGGCCCTGGTGGGGACCGATCCGGACTCGGCGGCACGCCGGGTGGCTGAGCTCGTGGGCGAGGTCGGCGAGCGGATGAAGCAGGCCAGCAACCCGCACGGCTTCAGCCTGGGCTTCGGCGGTACCTCCGAGCCGGCCGCCGACCCGGCCCTCGGCCCCAAGATCCTGCTGGTGCTGGACGGGGCCCGCGCGCTGCGCCGCATACCCGGCATGCCGCAGGTGCTTTCCGCCGCGAAGAAGACCGGCGTGTACGCGATCTGCCTGGACGAATCGCAGCGGGTGCTGCCGGAGGAGTGCGCCGCGGTCATCTCCTGGGATCCCGACCGGACCGCCTGGGTGTCGTTGCAGGGCAGCGGGCTGGACACCCTCGGCGAAGTGCTCGCCGACCAGGTGAGTGTGGCCTGGGCCGACCGGGTGGCCCGGGCGATAGCGCCGGTCAGGGACGTGAGCCGGGACGACGCCGACGCGATGATCCCATCCTCGGCCCGGCTGCTCGACCTGATCGGGATGCCCGACCCCTCCGCTGACGACGTGGCCGGGCTGTGGAAACGCTTCGGCCGGACCACAGCCGCGACCATCGGCGTCGGTGCCGAAGGGCCGTTCGGTATCGATATCAGGTCAGACGGCCCGCACGGGCTGATCGCGGGGACCACCGGAGCAGGTAAGTCCGAGCTGCTGCAGACGCTGATCGCGTCGCTCGCGGTGGTGAACCGGCCGGATTCGATGACGTTCGTGCTCATCGACTACAAGGGCGGCAGCGCGTTCAAGGACTGCGCGAGGCTTCCGCATACCGTCGGGATGGTCAGCGACCTCGACGGGCATCTGACCGAACGGGCACTGGCATCGCTATCGGCCGAGCTGAAGCGGCGGGAGGAGATCCTGCTGCACGCCGGGGCCAAGGACATCGAGGATTACTGGGACGCCCGGCGGGCCAGCCCGGGCCTGCCGCCGCTGCCCCGGCTCATGCTGGTCATCGACGAGTTCGCCTCGCTGGTGGCCGAGCTGCCGGACTTCGTCACCGGTCTGGTCGGCATCGCGCAGCGCGGCCGCTCGCTCGGCGTGCACCTGATCCTGGCCACGCAGCGGCCGGCCGGCGTGGTCAGCGCCGACATCCGGGCGAACACCAACCTGCGGATCGCGCTGCGGGTGACCGACGTCGAGGAGTCCGCCGACGTGATCGACTCCCGCGACGCCGCGTTCATCGCCAGGTCCACTCCCGGCCGGTGCTACGTCCGGTCCGGGGCGACCGCCGCGGTGGCGGTCCAGTCGGCCCGGATCGGGGGCCGGCGCCCCGGGCTGGGCCCAGCCGGGGAGACCGCACGGGTCATCCCGGTGCCGTGGGCCGGGCTCGGCCGCCCGTTGCCGCAGGCGGGGTCGGCCGCAGCTGACGACGAGAGCATGGTCACCGACCTGTCGGTCCTGGTGGACGCCATCGCCGGGGCGGCCGCCAAGGCCGGCCTGCCCGAGCAGCCCAGCCCGTGGCTTCCGCCGCTGCCCGAGACCATCGCGCTGGACGACCTGCCGCGCGCCCCGGGCGCCGGCGGCGAGGTGCCGCCGATCCCGTACGGGCTCACCGACCTGCCCGCCCGGCAGTCACGGGAGCCGCTCGTGCTCGACCTGTCCCACGGCGGGCATCTGGTGATCGCGGGCGCGGCCCGGTCCGGCCGGTCCACCGCGCTGCGTACGATGGCCGGCTCGGTGGCCGCCCACACCTCGCCCGCGGACGTGCACATCTACGCGATCGACTGCGGCACCGGGGCCATGCTGCCGCTGGCCGGGCTGCCGCACTGCGGCGCCGTGGTCACCCGGGACCAGACCGACCGGGTCGAGCGGCTGCTCGGCAAGCTGCGCGGCGAGATCACCCGCCGTCAGCAACTGCTCGCGGCCGGGGGGTTCGCCGGCCTGGCCGAGCAGCGGGCCAGTACCGCCGGCCAGGACAGGCTGCCGTGGATGCTGCTGCTGCTGGACTGGTGGGAGGGGTATTTCGCGGCGTTCGAGCAGTACGACTACGGGCGGCTGATCGACACGTTGCTGCAGACGCTGCGCGAAGGCGCCGCGGCCGGGCTGCGGGCGGTCGTCAGCACCGACCGGTCCGCGCTGGTCGGGCAGGCGAGCACGGTGTTCGGTCTGCGGATGCTGCTGCGGCTGACCGACCGGTCCGATGCCACCCTGGCGGGCCTGCGGGAACGCAGCCTGCCCAGCCACCAGCCGCCGGGCCGGGTCATGTTCGAGGGGACCCCGCAGCCCCGCGAGGCGCAGATCGCGCTGCTGGACGCCGACCCGTCCGGACCGGCCCAGGTGGCGGCGCTGCGCCGGCTCGGCGACGAGGCGCTGGCCCGGCACGGCAGGCCGCCGCAGCCGCAGCGGCCGTTGCGGGTGGACACGCTGCCGGCCCGGGTCAGCTTCGCCGAGGCCGCGGCGCTCGACCCGGAATTCATGCCGCCGTCCCCGTTGTGGGCCATGGTCGGCGTGGGCGGCGACGAACTCGCGCCCCAGGGTCTGGACGTGCGGGACGAGGGCCCCGGCCTGGTGGTGGCCGGGCCGCCGCGGTCTGGCAAGTCCGCCGCCCTGCTGACTATGGCCCGGTGGCTGCTCAGGCAGGGCACCCAGGTCGTCACGATCACCCCGCGGCGGTCACCGCTGCGCAATCTCGAGGGTGAAGCCGGGGTGCTGGCCGTGTTCGGCGCCGACGTCACCGGCGAGGCGCTGGTCGGGGTGATCGAGGACAAGGACCGCTTCGTCCTGCTCGTGGACGACGCGGAACTGCTGTTCAACGGGCCCATCGACGACCTGCTGAACCAGATCCTGCTCGCCGGCCGCGACGCCGATCACGGTGTGATCATCGCCGGGGCCACCGGAGACCTGGGCCGGGCGTACTCGGGCTTCATCCCGCAGGCGCTGAAGTCGCGGTGCGGCCTGCTGGTCGCCGTGGCCTCGCCCGGCGACGGCGACCTGTTCGGCGTGCGGCTGCCGCGCAACGCCGGTCCCGGGCCGCTGGGCCGCGGCCTGCTGATCAGGCCGGGCGCGATCGCGCCGGTCCAGCTCGCCGTGTGCGAATGATCCGGCCGCGACGCGGGGCCCCGGGCACGCGTTCGTGCCCGGGGCCCCGCGGGAAGCCGTTACGCAGTCTTACCTGACGGTCGAGTTGAGCTGCTCGGCGAGGTTCTGCTGGTTGGCCGTAGCCTTGCTGGCCTGGTTCAGCAGCTCGATCACCTTGTTGACAGTGGGAGTGGCCTGCTGCACCGTCTCCTGGAGGCGCGTGAAGCTGGCGTCCACCCAATTACCCGACAGCGCGTTAATGTCGGAGTTCACCTTGGTCCAGACATCGTTCAGGTTGGTGGCATCGGCAGCGAGAGACGAGGCACCGCTCCCCATCCCCCCGATGTTGTAACGCTGTTCACCTGCCATGGACGTCATCCTCCGTTTTGGTCGATGCTGGGGTTCGGCGGTGATCTTAACAGCAGCCGTGAATCGTTCACGGGACTTTGGCAAATGAGATCAGAAAGCGATGTAACCCAGGAACGTGCGGATGACGGGCGCTGTATCATCCCGCTTGATCCACATACCGATACGGGACACCTCATGCCGGGCCGCGGGCGGCGCCCGCATTGTCGTGCTCGGTACCTCGATGTCGACGCGAGATCTGGGGCAGGGCCAGCGATGACCAGACTAGAGCCTGACGGCGGTGGCGGCGGAGTGGGGATCAACCCGCAACTGCTGCAAAGCATGATCAACACGATGAACTCGTCCGCCGGGGACGCGCTGAACCTCGTGTACGGCTACATCAGTCAGCTGTCGCGGGTCGGGCTCGACACCAGCAGCCTGAGCAAGGCCGTGCAGGACCTGAACTGGGCGCAGGACCAGATACCCATGCTGAACCGCCGGCAGTCGCTCGCCCAGGCCATGGCCGAGCAGAATCCCGGCATGGTGGACGTCTCGGCGGGCGCCGGAGCGCTCGACTTCCCCACCACCCAGGCGGCACAGGCGGCGGGCAAGGCAGACGGCACCAAGGCCCTGCAGGCCATCGGGGACCACGGCAACGACGACTTCATCCTGACCGACCTGTCGCAGTACGCCGACGACCCGGCGTACCTGGCCGCGTTCTTCAGCGCGCTCGGCCCGCAGGGGCTCGCCGGGCTCGGTCTCCAGGTCACCGGCTACCAGCAGGGCGGGGACCAGGGCCGGTACCACAGCTGGGCCAGCACGGTCGGTCAGGCCTTTGCCACCGCCAGCTACCAGATGCCGTACAAATCAGGCTGGCTCGGCCAGTTGCAGCTGCCCAACGATCCCGGGGCCGACCCCGGCCTGCCGCAGCTGTCGCTGATCCAGCCGTTCCTGGAGCACGGCGTCTACTCCTCCGCCTGGCTCGACCCACTCGGCAAGTACGCGATACAGCAGGCGTTCATGCAGCAGCAGCCGGGGCTGGCCGGGGGCCCGCCGGTCTCGCTGGACGGGATCTGGACCGCGCTGTCGAACAACCCCGCCTTCGACGCGCAGTTCTATCAGCAGAACTTCACGAGCAAGGGCAATCCCGCCGACAGCATCAGCGGGGTCATGTCGAGCATGTACATGATCTCGGTCGCCGACTCGGCGTTCGCCCGCATGGTCCAGTCGGCCACCGTTGCCCCCGCGCTCGCGGCCAGCTCCGCCCCGTATGCCGCCAACGCCCAGCTCACCGTCCAGTACTTCGGCAATGACTCAAGCCTGCGCACGTCCGGCCCGGTGCGGGCGGTGTTCGGCACGATCGCGGAGAACTACTTCGACGACCTCGCCTATACCGTCCGCGCGGCGGCCCCCGGGATCGGCCCGAAGAACATCCCGGGACTGCAGGTCACCGCGTCCGAGTCGCAGTGGGGAAACTTCGTCGTGGAGGCCATGCGGGACAAGAGCACCTCGGCGCAGCTGCTCGCCTTCTACTCGTCCTGGGCCAACGGCCAGCCGATCGATGACCGCGGTCCGGGGCTGGAGCAGGTACCGCAGAACCAGGGATTCTGGAACGACTCCTCGCTCGGCCTGCTCAACGACTTCCTGGCCCGTAGCTACCAGGGCGCGGGCGCACCCGCAGGCGGAAGCCCGGTCAGCATTGCCGACGTCGTCGCCGCAGGCGGATCCGCGTTCCTGACCAGCCTGGTGTTCGGCCCGGAGGCGGGAGTCGCGGACGCTCTGCTCGAGGGGGGCAAAGACGCCTTCCAGAACGCCACCGAACAGACGCTGAAGACAGTGTGGCCGGACACCGTGGAATCGAGCCCGAACGGCGGCGAGGCACTCAGCCACCTGACCGGCGTCCAGCAGCAATGGGCCGACACGGTCAACCGCTGGTACAACGGCACCCCCGGGCAGAATCAGCCTCCGCCGGGCGTCGATCCCGTCCAGTACCTGGGCCAGAGCTACACCGGCGACCCGACCGCATACGAAAAGCAGTTTGGCGGGTATTTCATCAAGGACGGGAAGATCGAGGATCCCGGCACGATCGCCGAGAACCCGCAGGCGCTGGCCGCCTACAACGCCTGGCTGCAGGATCCGGCCATCGTCAACGCCAATGAGGCCCGGTTCCGCAGTCAGGGCTTCGGCGAACTCATGTCGCAGTACGCGAACAGTTACGGGGGCGGCGGCGGATGAGCCGGTGGTTTGGCCCTGCCCTCGCACTGGCCGCGGCCGCTTGCGTCATGATATCGGCGGCAGGGTGCGGTGGTACCAGCGCGGCCGACGGGCACGCCTCCGCCGCCACGGCACGCAATCAGGCTCTTTCGGCTTTGCGCGGTCTCTATCAGCACATCCACGCCGCCCACGTGGGCACCGCCGACAGCGTGGGCGGCTTCTATGCGCAGTGCATAACCAACAAGAGCCAGAACGAACTCTTCTATGACGGTTCCATTGAATTCATTTATCCCCTTGACCGGTCGCTGAGCAAGAACTCATACCAGCAGCAGCTTAATAATATCGCCCGGACTCAGGGCTGGGCATTTAACAAAAATCACAAAAACGTAGAATCCGGGAATGCTTTTCCCTATGAGATGGCCAGGGGATCGCTCGGCGGCCATATCTCCGTGGTCGATGCCCCGCCGCGGAATCCCGGTGATCCCAAGATCTCCGGCCTCATCGAGATCACCAGCTCGTGCTTCGACGCCGGGCCGGCGGCACACAGTCTGACCAGGCACAGTGATGACCTTCCGCTAACCCGGGCAACTCCCGCATCGTCCGGTTAAACGTGCGCAGCCGAAGCCGCTTCACGCGGCCAGGATCGGAGGTTCTCGTGGACACCCAGCCTCAGGTGGCCAGTCCCATGCACGCGGCGCTCAGCGAGATGTACGCGAACATCCAGAGGGACGAGCCAACCATGGCCAACGCGCTCAAGAACGCCTGCCAGCAGATGGGCGGGGGCTACGTCTGGTATGGCAGCGCCGCCAGCGGCTGGGCCAGCGAGCTGAGCGGCTACTCCGGCAACCTGAGCAGCACCGTCAGTGCCGCGGTCGCCGAAGTGGCCAGCGCCCTGGCGGCCGTCCCGGCGACCTGCTCCTTGGCTCAGGCCAAGACCGAGCAGCTGATCCTGTCCGGACGCCTCAGCTAGCGC
>DASXLW010000178.1:0-21491 GCA_036496025.1 Streptosporangiaceae bacterium
CCTTCCCGGTCGTCGAACTCCCGTACCTGCAGCCGCCCCATGACCACGATGGCCTGGCCCTTGCGGAGCGAGGAGACCACGTTGTTCGCGAGCTTGCGCCAGCAGTTGACGTTGGCGAACGAGGTCTTGCCGTCCCGCCACTCACCGGTCTCCCGGTCCCTGAACCGGGACGTCCAGGCCACCCGCAGCGACACGTGCGGGATCTCGTCGTTGACCGTCTTGTAGTGCGGCTCGGTGGCTACGTAACCAGCCAGGGTTACCGTTGCGCCGTTGATCATCGTGATCCCTCCTGAGCGATTGCCTCGGCACCCGCCCGAGACTGGCTCACGGCCAGGCGACTGGTGCCGTTATCTGCTGCCACCGTCGCCGGCCGGCCGGGCCAGCGGTCACCCCGGCACGCGATCTGTGGATATCAGCCGCGCCGCGGCGGATCTGTGGACAATCAGTTCCCAGGACAGGCCGACGGGTGCATAATCGCGGGCCGTCGACGGCAGCGAGCCCCGTCGGGGGCAGCGAGCCCCGGGTCAGGCAGCGGCGAGACAACGCCGAGCCTGCCGGCCGGCGAGGGTGGACCCGCGGGTCAGGCAGCGACCAACTCGGACGGCTCGGCGATCACGTCCACCAGCGCGCCGTTGCGCATGACGGTAATCGCGAGCGGCCGCCCGATCGCGTCGCTGAACATCAGCCGCTGCAGGTCCTGCGCCTTCTCCACCGGGCTCCCGGCGGCCGACAGCAGCAGGTCGCCGACCCGAAGCCCGGCCCGGTCGGCCGGCTCGCCCCGCATCACCTGCGCGACCCGCAGTCCGTTCGCCCGGCCCGTCCGCTCGCGCAGCCAGGCGGGCAGCGGTGCGGGCACGGTCACGACGCCCAGGTAGGCCCGCCGCACCCGGCCGTCGGCCATCAGCGACGAGATGATCCGCCGGGTGGTCGAGTTCACCGGGACGGCCAGGCCGAGCCCGATTCCGGCCACCGCCGTATTGATGCCGACCACCCGCGCGCTGGCGTCGGCCAGAGCGCCACCCGAGTTGCCCGGGTTGAGCGCCGCGTCCGTCTGGATCACGTCCTCGACCAGACGGGCCGCGCGGCCCTGGCTGTCTCGCGTCGGCAGCGACCGGCCGAGCGCGCTGACCACGCCCGCCGTCACCGAGCCGGCCAGCCCCAGCGGGTTGCCCACCGCGACCACCAGCTGCCCGACCACCAGCCGGTCGGCCTCGCCCAGCTCCGCGGGCGGTGGCGTGTCGCCCGCGGCCCGCAGCACGGCCAGGTCGGAGAGCGGATCCGTGCCCACGACGCGGAACGGGGCGCTGGTGCCGTCGCCGAACAGCGCGTTCCCGCCCTGGGCCCGGCCGACGACATGCGCGTTGGTCAGCAGGAATCCGTCACCGGTGAAGACCACGGCCGAGCCGAGGCTCTCCCCCGCGCCGCCGGTGCCCGCCCTCGGCACCCGCAGGCTCGCTACCTTGGGCGTGAGCTCTGCCGCAACGCCCGCCACCACCTGTGAATAGGCATCAAGGGGGGAATCGCCTGCCATCTCCGCCTCCATGTCGCAATATTAATTACAACATTACGTCCGAACGGCTGCGCCAGGCGAGAGCTTCCTGGGTACGTTATGCCCTCGGCGAAAGCGGTGGCGCGGGGCGGGAGTGATCACTCTGCGACGCGCCGGACGTGGCGGGGGTTCAGCGCCACCAGGGAGTGCGCCGCAGCTCCGCCACGTGGTGGGCGGGTTCGGGGACCGCGACGGCGTGCTGGGCCAGGTGGTGCAGGTGCTCGCGGACCCAGAGCGCGTGCGGATGGTCGAGGAGCATCAGGCCGTCGTCGCCGCCGGGCTGGGCCGCGGCGCTGATCCCGGCGAGCACCGGGACCTCGGCGGGCAGCGGCGAGCCGTGCGCGGGCCTGCCGACCTGGGTCGCGATCCGCTCGTAGAAGTCGTCGAGCTCGCCGGCCAGACCCCGCAGCGCGGCTCGCACCCCGTCCCCGTGCCCGGGCCCATCCGGGTAGCTGGATCCGACCCGCTGCCCGGACCCATCCGGATAGCTGGATCCGACCCGATCTCGCAGGCTGGCCAGCGAGTACGCGGTCAGCCTGAGCCGCATGCTGGCCATCACCAGCAGCCACAGATCCTCTTTCGCCAGCCGCTTGGACCCCTGTTCGGCCAGGTACGCCCGCACCGCGTCGTCCAGCCGCAGGCCCGCGGCGGCCGTCGCCCCCGCTGCCTCGGGCACTTGCCCGCGCAGGCCCAGGGCCCAGTCCACTGCTTCGGTCAGGTACGCGCCGCCGCCGCGGTAGGCGTCGGCCAGGTCATCCCCGACGATCCCGGACGCGCCGCGCGGCCAGAACAGCGCCCCCACCACCAGGCTCACCACGCAGCCGATGGCCACGTCCTCGACCCGCAGCAGGCCTACCGTCCAGCCGGCCGGGGCGAGCAGGTTGAACAGCACCAGCACGGTGACCGTGAAGGCGGCCTGGCCGACCGCGAACGGCGCGGTCCCCGGCGCGTACGAGGCGATCAGGACGGCGACCGGCAGCGCGATCCACAGCGCGGTCGGGCCGGTGCGATGGCGAGCAGCAGCGCGGCGCCGACCACGAACCCGACCACCGTGCCCGCCAGCGCCCGTAGCGCCGTCGATCCGGTCGATGCCGCGTTCGTGCGCAGCACCGACAGCGTGCCGAGCACCACCCAGAAGCCGTGCTGCACGCTGAGGACGTCGGCCACGGCCACCGCCAGGGCCAGGCCCACGGCGCCGCGCAGGCTGTTGCGCAGCCACGTCGAGCGCAGGCTCGCGTGCGTGGCGAGCAGGCCGGCCGCGCCGGCCAGGCCGCCGAGCCTGCCTTCGGGGGGCACATCAGCGGCCTGCACCCCGAACCAGGTGCGGCGCTGCGCGGCGATGACCTCCGGGCTGGCGCGCCCGGTGACGATCAGCGTGTCCGCGGTCACGGCGCGCGCGGCCACGGCGATCGCCTGCGCGTGGAAGGCGTGCTTGGTGCACAGCCGGAGCCGGGCCGGATCGGCGGAGTGATCCCGCTGATGGGCCGCGCTGGCGGCGCGGGCGCGTTCGAGCCCGTCGAGGTCCGGCTGGGCGTCCTGGCCTTTCAGCAGCGCGGCCACGTCGCGCAGCACCCCGCCGGCCACGCCCAGCAGATCCCGATCGACCTGCGCGGCCTGGCTCAGGTCGAGGTGCCCGTCCAGGGCGTCGCTGACCAGCGCGGTGCACCACTCCAGCAACTGAACGACGCTGGCCAGCGCCTGGTCCGCGGTGGCCAGCCCGGTCGGCCGGTAGGGCGTGGCGGCGAACTGGGTCACCAGCTCATGCTTGGCCGCTCGGATGGCGTCCAGGAGGGCCGGAGTCGCCTCGTCGCGCGCTGCCGCTGCCAGGTGGTCGGCCAGCGCGGCGGCACAGGCAGCGGCGGCGGCCCGCAGCCGGTCCCCCGGCGTCCTCGGGGACAGCAGCAGCACGGCCGCCGTGCTCACGACCGCGGCCAGCCACCAGCCCGCCAGGCGGGACGGGACGGTGCCCACGCGCTGGGCGTGGCCACCGGGAGCACGTAGGCGAGCAGGGCGGCGGTGACCCCGGAGGCGGCGTTGGGGCCGGCCGCTCCGGCGAAGAAGATGCCGAACGCCACCGGGATCGTGACGATCGCGGCCAGCCACGCGGTCCCGCTGACCGCGGTGCCGATCGTCAGCACGACGCTGCCGACCACAGCGAGCCCGAGATGGGCGATCAGCTTGTCGCGCCTGGTCCCGCCGAACGAGGCCAGCACCAGGGTGGCGAAGGCGCCGAACACGGCGAACAGCGCCATCTGCAGGTCACCGATGACCTCGAGGGTCAGCGCGAACAGCGCGGGCACGACGATCGTCGCGCGCGCCGCCCGCATCGCGGCCGGCACCGACCACGTCGGCCGCAGCGTGGACAGGAAGGCCAGTACCGGATGCAGCTGGGCCGGGAAGCGCCCCGGCTGAGCGGTGCTGACTTCCGAACCGGCCACCTGCACAGTTTAGAGGCGGCCTCCCGGAGGATCAGGTGTCCCGCGTCAGGCGGAGCCGCGGGCGATCCTCAGCGCGCCGCGGAAGCGGTCGTACTCGGACAGCTCCTGCTGCACCGGGACGAGCACGAGCCCACGCGCGACCTCGGCGACCCGGGAGCGCATGTCCTGCTCGGCTCGGGCCCGCTCTCGCTCGGCGGCCTGCAGGACCATGTTCCTGCAGCCGGACGAGGTGAGCCAGCCGAGCAGGAGCAGGGCCGCTATTGCCGCGGCCACCCAGGGCAGCAGGCTCAGCTGATCAGACGCGGCGATCGCGCCCAGCCACCCGAGGCCGGCTATGGCCGCCGCGATGAGCAGCCAGTGCCAGGCCCGGACCAGCCGCCACCAGGCGGGCACGCTGTCGCTGCCGGGCAGGGCTGCGGCGATCGCCGACCCGAGCGCGCCAGGGACCGCTTCCGCTCCCGACCTGGCCGCCGAATAGACGGTGCGTGACCACGGCAGCGGCAAGCCCTGGCCCACCTCGGAGCCGACGGCGGTCAGCGCGTTGTCTATCTCGGCCGGCTGCGCGTCCACAGTGCTGGCCGTCAGGCTGTGCAGCCGGCCGGCGATGCTGCCCAGCTCCGTCCGCCTGAGCCGGTCACGGCCGAACAGCTTGCCTGCCAGCGACCCGACCGGCCACCCGACGTATTCCCGGGCGCGGAACTCGCGCGTATGTTGCAGCGCGTCCCCGGCCGCCGCTATCCCCGCGGCGCGGCCGAACGCGTCGGTCAGGGCGGCCGCGGCGGTCTCGGGCACGACCGCCCCGCCGCCGGCGGCGGCGTAGGCCCCGAACCGGCCGGCCAGGGTGTCCACGTCGGCCTCGATACGCTGGCCGGCCGCCCGCCGCCCCGCCACCGCCCCGGCCAGCACCTGCCTCAGCTCATCGAGTCCGGCCCCGGTAGCAGCGGAGGTCGCCAGCACTCGCGCGTCGTGCAGGCCCTCGGAGTCGAGCAGCCTGCGCAGGTCGGCCACGCATTCGTCGGATTGCTCGGGGCTGAGCAGGTCAGACTGGTTGAGCAGGACCGTGGTAACCGCGGAGTGAGCCGCGAACCGGACCAGGTAGTGGTTGTGCACGGCCGCGTCCGCGTACTTCTGCGGGTCGACCACCCAGATCATCAGGTCAGCGAGACCGACCAGGCGGTCCACCTCGTGCGACGCGCCTGCCGTCACCGTGTCGTGATCGGGCAGGTCGAGCAGCAGCAGGCCGGTCAGGTCTTCCTCGCCCCGGCCCAGGGCGCTGGCCCGGGCGTAGCGGTGCCGCAGCTGGATCCCGACCCAGTCGAGCAGCGGCCCGGCCCCGGCCATGCCCCACACGCAGGCATGCGGCTCGCCGGTGGTCGGCCTGATCACGCCCACGGAGGAGAAGTTCGCGCCCGCGAGGGCGTTGAACAGCGAGGACTTCCCGCTCCCGGTGCTGCCGGCGAGCGTCACCACGGTGTGCGCCCCGGACAGCCGCAGCCGCTCGCCGGCCCGTCCGAGCAGGCAGGCCGCCTCCTCGAGCAGGTCCGGGTCGAACCCGTCGGGGCCGCCGCGCGCCGAGCCGATCTGGACCACCCTGGCTAGCGCGTTCAGCCGGGCAGGCAGGCTCGGCGCGCCCGGTCTTCCGGGCTCCGCACTGTCGTCGGTGCCGTCGGTGCGGGCCGGGTCCGGCCGGCCGACCGCGGCATCAAGGGACTCGGTCACCGGGCCACCTCAAGCGCGTATGTGGCCTGGTAGAGCTGCACCGCCGTATCCTCGTCGGGCACCCCTTCGGCGTCGATGATCTCGGCCAAGCGGAGCATTTCCTCGTCGAACAGCAGGCGGACCCGCTCTCGCAGATCGGCGCGTGCCTTCGCCCCGATCTCCCGCAGCGGCCCGGGGCCGAACAGCGAGCTGAGCAGATCCCGCGCGGCCGCGCTGGTTCCCCCGGCCGCCACAGCCTCGCCCGCGTCGTAACCGAGCAGGCCGATGATCACGACGAGGGCGAGCGACTCGTCGTCGAAACTCACCGCCCGGGCGACGGATCTCTTCGCTACGTTCTCGGCCTGCACGAGGTGCATCACGTGATCTTGCCATGAACTGATGGCCTGGGCCGCTCGCCTGGCCAGGTCCGGTGACGACCGGCCCAGCGTGGCGGCGCCGGAGTCCCGGGTGTCGCCCGGAGGCGCCGGATCGGCGGGCGGGATATCACCGGGGGACGCCGAAGCGGCAGACGGGGTATCGCCCGGGACCGCGGAATCGGCGAACGGGGAATCGTCGTCATCGAACGGCGAGCGGCCGTCGCGTGTCGGCGGCCGGTGCCGCGGGGCGCGCAGCCGCATCAGGGCCGGCGCCTGCTCCAGCAGGGCCGCCCCGGCGGGATGGTCGCGCCACCGGGCCACGGCCTCTTCCGCGGTGCGGTCGCCGATGGACAGGATGAGCGACTCGAGGCCGGAACTCACTGCGGCCTTCAGCGCACGGGCGCGGGCCGATATCCGCCGCCTGTGCGGGCGCCCCGCCCAGCCCTGGCGGCGTGACTGCAGATTGCGCAGCAGGTCGCCGCTGCCCGCGAAGTCCTGCCATCGGGCCAGCGTTTCGCCGTGCAGCAGCGAGCCGTTCCCGGTCGCCTCCTCGATCTCGGCCACGGCCCGGGCATAGCATCCCTCGACCGACTGCCGCAGCTGGATTCCGGCGGCCAGCTGGTCGGCCAGGTGCGAGGCGAGCCCGGGCACCCGGGTGCGGAACGTGTCGAGCACGCCGGACATGGTCTGGGTGAGCACGGCGACGCGGCGGTCCTCGCGCAAGGCGGTGTCGGTCAGCCAGTCCCGGATCGGCCCGTACATCGCGGCCGGCAACATGCCCTCGGTGATGATCGTCTCCGGGATCACGAAGCGATCCACCTCGCCCAGGCCGTTCTTCTCCAGCATGGCGGTGAAGTGCCTGATGAGCTCGGCTCGCGACCGCGGCTGGACCCGGGACAGCACGATCCCCAGCGCCGCGTCGCGCTCCTGCGCGTAACGCAGCAATTCCCAGACCGGGGCGTCGGCGTACCTGCTTCCCGTGGTCACGAACAGCCACAGGTCGGAAGCGTCCAGGAACTGGTGAGCGAACTCGCGGTGAGCCTGGATCACCGAGTCGATGTCGGGCGTGTCGAGCAGCGCCACCCCCTTGGGGATGCCCTCGCTCCCGGCCAGCACGAGCAGGCCGTCGCGGCCAGGCATGGCCAGGCCCTGCTGGCGCACCCGGGGCAGCGTGGGCAGGAACACGTTCTCCGCGAACCAGTCGATCTCGTCGGGATGACAGGCGAGAACCGGGCTGTTGGTGGTGGGCCTGCGGACGCCGGTCTGGCTGACCTGCGCCCCCACAATGCTGTTCACCAGGGTGGACTTGCCCGCTCCAGTGGAGCCGACCAGGGCCACGAGCACCGGGGCAGCGGACTGGCGGATCCGCGGCAGCAGGTAATCATCGATCTGGGTCAGCAGCTTCTTGCGCTCCGCCCGGGCCTCGGCCACGCCCGGAGCCTCCAGCAGCAGCGGCGCGTCCACGATCCGGTGCCGCAGCGCGAGCAGGGCGGATTCGAGCTGCCGCGCGTCCACCCGCGCGTGCGGCTCCACGCCCTGCCGCTCGGTCACGTCCGCGCCTGGCCTTCCTGCGGCGCCCGGCCGCTACCCGGGGCCGCGGTCGCCGCCACGGCCCTGCTCAGCTCCGCCACCTCCGCAGCGAGCGCGGCCACTTCCCCCACGACCACGACGGCCGGCGGTCTGATCCCGACCGCGGCCGCCTGCGCGGCCACGGATTGCAGCGTCCCGGTAATGGTGCGTTGCGTGGGAAGAGTACCGTCAGTGACGACCACGGCGGGAGTATCTGGCAGGCGTCCGTGCCGGATGAGTGTCTCCGCGATGAGCTGGAGCCTTTCGACGGCCATGAGCAGCACCAGAGTGCCAGATGACGCGGCCAGCGCGGGCCAGTCCACCGTGGATTTCTCGTCGCCGGGCGGAACGTGCGCGGAGACTACGTGAAATTCCTGGGCCACCCCCCGGTGAGTGACCGGGACGCCGGCCGCGGCCGGCACCGCGATCGCGCTGGTCACTCCGGGCACGACGGTGACCGGCAGCCCGGCCCGCAGGCACGCGAGCATCTCCTCTGCGCCCCGGCCGAACACGAACGGGTCGCCGCCCTTCAGCCGCACCACGAACCGGCCGGCCCGCGCGTTCGAGACGAGTGCGGCGTTGATCTCGTCTTGCGTCATCGCCCGGCCATAGGGGATCTTGGCCGCGTCGATGACCTCGACGTCCGGAGGCAGCTCATCCAGCAGCGAACGGGGGGCGAGCCGATCGGCCAGCACGACGTCGGCCTCGGCGAGCAGTTGCCGGCCACGCACGGTGATCAGCCCGGGATCACCGGGCCCGCCGCCGACGAGTGCCACCCCGCGGCGCGGGCCGCGGCCACGGCGCGCACCGAGAGTTCCCGATCGCAGGCCGCTTAGTATCGCGTCCCTGATCCCCGCGCTGCGGCGGGGATCGCCACTCAGCACGCCGACCCGCACCTCGCCCGCCTGACCGGCCGCGGGCGTCCAGGCCGACGAGGCGGCCGCGTCATCGGCGCGGACACACCAGATCCGCGCTCGTTCGGATTCCTCGGCCACCGCCGCGTTGACCAGGCGGTCATCGGCACAGGCGCAGACCAGCCAGGCTCCCGCGCAGTCACCGGCGGCGTACCCGCGCCGGTCCCACTCGATCCGCCCCGAGCCGACGAGATCCTGCAGTGACGCGCCGAGGCGGGGTGAGACGACGCGCACCCTGGCTCCCGCCTCGAGCAGCGCGGGGACCCGCCGGGCCGCGACCGCGCCGCCCCCGATGACGGTCACCCGCCGCCCGCCGAGGCGCAGCCCCAGCAGGTACGGCGGCTGGCTGGAGGTGTCCATCGACCTGCGCGCTCTCCTTCAGGCGACCCGGTTCAGCTCTTGTCGGTAACCCCGGCCGAGTCGAACGAGGCTACCTTCCCGAGCGCGCGCGCCGGGGGTACTGCGGCGCGGCGACTGTGCGCTGGTGACCAGATTCGGCCGGAGCCGTTCGGAATGCAGGCATTTCGCGGTTAATCATGACGTCCGCGCCGCGGACGGCCCGCCCGGGGCGGGGTCCTCGTCGGCCTGGTCGGCGGCCGCCCGCAGCAGCGCGTCCGCGGCCGCGGCGGCCACCTCGGCGCCGCCCTTCTCCGACATGTTGGTCAGCGACGGCAGGCCGCTCGCGCGCAGCGCCTGCTTGGCCTCGGCCGCACCCACCAATCCGGCGGGCATCCCGATCACCAGCGTAGGCGCGGCGCCCCGCTGGATGATCTCCTCAAGGGCGGCGGAGGCCGCTCCGACCACCCAGATCGCGCCCGGCCCGACGTCGCCGAGCGCGAGCCGGACCGCGGCGGCGGCGGGGGTCAGGCCGGTCACCCGGGCCAGCCGCCGGGTCAGCGGGTCATCGATCTTGCAGATGGCCGGGCGGGTCGTGATCCCCGCCGCCACCATCGCGACGTCGGCGATCACCGGCGCGCTGGCCGCCAGCGCGGCCACCGCGGCGGCCAGCGTGCCCTCGTCCGAGACCAGATCCGTCGCGTAGTCGAAGTCGGCGCTCACGTAGATCATCCGCTCGGTCACCGCCCGGGTGAACGGCGGCAGGTGGCTCAGGTCGATCCGGGAACGCAGGATCCGGTACGCATTGGCCTCGATGAGTTCCGGATCCACGCTCTCCCCGCCCCCGATTTGCACCGGGTTGCTTCCGCTGATGCCGACGACACACCAGCATGACATATCGCGTACAGCTTCCGGCCGGTTCGCCGACAGGTACACTGACCGGGCGAATTCAGGGCCGCCCCGCCGCGCCGGAGCAGCCACGCTTCACGGTCCTGACTGGCTCGTCAGCCTAGTCTGGCTCACAGATCCGGACGAAGACCCTGACAGGGCTAGACAGGAACAAACGGACCCAATTAACCACAATCACTGTCGAATGGAGCACGCATGCGGGGTGAACCGCGTTCGCGGGTGTTGGTGACCGGAGGGGCCGGTTTTATCGGGCGACGCCTCGTCCGGGCCCTGACGGCGGCCGGACACGAGGTCGCGGTGGTTGACCTGCGGCCCTACTCCGGCGACGGGGTCGAGATGGTTACCGGCGACATCCGCGACGATGCGGTGCTGGCCCGCGCGGTGCGGCCAGGCACGGACACGATCATCCACCTGGCCGCCATCACCTCGGTGGTCGACTCCATCGACGACCCGGTCGGCACCTACCAGACCAACGTGGCGGCGACCGCCAGCCTGCTCGAGCTGGCCCGGACGACGGGGGTCACGACGTTCCTCCTCGCCTCGACCAACGCGGTGGTCGGGAACGTCGGCGACGAGACCATCACCGAGCGCTCGCCGCTGCGCCCGCTCAGCCCGTACGGCGCGACCAAGGCCGCCGCCGAGATGCTGCTCAGCTGCTACGCCGGCGTCTACGGCATGACCACCTGCGCGATGCGGTTCTCCAACGTCTACGGCCCGGGCATGCAGCAGAAGGACAGCTTCATCCCGCGGCTGATGCGCGCGGCCCGCGACGGCAAGGGCGTACAGGTTCGCGGGGACGGAAGCATGGTGCGCGACGTTGTACATGTCGACGACGTCGTACAGGGCATCCTCGCCGCCTGGCGTGCGGGCCACATCGGGCCGGTCATCCTCGGGTCAGGGCAGTCGGTTTCGGTGATGGACATGGTGGAGGCGGCCAGGAGCGTTACCGGCGCGCCGCTGCCCGTCGAGCACGTGCCCGTCGGGCCGGGCGAAATGCCTGCCGTGCTGCTGGATGCCTCGGTGGCGCGCGGGCTCGGCTACGTGCCCGGATACGACCTGAAATCAGGCCTGGCCACGGTCTGGCCCGAGTTCGCAGGCACGGTGTTCGCAGGCACAGAGGAGGCTGACCAGTGAGCGGTAACCGCTCCAACCGCGGCCGGGGCAACGACCTGGCCATCGACAACGCAGCGCTGGAGGACTTCGCCCGCGAGTACGGCGACCGGGCGAGCTCGCTGCCGCCGGTGGCGATCGTGATCGCCGCGTATAACGAGGAAGGCGGCATCGGGCCGGTCATCTCGTCCCTGCCCACCACGGTCTGCGGGCTGGCCACCGCCACCATCGTCGTCGCGGACGGCTGCGCGGACGGCACGGTCGCCGAGGCGCGAGACCACGGCGCGATCGTCTGCGACGTTCCGGTCAACCGGGGACAGGGCGCGGCGCTGCGGCTGGGCTACCGGATCGCCCGCGAGGGCGGCGCGCAGTACATCGTGACCACGGACGCGGACGGGCAGTACAACCCGGCGGAGATCGACGCCCTGCTCGCCCCGGTCGTGGCCGGTGAGGCCGACTTCGTTACCGGCTCGCGGCGGCTGGGCAGCGAGGAGACGAAAGACCCGGTCCGCCGTCTCGGGGTGCGCGTCTTCGCCGTCACCATCAGCGCGCTGACCGGCCAGAAGATCAGCGACACCACGTTCGGCCTGCGGGCGATGCGCGCCGAGGTGACCGGCGCGGTCCGGCTCGACCAGCAGCAGTACCAGGCCGCGGAGCTGCTCATCGGCGTGATGTCACGCGGCTACCGGGTGGCCGAGCTGCCCGGCACCATCCACAAGCGGAAGGTCGGCGAGAGCAAGAAGGGCCACAACGCGATCTACGGGCTGCACTTCGGCGCCGTGATAGCCCGCACCTGGTGGCGGGAGCGCGTCCTGGGCGGCACGCGCCGCGGCGCTCAGCCGGCGGTCGGGGACCGTCCCGTGCCGGCGGCGGCCGAGTTGTCTTCGCCGGGGGGTTCTTCCAGCGTCTCGGCGAACCCCTCTGCGGCTGAATGCGGCGTCGGCTCCTCGCCGCCCGTGGCCCCGCCGGACGAGCCCCGGTCGGCGAAGAGCACGTAGTGGAAAATCAGGAACCTGACGATGAACGTCAGGACGTTCGCGGCGAAGTAGGTGCCGTTCACCACCAGGTGCCACTGGAGGCTACCGCGGGGCAGCGAGTCGGCCAGCTGCACGCCGAGCTTGGTGGCCAGGCCGAGGACGATCCAGGCGGCCACGGAGACGATCCAGAACGGCAGGGTCTCCTTGAGCACGTGTGGCCTGCCCTTGCGCTCCCAGGCCCAGCGGCTCAGCACGTAGCTCACCGCCGCCCCCACGATGGCGGCCAGCACGCCGGACACGCCGGCGGTCATGTGTGCGGCATCAAGGAAGACAACCAGCGCAAGCTGGCTCGAAATGACGGCGGCCAGCGCCACGAGCACGAACCGTGCGAAGCGCCGTCCGGTCTCGCCCCGGAGCTTGCGGCGGATGGGAGCGGGAACCCGACGCCCCAGGGCGGCTTCAAACCGGGAGGTTGCCGATGCCATGTGTGTCCTCGGTCTTCGAATGTGACAAGCCTTGACTCGACAGGTATACAGCACGGGCACCGCCGGATGCCGGAATGCGGCATCAGCCGTGTCGCGACTTTTGCAGGCTACCCTGCCAAACGCTGGCATGCAGCCGATGCGCACTGTACATTCCGACCGCGGGCCTCCGGCTGCGGTAGACATAACCCATCGAAAAGCGGAAGCGACGCACGGATACGGACAAGGTAGGAGCTAACGAATGAAGATCCTGGTGCTGGGCGGGGACGGGTACCTCGGATGGCCCACTGCGCTGCATCTGTCCGAGCGCGGCCATGACGTGGCCGTGGCCGACAACTTCGCGCGCAGGCAGTACGACTACGAACTCGGCGCCGAAAGCCTGGTCCCGATCGAGCCCCTGCAGACCCGGATAGCGGCGTGGCAGGAAGTGAGCGGCAAGCGCATCGGGCTCTACATCGGCGACCTGTGCGACGCGGAGTTCACCTACCAGATGATCGGCGAGTTCCAGCCAGACGCCATCGTCCACTTCGGCGAGCAGCGCGCCGCGCCGTACTCGATGATCGACCGCAAGCACGCCGTCTACACCCAGACCAACAACGTGGTCGGCAACCTCAACGTGCTGTACGCGATCGCAGACACGAACCCGAACATCCACCTGGTCAAGCTGGGGACGATGGGCGAGTACGGCACCCCCAACATCGACATCGAGGAAGGCTGGCTCGAGGTCGAGCACAAGGGGCGCAGGGACCGGGTCCTGTACCCGAAGCGGCCGGGCTCCTTCTATCACCTGTCCAAGGTGCATGACAGCCACAACATCGAGTTCGCCTGCCGGATCTGGGGCCTGCGCGCCACCGACCTCAACCAGGGCGTGGTGTACGGGCAGCAGACGCCGGAGACCGCCCGGGACGAGCGGCTGGCGACCCGGTTCGACTACGACGCCGTGTTCGGTACCGTGCTGAACAGGTTCGTCATCCAGGCCGTGCTCGGACAGCCGCTGACCGTGTACGGCAAGGGCGGCCAGACCCGCGGCATGCTCGACATCAGGGACACCGTCCGCTGCATCGAGCTGGCCTGCGAGAACCCGGCCGAGCCCGGCGAGTTCCGCGTGTTCAACCAGATCACCGAGTGGATGTCGGTCGACGAGATCGCCCAGACGGTCGCCAACGCCAGCCCGGACGATGTCAAGATCGAGCACCTCGAGAACCCGCGGGTCGAGCTCGAGGAGCACTACTACAAGGTCACCCACACCGGCCTGCCCGAGCTCGGGCTGGTGCCGCACCTGCTGTCCGACACGCTCATCGAGTCGCTGTTCGGGATCACCAAGCGGTACGTGCACCGGGTGCGCCTGGAGGCCATGCGGCCGACGGTCAACTGGCGGAAGACGTCGAGCGACGCCACCCACCAGTAAGGACGTCTCGTGCGCCGCGCCCCGGCAGCGGGGCGCGGCGCACTGCGTCTAATAGCATCGCTGGATGCTGCTGCAAGCCGCCCTCAACGGCGGCCTGACCAAAGACGACCATCCCGCGGTGCCGATTTCGCCCGAGGAACTCGCGGAGGACGCGGTCGCCTGCGTCCAGGCGGGCGCCCGCGCGTTCCACCTGCACCCGCGCGATGCGCAGGGGCGCGAGCGGCTGGACGCGGACGTCGTAGACGAGGTCGTCATCAAGGTCCGCGAAGCATGCGGGGTTCCGGTCGGGGTCACGACGGGGGCCTGGATCGAACCCGATCTGCCGCGCAGGGTGGGGCTGGTGCGGGCCTGGCAGGCCCCGGACTACGCCACCGTCAACCTGTCCGAGCCGGGCGCGGCGCAGATCATGAAGGCCCTGGCCGATGCGGGGATCGGCATCGAGGCCGGCGTCCGGACCGTCGCGGACGCCGAGCTGCTGACCAGGTCAGGGGTGGCCGGGAGCCTGCTGCGGATCTGCGTGGCGCCGACCAGCATCACTCCCGCCGAGGCGGTGGCCTTCGTCGAGGAGATCCACACGGTCCTGAACGGCGCCGGGCTGACCGCACCGAGGCTGCAGCACGGCGACGGGGAGGCCACGTGGGCGGTGCTGGCCGACGCGGTCCGCCGGGGCCTCGACACCCGGGTCGGGCTGGAGGACACGCTGCACGAGCCGGGCGGCGAGCTGACCACCGGCAACGAGGGCCTGATCCGCGCCGCCCGCCGCTGCCGCGCCGATGGCTCCGAGGGTCATCCTTAATCTCGCCACGTCTCCCCTGCCTAGTGCCTGCTACCGGCCAGGCCGCATCACGCAGATCGCCGGCGCACTGAGTAGCCTGTCGAGCGGCCGACCGTGCCCGGGGAGGGAACCGGTGTGAACTACATGCTGATCATGAAAAACTCGCAGTCTGCGCTCATGGCCATCGGCCCGATGTCCATCGAGTACCAGGCCGCGATGCTGCGGGATGAACTCGAGGAAAGCTCGGACTGGACCACGCTCGGCATCGCCCGGGTACTCAACGAGGAGCAGGCCCGGGCGGCTACCGGCCCGGCCGGCCAGGAATCCGACAAGACGAAGAGTTAGGGCTGCTCTGACGCGCCTAATGCTTCTCGTTATCCGGCGAGCCGGCTGGGCGCGGCTCAGCCGGGCGGCGGCCGGTGAACAGGTTGTGCGGCTCGTCTCCGTCGGGCTCCGGCCCGGACTCCAGTCCCGGGTCGGCCTCGAAGCCGGCGCCGGCGAGCAGCCGGAGCCAGCTGCCGCGGTCGAACAACCCCAGCCGGTGGGCCTCCTGCACCACCTCGACCGTCCCGTCCGCCTCCTGCAGGACGAACTCGTACTCGGCCTGGACCCAGGTGTCAGCCGGATCGGGATCCCACGTCCGCTCGCTGAATCTGGCCTGGCGCCCGGACGCGTCGTCGCCACCGCCCTGGCCGCGGTGCGCGCGGAACGTCTCCGCGACGTGGTCGGGGACGAACAGGGCGATGCCGCCAGGACGGCAGTGCGCGAAGGCCGTCTCGATTACCTGCCGGAGGTCGGCCTCGCTGGTCATATAGTCCACCGCGTCGTGGACCAGGACCGCGTCGAAGACGCGGCCGAGCCGGATCGTCCGCATGTCGCCCTGGCGGTGGACGCACTCGGGGTTGAGTAGGCGCGACACCGCGAGCATCTCCTCGGACCGGTCGACAAGCGTCAGCGCGAACCGCCCCTTGAGGTGCACCGCGAGATGGCCGCCGCCGCTGCCCAGGTCCAGCACCTGGCGCACCGGGGTCGGGGCCGAGTCGAGCACCGCGGTCAGCCAGGCCGCCTCCTCCGCGTAGTGCTCGACCGGCGAGATCAGCGGCCACCAGCCGGCCAGGTCCCGGTACAGCCGGTACTCGCGTGGCGGGTCGGTCATGGCCGCGGCCGCCCGAGGAACTCCCGGACCAGCGGCACCGTAAGGTCCGCGCGGGCGAACGTGTCGAAGTGCCCGCAGCCGGGGAGCACGGCGACCTCCGCCTGGCGCAGCCGGTCGCCGGTGATACGGATCAGGCGCAGCCGGGGGTCATGCTCGCCCACCAGCAGCAACACCGACGTCGTGACCAGGCCCAAATCCGAAAGCGGGCTCATCTCGCCTGCGTCGGCCAGCAACTGGAACGCCGGCGTGTGGCCGTCGGCCCGCAGCATCACCTCGCGCATCCAGCCGGGCAGCGGCTCGTCTCCGGTCACCTCGTACTCGATCCTCGACCCGGCGCGCACGACACTGGCCACGAACAGGATTGTCCCGGCCGGCCGGGCACCCCGCAATCCGGGCTAGCCGGAGATCCACCCTCCCGAGCTGCCCGGGCTGGCGTGCCAGAGCTTGCGCGGCGGGTCCTTCATCGCCCCGCCCGACGATCCGGTCTCAGCGTACGGAGAAAGCGTGAAACCCGTGGGGTAGACAACCGCGCCGCTCGCGCGCTGGCCGCGGTCGGCGGGGTGGGCGGCATCGCGGTCGGCGGGCTGGGCAGTTTCGCGGTCGGCCGCGGCGATGCCGGCCCCCGGGACGTCGCCGGCGGCCATCGCCGCGCGCACCGCCCGGATACCACGGGAAAGGCGAATTTCCTCCAGAACGGCCAGGTCCCAGCATTCGGTCGCGTTGACCGACACCGCCCGGCCTTCCTGGGCTGGTGCCATCCGCCGGCCCGGCCTGCGGACCCGGCCGCGCACCACCAGCAGCCACGAGCCGAACAACCGGGCCGCGCAGCGCTCCTGCACCGACTCGAAGAACGCCAGGTTCATCTGCCCGGTCGCGTCGTCCAGGGTGGCGAAGATGACCCGCTGGCCGGACCGGACCGCCGGGGTCTGCGTCGAGGTCTTCACCCCGGCCACCAGCACCGACGTACCGGACCGGCAGCGGTGCAGGTGCTCCGCCCGGACCACGCCGAGTGCGCGGAGCATCTCCTCGTAGAAGGAGATCACGTGGCGGCTGACGTCGATGCCGAGGATCTCCAGCTCGGCCTCGACGCGTTCGGCGGCCGAAAGCTCCGGCAACTCGCCGACCTGGACGATCCGGGCCAGGCCGTCGCCGCTGTCGCCGCGGCCGCTGGCGTCGGGCCCGAGGGCCAGCTGATCGGGCCCGAGGGCTGGCTGATCGGGCCCGAGGGCTGGCTGATCGGAGCCGAGGGCCAGCTGGTCGGGGCCGCGCTCGGTCGATCCGCCCGAGCTGATGGCCGGGGCGGCGTGCGAGGGCCCCGGGCGGGCGCGAACCAGGCGCGCGGGCCCGGCGAGCACGCCGATCCGGGCCAGCAGGTCCCGCCGGGTCGGCCGCGGTCCCGGGCCGGCATACAGCGAGTCGAGCGCTCCCACCAGCACCAGCCGCTCGGTCACCGGACGCGATACCCCGGCCCGCCGCCAGAAGTCCCGCAGTGACGCGTACGGCCGGCCGATGATGATCCGCGTCACCTCGGCGTCGCTGATCCCCTTGACCTCGCGCAACCCGACTCGCAGGCTCTCCGGGGGTTCCACCTGCCAGTCGCCCGCGGAGGCGTTCACGTCCACCGGCAGCAGCCGGATCCCGGCCAGCCGGGCATCACCCGTGATCACTCGCTTGGGGTACATGCCGGGATCGTGGGTGAGCACCCCGGCGTAGAACGCGGCCGGGTAGTGCCGCTTCAGCCAGGCCGACTGGTAGGTGGGGATGGCGAACGCCGCCGCGTGCGCCTTGCAGAAGCCGAACGCGCCGAACGCCTCCAGCACCTCCCACACCCGCGCCACGATCGCGTGGTCATATCCACGTGCCCGTGCGGCACCGCCGAACCAGGTGCGCACGTCCTCCCGGGCGGATTCGTCGGAGAGCTGGCGCCGCCGCCGTTCGGCCTCGGAAAGACCGCATCCGGTCATCGTGTCGATGACCCGCAGCACCTGCTCGTGGAAGATGACCACTCCCCCGGTCTCGCCGAGCGGGTCCGTCAGATCCTCGTGCGGGTAGCAGGGCGGGCGCCGCTGATGCTTGATGTCCAGGTAGGGAGTGATCATGTCCGAGTTGACCGGGCCGGGGCGGAACAGCGATATGTCCACGATCAGATCGCCGATGCCGCGAGGCGTCAGCCTGGTCACCAGCTCGCGCTGCCCGGGTGACTCGATCTGGAAACAGCCGATCGTGCGGCCGGAGCTGATCATCTCGAACGTCGGCTTATCGTCCTGGCTGATCGCGTCGATGTCCACCCGCTCGCCGCGGGTCCGCTCGATCTCGTCGAGCGCGTAGGCCATGGCCGACTGCATGCGGACGCCAAGCACGTCCAGCTTGATCATCCCGGCGGCCTCGACGTCGTCCATGTCGAACTGGCACAGCGGCAGGCCGTCGGCGCTCCGCTCGACCGGGACGCGATCCAGCAGAGTGGCGCTGGACAGCACCACCCCGCACGGGTGCATCGCGATGTGCCGGGGCAGTCCGTCGAGCCGTTCGGCGATCCGGAACAAGCTGGTCAGCTGCGGGATCGCGAGGTTGCTGGCGCGCAGTTCGGGCAGGTCGGCCAGCGCCCGGCGGATGCCGCGGGCCCGGATGTGGCCGAAGGCCTTGGCGATCGCGTCGATCTCGTGCGGTGGCAGCCCGAGCGCGGCGGCGGCATCCCTGATCGCGCTGCGCGCCCGATACGTCTCCATCATCGAGACGCAGCCGCAACGCTCCTCGCCGTAGCGCTCGATGATCGCCCGGTACGCCTCGATCCGCCGCGCGGACTCGACGTCCAGGTCGATGTCCGGCAGGCCCTTGCGGCCCTCCGACAGAAACCGCTCCATGACCAAGTCATGCTCGAGCGGATCGATACCGGAGATGCCGATCAGGTAATTGACCAGGCAGCCCGCACCGGAGCCGCGGATCGCGCAGCGGATGCCGCGGCCGGAGATGAGCGCGGCCACGTCGGCCACGGTGAGGAAGTAGGAGGCGAGCCCGGCCCGGGCGATGATGCCGAGCTCGTAGTCGAGGCGTCTTGCGGCATCGCGATCGCTGTCCAGGCCACGACGGGCCAGTCCGGCCTGGCATCTCTGCCGTAGCTGGGCGAGCGCGTCACCGGCGGTCTCGGGCAGGTGCATGCGGCCGATGCCCAGGTCATCTGCCTGGCTGAGGGAGCACTGCCGGGCCAGCGCGGCGGTGTCGGCGAGCAATTGGTGGGCCGGGTCGCCGCACCGGCCGGGGCAGGAGCGCAGGCCGGGGCAGGAGCCCGAGCCGCAGACCCGCGCCGCGACGCGGGCCATCTGCTCGCTGTCCTTCAGGTAGGCCTGCGCGTTGTGGCCGGCCAGGTGACGGCGGCCGAGCGGGACGAGCTGGCGGGCCGCGTCGAGCACCTGTGCCACCGGCGCGTCGGCGGCCTCGAGGTAACGGACCGCGTTGGTCAGCACCGCGGGGACGCCGACCTCGCGGGCGAGCCGCAGCATCCGCGCGGCATTGCCGGTGTCACCGGGACCGTGGTGATCGACGATCTCGATCACGGTCTCGGCCCGCTCGCGCCAGCGGGCCAGGGCGGCCGCCGCGCGGTCGGGCCGCCGGGCGGCGATCGCCCGTCCGACGTCGCTGGCCGGCCCGAGCAGCACGACCAGGCCGTCGGCGTGATCGGCGACCAGATCCGGGGTGATCGCGGGGACGCCGCGCTCGCCCGACTGATGCGCGGCGCTGACCAGGCGGCATAGCGAAGCCCAGCCCGGGGCGGGCGATTCGCCCGGTCCGCCGCCCTCGCCGAGGGCGAGCAGCGTCACCCGGGCCGCGGTCTCGTTCGCCAGCCGTGGCGGCACGGCGGCCGGGTTGGCCCGGCGGCCTCGCGGCTTCCGGTGCGAGGAACCGGAGCCCCCCGTTCCCGGTGCTTCTCCAATTCCCGGTGCGCCCCCGATTCCCAGTGCGCCCCGTATTCGCGGTGCCTCCCGGCCTCCCGGTGCGTCCCAGACTCCCAGTGCCTCCCGGCCTCCCCGCGCGGCCGGGGTTCCCGCGCGCAGCGCCAGGTCGACGCCGAGTATCGGGGAGATCTCCGCCTGGCGGCACGCCGCGGCGTGCTTGACCGCCCCGTACAGCCCGTCCCTGTCGGTAAGCGCGAGCGCCGGCATGCCAGACTCCCTGGCGCGCGCGGCCAGCATGGCCGGGCCGGCCGTCCCGTACCGCATCGAATACGACGACGCGACATGCAGATGGGCGAATTCCGCTGGCCCGCTCATCCTCACCTTTCCGCTGGCCCGGACGGCCGACGACGCCTCGGTGCCAAGAGCCTGTCTGGACACGCCCTAATCCCAGACCCGGACGAGCAGCCAGTCCCCTGTCCCGGCGTCACGGCGGAGTTCGTAGACCGCGGGCGGGATATTTCCGCCCGGCGACGCCTCGACCCGCCAGAACTCCCGTTCGGGCGGCACTCCGGTATCGGGGTTGTTGCGCTGCCACCACTGGCTGCTGACCACCCAGTGCTCGAGCACCGCGAGCACCCCGTACAGCCGCCCCCGCCAGACGAACCTGAGCGGCCTGTTGTCCCGCGCCGTAATCTCAACGCGCTCGCCGTACACCCTGCTCACGTGCCTGCTCGCTTTCCCTGCCGGAGGAAGGCAAGCAGATCTCTCGTCACTTTGGCCCCTCTAGACGCTAGCTGATAGAATTCATATTCGAGCATGTGATTTGGTAGTCAGCAAGAGTCGAACGTGTAATCAGGTGGAAAGACTCATCTCGGCCTGTATCAAGCGAGGCTGGCTCGGCTCTGTCCCTGGTGGGGGGATAACCCGAGCACGGATCCGGGTGGCAGCGCCATTGGCTTGGTGACGGCTACCCGGCAGCGTGGAGACATTAGCCAGCACCGCAAAGGCGAGGAGTGACATGCACGTCGTCCAGACGGGCCAGGCGCCCCGCGGAGCGCAGCACGGACGAGAGCGGTCAGGCTGGCTGCTCGCCATCGCCGGGCTGGTGCTGCTGGTAGCGTCCGTCCTGATGATGGCCGCCAGCGCCTAACCGGTCGGTGCGGTATCTCGGCACAATCTTCCTCTGAATACGCGCGGTTCCCTAGGATGTCGGCGTAGTAACGACGCGGTGCGTAAGGGGGCATGCCTTGGCCAGGCCGCGCGACCTGCCGCGTGCCCCAGACGAGTCCGACCGGGCGTCCCGGGCCACCCCAGACGAGTCCGACCGGGTGCCCCGCTCGGATGGCGGGGGGCAGCCGGACCGGCGGGTGCTCCGCTCGGATGGCGGGGAGCGGCCGGACCGGCGGGTGCCTGCCGGTGATGAGCGGCGGATGCGCGCGCTGGAGACCCTTCCGCCCGGCCACCCCAGCTCGCCGTACTTAGCCGACGGCAGCCGCAGGCCGGAACGACCCAGCCTGCGCGACCTGGAACTGCCGGACGAGAAGCCGGTCAACGACCGGCCGCTCCCGCCGGAGACGCGGGACCAGTACTGGACCCAGGTCACGCGGTTCACGGGTATGTGGGCCGATCACCTGCACAAATGGCCGAAAGATAGGCAGCCGGCAGCAAGCGTCGACCGGTCGCAAGACCCGCCCGGATCATGGCGCAGCGACAGCAACGTGCTTCTGAAGGCGGAAGTGCATGCGCAAGCCAAGGAGGCGATCGGTAACGTGCAGCAGGCTGAGCGGTCCGCGACCGGGCATGTCCACGATGTCGAGCGGGAAAACGTCCACGGCGGCTGGTTAGAGGGTCTTGACTTCAGGCTGAAAGGCGAGGACCGGCTCAAAGAGAAGGTCGCCGAGGT
>DASXLW010000179.1:0-5622 GCA_036496025.1 Streptosporangiaceae bacterium
GGGTGCGTCGTTCGGGTGATGTTCACTGAGGTCTCCTTTCGTGGTGTGGCCAGCGCCCGCACGGACGCCAGGTTGCGCGGCTGCCAGGCGGTCACCATCGCTGGTCCGGTGCCGGGTAACCTCGCACGGTCTGAGTCTGCATCTGGAACCTAGCGGCGGGGTATCCGCAGGCTTACTGCACTTCCGCCGGGAACGCGGTCGGTTGACGGCATTAAGCGCACCGGATCATCGAGGTGGGTCCAGGCGCTTCGTCCGGTCCGCCGGTACTGCGCGGTGCGGCACCGAGTACCAGGGCCTCGAGGCGCGAACGCGCGTGGTTTCGGGGAAGCGACCTAAAGAAGAGTCCGGCTTTCGGCGCTTTCGTGTGCTGGCGCTGGCGTGCGGGCGCGGGCGATAACGTCGCGTAGCTGGTGGCGGCTGGCTACTCCCAGTTTGGGATAGGACCGGTACAGGTGCGAGCTGACCGTGCGCGGTGACAGGAAGAGCCGGTCGCCGATCTCGCGGTCGGTCAGGCCGTCGCTGGCCAGGCGGACGATCTGACGTTGCTGGGGGGTCAGCTCCCCCAGGGCGTCGCGTTCGGCAGGCGCGCCGGTGACGGCCACTCCGCATGCTCTCAGCTCTGCCTGCGCCCGCTGCACCCACGACTGGGCTCCTAGCCGGCGGAAGGTTCCCAGGGCTTCGGTCAGCACGGGCTTGGCGTCGTTGATGCGGCGGCGCCGGCGCAGCCATTCGCCATAGTCGAGGCGAAGCTGCGCCCGCTCGAATGGCCACTGGTCCCCGGCGGGGTCGGCGAGCGCCTGGCCGAAGTGTGCTTCCGGGCTGGATGGGCCGGCCAGGATGCCGCGAGCCCGGGCGATGACCTGCTCGAGCCGGGCAGAGGCCGTCCCCTCGAGACGGCTGAGTACGTGGTCGATGAGGTCGCCGCCTTCCATCCGCCGGTCGGCGCGGACCGCGGCGGCGGCCAGATCTGCCACACCCAGATAGGAGGCGTAGTTGTGCAGGGGCGTGCCGTCCTCGCTGAACAGCCCGCGGAGCTGGGTGAACGCCTGGAGGTAGCTGCCGTCGGCCAGAGCCGCGACGCCGAGGGCACGCCGGGCCCGGGCGGCCACCAGCCCGCATTCGGCCGGATCGACGGTGGCCAGCGCCCTGGCGGTATGCCTGCGTGCCGCGGCGGAGTCGCCGCGCAGGGCCAGGACGGTAGCGGTGATCACGTCGGCGGACGCGGCGACGATCTCCATGTGGTTCGCCTCGGCCATGCCGGCGGCCTCGGCGGCAACCTCCAGCGCCTCGTCCCAGCGCCCCGTGTCGATGTATGCCCACCCCAGCACGGTCAGGCCCCCGCCGCTGGCACCCCGCACACCGGGAGCCCGGAGCCGCTGCATGACGCTTTGCATCAAGGTGATCGCCAGGTCGGATTCGTCCAGGAGCCACGCGGCGGAAGCTATCCGCCACAAAGAGGGCTCCTCAACGGGCGAGCCGGCGATCTTGCACAGGCACGGGACCAGCTGGTTTCTGCTGCCGAAGGGGTCGGCGCTGGCGCGTATCCACAGCCTCAGCACGCTGACATCACTGCCCGGGGCCCGGCCCGGGGGCGGCGGAGGTTGGCGTTCCAGCAGGCCGAGGGTGCGGCTGACGGCCTGGCGGCTGGCGGAGGTTCCGGACTGGTAGGCGACAGTGGCTGCACTCCCGAGCGCGTCCCAGGCGAGGGCCGGCAGGTCACGTGATGCCTCTTCGGCGACGGAGATGAGCGCCGGGAGCGCGGCGCCGCGCCGCCCTGACCAGACAAGCGTCCATGCGGCGTCGTGGCGGGCGGTCAGCCGCAGTTCCGGGTCCGCCGTGACCGCCAGGGCGCGGGTGGCGAGGTCCTGCACCCAGTCCGCCTGGCCGGTGGGAACGGCGGCCGACGCGGCCGCGACCAGCCTGCGTGCCTGGTCCTCGGGGTCGGGGCTGAGTTCGGCCGCTCGTTCCAGCGCCAGCGCGGCGGCGGCCGCCCCGCCGCGGCGTTGCGCCTGATCAGCGGTGGCTTCCAGCAGTGAAGCCACGTGCTCGTCGGGGTCCAAGGCCGCGGCGGCCAGGTGCCAGGCCCGCCGGTCTGGCTGGTCGTGCAGTGCGCTCGCTAGTTCGCGATGGGCAGCGGCGCGCCGGGCGAAGGGCGCGGAGTGGTAGATGGCGGAACGGACGAGGGGATGGGAGAAGCGCGGGCCGGTCCGGTCCATCTTGATCAGGCCCAGCTGCTCGGCCGGCGCCAGGGTCCGCCCATCGGGCCCGGAACCCCGGCTGGCTGCCGCGCGCAGATCCGGGCCGTCGGCCACCGCGGCCAGCAGCAGCGCGGCCTGCACTGGCTCGGGCAGGGCGGCGAACCGGGAGGTGAGCACGGCGGTCAGCCGGTCGGTCAGGGGTAGCGGCTCGGCGGCCCAGCGGCGGCTGGCGGCGGGATCGTCGGCGATCACCTTGGTCAGTTCGATCAGCGCCATGGGATTACCGGCCGCTTGGGCGAGCACCTGCATCCGGGCCCGCCCGCGGGGCGGGCGAGGCTGCCCGTCCAGCAGGCGGCCGGCGTCGGCCGCGCGCAGCGGCTCCAGATGCAGCTCCGGGAATCCCCGGTCAAAGCCGGGAGGCGGGGCCTGCCCCCGGGCGCCCATCAGCAGCACCACCCGCTCGGCGTCCAGACGGCTGCCGGCGAAGGCCAGGGCGTCCAGCGAGCTGCGGTCAAGCCACTGGGTGTCATCGGCGACCACCAGGACCGGGGAGTGTTCGGACAGATCCGACAGCAGGGTCAGGACGGCGACCCCGGTGAGCAGCGGGTCAGGAACAACGGGTTCCGCCGCGAGGCCGAGCGCTCCCAGCAGGGCCTGGGCCTGCCGGCCGGGCAGGCCGGCGGCGCCGGACAGCACTGGCCGCAGGAGTTGGTGCAGCCCGGCGAACGCGAGTTTGGACTCCGATTCCCGGCCGGTGACCGACAGGACCCGCATGCCTGCCGACCGTGCCCGTTCGGCTGCGTCGGCCAGGAGCGCGGTCTTGCCCATGCCGGCCTCGCCGGTGATGACCAGGACCTGGCTTGCCTGCGGGACCGGATCCACCAGCGCGCGGAGCCGGGCCAGCGCGGCGTCCCGGCCGATGATGGGTGCGGGCTGCTCTACGGGAAGTTCACCGGGGCCGGGCATCTGCCTGTCCTCTCGGGCAGTGCGTTCGTCAACGCCTTCTTCAGGCTAAACCGCGTCCGTGACCGGAGCATGCCCGCGGCGCGCAAAGTGCAGTAACTCCGCGGATACCGCCCGTGCCTGCCCGAAGCGACAGTGGTGACTGGGCCAGGCAATACCGCTGCGAGCACGAAACGATGAGGATCGCGATGCCTTTTGTCACTGTCGGGCGGGAGAATACAGCCGCTATCCAGATCTACTACGAGGATCACGGGTCCGGTTCTCCCGTCGTGCTGGTGCACGGCTACGCGCTGAACGGGCACTCGTGGGAGAAGCAGGAGGCAGCCCTGCTGGCCGCCGGGCACCGGGTGATCACCTACGACCGGCGGGGCTTCGGCGCCTCGAGCCGGCCCAGCACCGGATACGACTTCGACACGCTAGCCGGCGATCTTCACGTCCTGCTCAGCACGCTCGACCTGCACGGGGTGGTACTGGCCGGCTTCGCTATGGGAACCGGTGAAGTGGCCCGCTACCTGGCCGTTCACGGCCCGCGGCGAGTCAAGGCGGCAGTACTGGTGGCGCCGCTGCTGCCGTTCCTGCTCAAGACGCACGACAGCCCTGACGGCATTGACCGCAGCGTATTCGACGGCGTGACGGCGCGCATCGCGGTCGACCGGCCGGCCGTGATGAAAGACTTCCTGGACCGCTCCTACAACGTCGATCTCCTGGGCGGCTCCCGGGTCAGCGACCAGGCGTGGCAGAACAGCTTCTACGCCGCCGTCTCCGCGTCGCCCCACGCCGCCCTCCGCTGCGTCACATCCTGCCGGGAAGACTTCCGGGCCGATCTCGCCAGGATCCACATTCCCGTCCTGGTCATCCACGGCGACCAGGACCGCGTCCTGCCCTACCAGGCCACCGGCAGGAGGCTTCCAGCGTTGCTGAACAACGCCCGCTCGGTCGTCATCACCGGCGGCCCGCACGCGATCATCTGGACCCACGCCGACGAGGTCAACCAGGCACTGCTCGACTTCATCGACCACGCGGCCCAGCCCGGCAGACCGTACAGCGGAGCGGAGAACCGGCTCCAGTGCCCGTCGCAGAACGGGCAGGCCGGCTGACCTTCCACGGTAACCGTACGAGCCGCGCTGCTTCCCAGTCGTCCGCATGGGCTGATGTGCGACACCGGCCGCGAGTGGCCAGGTGCCTGGCTGAACAGGTGGCGGCCGGGAGAGTCCGAGGCTCATCGTCGGCTGCCTCGACAGTTGTGCAGATCGTTTAGGACAATGCCATCTTCGCTCGCCTCAACGGCTACGTGCGCCAGTGGTAGCAGGGCGCTCGACAAGGAGAAGTCATGCCAACCTTCGCGCGGTCCGACGACCTGCGGGGAGCCGAGTTCGTCGGCGCGGACCTGCGAGGCGCCCGGTTTGTCGAGGCTGACCTGTCCGGTGTCGTGATGCGCGGCGTCGATGTGCACGGCGCAGACATCGATGCACCGTGGATTTTCGACGGCGAGAGCTTCTTGCGCGTCAACGGCGTCGACGTGATCCCATTCGTCGAGGCCGAACTCAACCGCCGCTTTCCCGGCCGAGCCGGCCGGCGCGCCGGGGATCCGGATGGTCTGCGCGCGGCCTGGGCTGCGCTGGAGCGCACGTGGGCCGGCACGCTTGAGCGTGTCGCGGCGATGCCGGCCGGCACGGTCGACGTTTCGGTGGGCGGCGAGTGGTCGTTCGCGCAGACGCTACGGCATCTGGTCCTGGCCACGGACATGTGGCTGGGCAGTGCGATCCTTGAGGCCGAACAGCCGTTCCACCTCATCGGTCTCGCGGACACCGGCACCGAACTGGACGGCTTGGACATGTCGATCTTCGCGACGGCCACACCGTCGTACTCCGAAGTGCTCGAGGCCCGGGCGGGCCGCGTCGCGATGGTGCGCGAGTTCCTCGCCACCGTCACATCAGGGGAGCTGGCCGCGGCGCGCAGGAACCCGCACGATCCCGAACGCCCGGAGACCACCCTGTCTTGCCTGCACGTGATCCTCGAGGAGGAGTGGGAACACCACCGCTACGCCGTACGCGACCTCGACGCGATCGAGGCGAAGCAGAACGCATGAGCCGACGGCCTGACTCCGGAATTATGCGGTCGCTTCATCGTCGGCGCCGGTCAGGAGCGCCAGGATCTCACCGATGGTGCTCTCCCGGCTATCGGTCTCGGGCAGCCGCAGGTGGGCCTGGATCTGGTAGCGGTTGCGCCGGCCGTCCTTGTGCTTGACGACGTACCCGGCCTCAGTGAGATCGGTGACGATGCCGTAGACGGTGCGCTCGGTGACGCCTGTCCTGGCCGCGATGTCGCGCAGCCGCACGCCCGGGTCGTGGGCGATGCACAGCAGCACCCGGGCGTGGTTGGTCATGAAGCTCCAGCCCGCCACGTCCACAAATTACCACAGATTATTTCCAGAAATCCATTGCTAGTTTCTGGTTGCAAA
>DASXLW010000180.1:0-9317 GCA_036496025.1 Streptosporangiaceae bacterium
GGTCAGCTCGGCATCACGGAAGTTCACCGAGTCGAGCTTGCAGCCGGCGAACACCACCCGGTCCAGGCGCGACCCGAACGCCTGGACGCCCGCGATCGTGCCGTTGACGAACGTCACGTCCGACCACCCGGTCTCGGCGAAGTCGGACAACACCATGCGGGCGCCCTCGAGCCACACGTCGATGAACCTCGACCGGCGGAACCGGCCGCCCTGGACCGACACCCCGGTGAAGGCGCACTCGAGAAACCGCGCGCCGGACGCGTCCGGGGCGTCGAGTTCGGCCCGGTCGAAATGCACCGTGTCGTACTCGGCGCCGCCGTCCAGGCGGCCCGGGGTCAGGTGGGCGGCGTAAGGAAGGTCGGCGAGTTCACGGGGCCAGGATCTCGCCATAACCGCAGGCTAGTGCACTGAGCCAGCGATCTGGGTGGGGGCTCTTAGTCCCGGCCGCAAGACCTAAGACCGAAGTAGGCCCAGAGATAAGGCATCTGCCCGATGCCGCCACCCCGTCCTTACGGCGAGCCTCAAGATGCGGGCGGAAACCCGGCCCGCACGGAGGAGGCAAGTCATGAACCCGTACATGATGAAGTATGTTGCCGAGGCCCGTACCCAGGACCTGCGGCGGCAGGCTGCGGCCGCGCGGCGCGTCAGGCTGGTACGCCGCGCCCGCCGCGCCGGCATGATCGCGCGGCACGGAATCTGAGGCCCGGTGCGGCATGGTCATGATGTACGCCCAGGCCGAAGAGTCCCGAGTCGACGAGTTCCCCTGCCTGACTGACCCGGACCTTTTCTTCGCCGAGTCGCCGGCCGACATCGCCCGTGCGAAGGAGCTGTGCCGCGGCTGCCCGGCGGCCGCCGCCTGCCTGGCCGGCGCGCTTGAGCGCTCCGAGCCATGGGGTGTCTGGGGCGGTGAGCTGGTGCTGCGCGGAATCGTGGTCGCGAGCAAGCGGGGACGAGGACGGCCCCGGGGGTCGACGAACAAGAATTCCCAGCCCGCCGTCACCGGGCCGCAAGCCTGAGGAGACCGCGATGCGGATCAAGACGTTGATGACCGCTGTACGGCGGACCGCGGCCGCACTGCGGCGCGCCGCGCGCCGGTTCGGGTCGGTCGTAGCCGAAATGCACCGACAGCAGCAGCGGCTTCACAAGATCAACCAGTCCATCGACCGCTATCTGCCGAATGCGGACGCTCCGCCGCAGACATACAGCGAGTTCCTGGCGCGGACCCGGGGAGTGCTGCTGCACGAACCGTCCGCCCGGGCACGCCTGGCCGGCCACGCCATTCGCTGACATGACCGCCGCAACGCAGTGGGACCGGCCAGATCTGCCCCGGACCGTGCCGCACCAAGTGGCCAGCCCGGTACTCGTCGGCCGCCGGAAGGAGCTGGCCTGGCTCGACGAGGCGCTGACCCGGGTTGGCGGCGGGAGCCCGGCGGCTCTGCTCATCGGCGGCGACGCGGGTGTAGGCAAGTCCCGGCTGGTCAGCGAGTTCGGAGCGGCCGCAGGCGCGGTGCGCGTCCTCACCGGAAAGTGCCCGGAACTGGGCACGATCGGGTTGCCGTTCGCGCCGCTGCGCGCCATCCTCAGGGATCTGGTCCGCGACCGGGGCTTCGCCGACATGATCGGCTCCCCGGACCGCGAACTGATCCGTTTGCTGCCGGAACTGGGCCAGCCCGCCGCGACCGGGACTTTCCGGGAGGCGCGGGCCCGGCTGTTCGTCGACACGCTCTCGCTGCTCGAACAGCTGGGCAGGCAGCAGCCGACCGTGCTGGTGATCGAGGATGCCCAGTGGGCCGACGAGTCCACCAGGGAGCTGCTCTACTTCCTGATCGACAATCAGGACGCCATGCGCGGCGTGCTGATCATCGTCACCTACCGGTCGTGCGAACTGCACCGCGGCCACCCGTTCTGTGCGCTGCTGCCCCGGCTCAGCAGGCTCGGCTGGGTGCAGCGCACGGAGCTGGCCGGGCTCGGCCGCGATGAGTCAGCCGAGCTGGTCGGCCACCTTCTGGGCGGTGCGCCCGGGCTGCCTCTCGCCGAGCGGGTGTACCGCCGGGCCGAGGGCATCCCGCTGCTCATCGAAGAGCTGGTGGGCGCTGACCGCGAGCGCAGCTGGGCGGGCACGGCCACCACCTACGACCTGATGCTGGCGGCCGTCCGGCGGCTACCGGAGCCGACCCAGGATGTGCTGCGCGTGGCGAGCATCGGCGGCCAGCGCACCGGGCGCGGGCTGCTCGCGGCGGTGACCGGGCTGAGCGCCGGCGCGCTTGAGGCCAGCGTGCGCCCGGCCCTGGAGCGCGGGGTGCTGCAGGCCCACGAAGACTACTTCGCGTTCAGGCACGCCCTGATCAGCGAGGCCCTGCACCAAGATCTGCTGCCCGGCGAGCACACCTCGACGCACCAGCGCTTCGCCGCCGCCCTGCGGGAAGACTCGTCGCTGGTCCCGGCCGGGTGCGCGGCGATCGAGGAGGCCGAGCACTGGCAGCACGCTCACGATCCCGCCCGGGCGCTGGGCAGCGCCTGGCGGGCCGCGGCCGATGCGGGCCTCGCCCTGGCCCGGGCCGAGCAGCTGGCCATGCTGACCAGGGTGCTTGAGCTGTGGGAGAGCGTCCCCGACGCCAAGTGGCTCACCGGAGCTGATCATGCGCTCGTCCTGCGGCAAGCGGCTGACGTCGCTACCGCCGCCGGAGAACGCCAGCTCGCTATCGCTCTGGCCAGCGCGGCACAAGATGAGACCGCCGGGCACGCCGCCCCCGAGCGGTCGGCGCGGCCGCTCAGGAACTGACCGTCGGCCGCGGGAAGCACCGGATGAAGCGGGCGACCACCCGCCGGTCGCCGTCGATCCGCAGGTCGCCGCCGCCGACCGCGTCGGCGATGGTCCCGTCTCCGAAGACCAGAGCGCGCAACGTCGCTGCGCCGGTGGTCAGGATCGCGTCGGCCTGCCCGGCGTTACCCCGGCTGACCGCGAACCGGCCCGACCCGATCCCCGCGCGGAAGCAGTCGTCGCCGATGCGCAGTTCAAGCCGCGCCCGCAGCGAGCCCGCGCCGCGGGGGTCGAACGTCGTCTGCAGCGCAAGCATGAGCGCGTCAACGCTCAGTTCCGCGGCCGAACTGACCGCGACGCGGCTGCCCCAGCGGGCCAGGGCGAGCAGGACCGGCTCGAGCTCACGGCCCCGTTCGGTCAGCTCGTAACCGTGGCTGCTGGCCGGCGGCCCGAACGTCCGCCGGCGCACGATCCCGGCGTCTTGGAGCTCACGCAGCCGCTGGCTGAGCACGTTCTGGCTCATGCCGGGCAGTCCGCTGCTCAGCGCGCCGAACCGTTTCGGGCCGAGCAGCAGCTCGCGCACGACCAGCAGCGCCCATCGCTCGCCGACGACGTCGAGGGCCCGGGCCACCCCGCACGGATCGTCGTAGCTACGTTTCGGCTGCATGCGTGAGAGTTTAGCGCAAATTGGTTGTAATTTAGGAGTTATTACTCCTACTCTAGGAGCAGATGCCATCGGAAAACTATGAGACGGGAGAGTGACGATGACGAACTACGTGCTCGTTCCCGGGGCCGGCGGCAGCGCCTGGTACTGGCACCGGCTCGCGCCCGAGCTGCGCCGCCGGGGTCATCAGGCGCTGGCCGTGTCGCTTCCCGCGGCCGGTGACCAGGCCGGCCTGCCCGAATACGCCGCCGCCGTGATCGAAGGGATCGGCGGCACCCCCGATCCCGTCCTGGTGGCCCAGTCTCTGGCCGGCTTCACCGCCCCCCAGGTCTGCGAGAAGGTCGAAGCGCGGATGCTCATCCTGCTCAACGCCATGGTCCCGGCCCCGGGCCAGACGCCGGGCGAATGGTTCGCCAGTACCGCCGACGACAGGGCCCGGGCGCAAGCCGAGCAAGCGGCCGGTGAGGGCAGGACGGTCAAGGACGAGTTCGACATCATCGACGCCTTCTTCCATGATGTCCCCCCGGACATCACCGCCGAGGCGATGGCTCAGGGCGAGCCCGTTCAGTCGTCGACGCCGATGGGCCAGCGATGGCCCCTGTCGCGCTGGCCTGAGGTCCCCACCAGGTTCCTGCAGGGCCGCGACGACAGGTTCTTCCCGCCGCAGTTCCAGCGCCGCCTGGTCCGGCAGCGGCTGGGCATCGATCTCGACGAGATGCCCGGCGGGCACCTGGTCGCGCTGAGCCAGCCCGTCGAGCTCGCCACGCGGCTGGAAGGCTACGTGGCTGGAGCATAGTGCCCGCTACAGTTGGCGCACATGAGCCTGCTGTCACGACTGCGGCGCCTGCTGTCCCCGGCCCAGGGAAGGCTCGTTGAAGCCGCGGCCGACGTGAGTGTCCCGGGTTCGGCTGAACTCAGCGACATCCGGCACGTGGTGATCCTGATGCAGGAGAACCGGTCGTTCGACCACTACTTCGGCACGATGTCGGCCGTGCGCGGGTTTTCGGACCCGCACGTGCTGACCCGGGACGTCGGGGGAGTGCAGCACCCGGTGTTCGACCAGTTCGGTTACCGGCCGGGGAAGGGACCCGACCCATCCGGCTACCTGCAGCCGTTCCGCCTGCTCAGCGACCCGCCGCTGGCCAACGGCCAGACCACCAACGACATCGAGCACGACTGGGCGACGCAGCATCACAGCTGGAACGGCGGGAACATGGACGGGTTCGTCACCGCGCACCTGGCCGCCGACGGGGTCAACAACGGCCCGCTGACGATGGGCTACGTGACCCGCCAGGATCTCGCCTTCTACTACGCACTGGCCGACGCCTTCACCGTGTGCGATAGCTACTTCTGCCCGGTCCTCGGCCCTACCGATCCCAACCGGGTCATGGGCATATCGGGCACGATCGACCCGGACGGGAAAGCCGGGGGACCCTTGCTGGAGACCGCGGTCCTCGACCGGCTGTCCCAGTTCGGCAAGCTGCGCTGGGAGACCATGCCGGAACGGCTACAGGCCGCCGGGGTGAGCTGGAAGGTCTATAACCACCCGCTCGCCGAACTGGCCTTCAGCCCGCTGCCCTTCTTCAAGGCCTTCGCCGACCCGTTCTCCGTCACCGGGATCGAGCTGACCCGCAAGGCGCTGGCCCCGTCGTGGCCCGATGACTTCTCCCGCGATGTAGCCTCCGGGGAGTTGCCGGCGGTGTCGTGGCTCATCCCGCCGCTGGCCGAGAGCGAGCACCCGGCCGCGCCGCCGGAGTACGGCGAGCACTACATCCAGGAGATCCTGCAGACCCTGGTGTCCAATCCAGACGTGTGGGCCCAGACGGTGATGTTCGTCGTGCACGACGAGAACGGTGGCTTCTTCGACCACGTGCCGGCGGTCACTGCCCCGGAAGGGACGCCGGGGGAGTGGCTGACCACTCCGCTGCCCGCGGCCGCTAAGGGCATCGCCGGGCCGATCGGCCTCGGGTTCCGGGTACCGTGCCTAGTGGTCTCGCCGTTCAGCCGCGGCGGCCACCTGTGCTCGGACGTCTTCGACCACACCTCGCTGCTCCGCTTCATCGAGACCAGGTTCGGCGTCGAGGTACCCAACCTGTCGGCCTGGCGGCGGTCGGTCACCGGTGATATGACCACCTCGCTCTCCCTGGCCCGGCCGCCGGACACCCAGGTCCCGCCGCTGCCCGAGGCCAGCCTGGGCGATGTGAAGGTGGCCGAGCAGGCGGTGCTCAACGCGATCGCCGGTTCCTTCGCTGCGGGAATCCCGTACCCGGTCCCGAAGACGAACTCCATGCCGGCCCAGGAGCCAGGCCCGCCCCGCCCGCCGGTCGCCCGGGGATGAGACGGGGCGCGACATAGGAACACTGCTCCTGTGGCGGGGACGTGGCTGTTTACGTCGCTGGGGCGCAAGCTCGCCCATGGCGCTCGCGATCGTCAGCAGCAGGGTCAGCCCGGCTCCCGCCAGGATGGCGGCCGTCGGTGAAGCCGCGCTTTGCACCGCACCGGCCAAGGCAGCGCTGGCGGCGTAGCCGACGCCCGTGGCGGCATACATCACCGAGTACCCCGCCGCGTGCGCGCTCGGCGGCAGGGCCGCACGCAGCGACAGGTTGCGGGTCAGCTGCACGCCGGACTGCAAGAGCCCGGCCAGGACCAGCGCGACCGCGATCCACGCCAGGGAAGGCACCGTGGCCGCCAGCGTCACGCAGGCGGTCACGCCCAGCAGCAGGACCAGGCTCTGGGTGCGCACTGAGCCCGGCCAGCGTCCGCGTGCGCCGTACAGAGCTGCGCCGATGGCCGATGCGATCGAGAACGCGGCGAGCAGCGAGCCCGCCCAGCCCACGCCGATGCCCCGCTGCCGCAGCAGCGCAGGCAGGGCGAGTTCAGCGAGCGCCAGCAGGGACATCGCGGCGGCACCGGTGACGTAGATGGGCCAGGCGCGGACGAGCGTCTGCGCCATCGAGGCACCCTCGCGGTCACCGCTGTCTGCTTTCCACCCCGCGGGCAGCGCCCGCATTCCGGCCGCCGCCGCGGCCATGAGCACGGCGGCCAGCACGAGCGGCCCGGACGGGGCGACGTTGAGCGCGAGCACGACCGTGAGGGCGGGCGCGGCAGTCCACACGCCGTAGGTCAGGACGGACTCTGCGCTCAGTGCTTTGAGGATGAGCGTGTCCGGGAGCTGAGAGGTCAGCAGCGTGCGCAGGCCGCCAGGCGCGGCGGCAGGTGCGGCCCCCGCGAGGAGGGCAAAGGCGCCGAGCACAGGCGGATCCGCGCCGGGCAGCAGGCCGAGCCCGGCGAACGAGCAAGCCCCGAGGGCGAGTCCAGCCGCCAGGTGGAACCGAGCTCGCTCCGGGTTCAACCGCGGCCCGAGAACCCCGGCCCCTGCCACTTCGCCGATCACATACACGGCGGCGAGCCCGGCGCCCAGCGCGTACCCGCCGGGGCGCTCGCGGGCGAGGAAGACGAGCGCGAGCGGCGCCATCGCGACCGGAAGCCGGGCAGCTATAGCGACAAGTGCCCAGTTCAGCACGGGTCGGGTGGCGAGCTGATGGTAACTCATGACGCGTAACTCCAGGCGCGCATACGCGCACGGATCAACGGATCAAGTGACACGGGTCTCCAAGGCTAATGCGCTGACCGGGCCCGCGCCGGCTCATGATCTCGCCCCGGCAGCACCCGGCCTGAGGTCAGGTGGGGTGCCGGGTGGGGACGGTGAAGTAGTGGCGCCCGGCGGGAGTGCTCCAGGTCATGACGCCGGGTCCGGGCTGGTGCAGCTTCCAGCCCTGGGCCTGTTTCATCCGGTGGTGAAAGCGGCACAGCGGGGCCAGGTTGCACTCGCAGGTCAGGCCGTGTTCGTCGTACGGAATGGTGTGATCGAGATCGCAGCCGACGGCGGGATTGCGGCAGCCAGAGGCGGTGCAGGTGCTGGTGCGGGCCCGAATCAGCCGCTGCAAGGCGGGACTGGGTCGGTACCCGGGTTCGCGGTTGTGATGATCGCAGTTCCCGCTGGTGATCGGCTCGGCGGTCACCGTCACCGTCCACTCATTGCCCGGGCCGGTCCGGGTGCGGCCGCGGACGGCGCCATGGGCCAGGGCCTGGCCGCCGGGGCCGGTCACGGTGATGTGCCAGCGAGCCGCGCTGTGCCCGGCGGCCGCGCAGGCCAGGATGCGGGCGGTGTCGGGGTCCAGCGGCCCGTACCCAGCCGCGTCGCCGGGTGCGTCGCTCAAGCCGAGCAAGGTACCGAGGGGGACGGTCAGGTGGACCGACCCGGCCAGCGGCCCCACTGCACCTGCGCCCAGGTCAGGCCGGGGTAGTCCGGGTGGTAGCCGTCGGCTATCCCAGCCAGCCGCGAAGGCCGGGGCTGGGCGATCGTAGCCGGGGGCCGGCGCGGAGCCTGCCGGGAGCAGGTCGGCCGGAGGGACGTCCACGTTGTGGCCGAGCAGCAGCGCCAGGTAGGCACGGGCCCGCAGCAGATCCAGGCCGGCCTCGGCACCCTGTTTCTTCCATGCGCGGGCGATCTGGCCCAGGCGCTTGTCGGCGGCCAGGGTCGGGGCCGACGGCAGGTCGCGGCCGACCAGGTTGGCCGTACCGGTCGGGTCCGTCCAGCACTCGACCCGCGCCCCGGTCAGCCGTTCCTCGCGATCGCGGCGGGCCGCGTCGGGGTCGGCGGCCAGCACCGCGCGGGCCACCGCGGCACGCAGCTGCCCGGAGGTCATCACCGGCGCCTCGGGCAGCACGGCGGCTTCCACCGCGGCCGCGTGCGCAGGCTCCAGGCTGCCGACCCCTTCAGCGATGATCCGGGCCTTGATCAGGTCGATCTGTCCGGCCTCCAGCGTGGCGGCGGTGGCGGGCAGGTAGGCCAGGTCGATGGCCAGGCTCAGTTCGACGCCGGCGGCGCGTCTGGTCAGGGTCAGCGCGAGGGCGATCTCGTCGGGGATGAACTCGCTCGGGTTGCGCGGGAACCGGCCGGGCGAGGCGGCCGCGGTGCCCCCGGCGGGACGGCGGCGCGCCAGCTCGGCCATCGCATCCAGCTTCCGGGCCTGTGACCAGGAGATCTGCCGTTGCCAGCCGCGCAGCACTCCGATCAGCTCGTCGTCGGTGAGCGCGCCGAGCCGGGCGTGCGCGTCGTCGGCGAACCCGGCGAGCGCCACCCCGGGAGGCAGGACGTCCAGCGCGCCCCCGTCGGCGAAACCGCTCCCGCGGCCCGACCCGTCCCGCGGCAGGAACCCGGCCGGGCCGAACTCGTCCGGCAGCCGCGTCGGCGGGTATAGCTCGTCCAGCTCCGCGCCGGTCAGCCCGGACAGCTCGGCCGGGAGGTCGCTATCCGGATCCGGGACGGTCCACCCCTCGTCAGGCGGGTTGTCGTGCTCATCGAGCGAGGCCAGCGCAGCGGCCAGGATCTCCTCCTGAGACTCCGGCTGCGGCGTCGGCATGAACACGAGCATTCACCTTCCTCTGGCGCGCGTCGATCATGTTCTTCGAATATTTTATCGTATAGAAACGACAATATGGCCAACGACACACCGGTAAGTTCGATCGCGTAGACCGGGAGAAGGTCGTTTCGATCGGGATGACCACCGCTGGTTATTGGCCGCGTGTCGGCCTGAGTACGCGGTGTTGCGGCCGGGTAGAATAGCCATGAAAAAGGCGGGGCCCCTCCATGCATGAGATGGAGGGGCCCCGCCCGGTCTCACGGCACAAAGCCTTCGGTTGCCCGACTGCGATGCGCTGTTCGACCTACTACCAGGGCCAGTGACCCGCCTGAAGTGCCGGTTTCCCGGCGCTTCCTGCGTTCCGAGGTTCCCCCCGGTTGGTCACCGTTTCCGGTGGTGAGTGCATTTCTACGCCTTATCGGCCGCCCGGCACAAGAGTTTGCGGCCAGTATTCTCATGATTTTCT
>DASXLW010000181.1:0-37111 GCA_036496025.1 Streptosporangiaceae bacterium
CCAGTCGCCGACCAGCCGGAGCACGGTCCGCACCGGGACCGGCGACTCAGCGGAGGTCTCCAGGGCCATGCCGGTCAGCCGTCCGGTGTCGTGCGGCCGGGAGATGGATCAGCCGGCGGTGGTGTCCGCGTTTTCGGTTCCCTCCAGCTTGGCGATGCGCCGCTCGAACATGGTTATCACATTGGCCCGGCTCGCGTGTGCCCGCTCATAGTCGAGCAGGTCGCGGACCTGGGCCGCGTCCAGCGCGCGCAGACGGGCGCGGAGCGAGGCGATCGACAGCTCGTCGTAGTTGGGCACCGGCAGGGCCGCCGCGCCGCCTTGGGGGGCGGCCGCCTCGGGTGCGGGAGCTTCAGCGGGGGCGACCGCCGGCGCGGCGGCTGCGGGCGCGGCGGCTGCGGGCGCGGCGACTCGGGAGGCGGCGGCCTGGGCAGCGGGGGGTGCGGCGCTCCGGGCCGGAGGCGGGGGTGGGGCATCCGGAGCGGGAGCATGAGCCGGGGCCGAAGTCATCTGCGGGTGAACCTGCTCGACCGCACGCTGCCTGACGCGTTCGGTTATGAGCAAGACTTGGCCTACACCTGCGAAAACGGCCCGCAGCGCGTGGGCGGGAGCCTCCTTGATGCGTTCGGGTGGCGGCGGGATGCGCATGGCAGTCTCCTCGGTGTGGCATGGTCTCTGGCCATGGTGCCGCAATCGGGCCCGGGCAGATAGCGGTACCGGGAAACCACGGCCCTGCAGGCGCACCAGGCCGACCTCATACCATGGGGGCATGGCCGTAACTACCCGACGAGTCCTGCTTGCCCGGCCCCGCGGATATTGCGCCGGGGTCGACCGGGCCGTTCAGGCTGTCGAGAAGGCGCTGGAGCGGTACGGCCCTCCCGTGTACGTTCGCAAGCAGATCGTGCACAACACGCACGTCGTGCGCGCGCTGGAGCAGCGCGGCGCGATCTTCGTGGACGAGACCGACGCGGTGCCGGACCAGGCGACCGTCGTGTTCTCCGCACACGGCGTGTCCCCGCAGGTCAGGCAGCAGGCCACAGAGCGCAGCCTGAACACGATCGACGCGACGTGCCCACTGGTCACCAAGGTGCACAGCGAGGCCAGGCGATTCGCCGGCCAGGACTACGACATCCTGCTGATTGGCCACGAGGGGCACGAAGAGGTGGAGGGCACCACCGGCGAGGCCCCGGCGCACGTCCACCTGGTGGACGGCCCCGGCGACGTGGCCAGCGTCCGGGTGCGCGATCCGGCCAAGGTCGTCTGGCTGTCCCAGACCACGCTGTCGGTGGACGAGACCATCGAGACGGTGGCCGCGCTGCGACAGCGGTTCCCGCTGCTGATCAACCCGCCTAGCGACGACATCTGCTACGCCACCCAGAACCGCCAGGCCGCGGTCAAGCGAATCGCGCGTGACTGCGACGTGGTCATCGTGGTCGGCTCGGAGAACTCGTCCAATTCGGTCCGCCTGGTCGAGGTGGCCGTGGACGCCGGGGCCGGCGCCGCCTACCTGGTGGACGATGGCTCGGCCATCGAGGAGGAATGGCTGGAAGGCGCGGAGTGCGTCGGCGTCACCAGCGGTGCCTCGGTGCCGGAGACCCTGGTCACCGGGGTACTCGACCGGCTGGCCGGGATCGGCTTCGACCGCGTCCAGGAGGTCGAGGCGGTCGAGGAGAACATGGTGTTCGCGCTGCCCAGGGAGCTACGTGACCGGCCTGGAGCACGGTCAGGCTAGGGCTTTGATATCCCGAACGGGCGCTTGGAGGACACTGACTCGGACCGGCGACTGACGGCTGCGCCGAACGTCACCGGCCCGAGCGAGCACCCTCTAAGGAGTCAGTACGTCGCGTTGAGCCATTCCACGAACGTGGGGCCGGCCAGGATGGCATCGGGGCCGGGCAGCAGGCCGCCGCTCTCGTTGAGCCCGTCCTGGTCGGCCGGGTCGCTCACGCCCTCGACCTTGGCCGGGTAGCCCCGGCGTTCGGCGAACAGGGTGGCCATCTCGACCAGGCTTTCCTCCCGCGGGCCTGCCACCTCGGGGAACGGCGGTCCGGAGGACCGTGATCCGGGTGCGATGGCCAGGTCGGCGAGCACCTCGGCGACCGCGCGGGCCGCGACCGGCTGGGTGCGCATCCGGGGGACGTAGGCCACGTCGCCCTGGGTGCCCCACTCCATGATCAGCGGAATGAACTCGTAGAACTGAGAGGCGCGCAGCACGAGTGCGGGTATCGGCCCGGCCAGCATGGCCTGCTCGTGGGCGACCTTCGCCGCCCCGTAGCCGTGAGTGAACCGGTCGGTCCCGATGATGGACACCACGACCATCCGCTGGACGCCAGCTTCCTGGCCGGCGTCCTGCCGGTTCCGGGCCGTGGTGGTGAAGAACGCCGTCGCCGGTTCCTGCTCGGGCGAGGGCCCGGTGGCCGTGTCGATGACGCACCCCACGCCGGCCAGCGCCGCGGCCAGGCCGTCCCCGGTGATCACGTCCACGCCCTGTGAGCGCGACATCGGCACGACGTCGTACCCGCGGGCCCTCAGCACGTCTACGACGTGATGGCCGACTCTGCCGGTCGCCCCGGCGACCGCGATCTTCTTCGGTGACTGCATGCTCTCCTCCACGGGATCTCCTGGTGTCGGTGCCTGACCGGGCTCGCGGCGGGCGAGCCGGGCTCCGTCACATTCGCGGCGCCGCGTCGGTCAAAGCAATGACCCGACCCGACGGAGGAATGTGACCGATGGACGAGGAGTGCTCAGGGCCGGGTGCCGCCACAGCGTGAGATAGTCCCAAGATGACGATCCTCGATGACCTGGCAGCCGAACAGCAGCGGCTGGCCGGCACGCTGGGCGAGCTGAGCGAGGAGCAGTGGAGATCGCCATCGGGAGCGGCGGGCTGGACGGTCGCGGACGTGGTACTCCACCTGGCCCAGTCCGAGGAAGCGGTGTCCGTCACCGTGGCCGGCGGCTCCGCCGGCCCGGGGCCGATCCACCGCTCCGCAGGGGCGACGACGGACCAGGTGGCCGAGCAGGCCGTGCGGGCGCAGCGGACCACGGGCAGCCGGGTCCTGCAACGGTGGGACCAGGCCCGGGTCGCCTCCCTGCGGGCGTTGCGCGCGGCCGATCCGCAGCAGCGGCTGCCCTGGGTGGACGCGCCGCTGAAGCCAGCCACGCTGGCCACCACCCGGCTGGCCGAGCACTGGGCGCACGGGCTGGACGTGACCGGCCCGCTCGGCATCGCCTTCCCCGATACCGAGCGGCTGCGGCACATCGCCTGGCTGGCGCACCGGACCCTGCCGTACGCCTTCGCCGGGGCTGGCCAGCCGGCCACGCAAGTGCGATGCGAGCTGATCGCTCCGGACGGCAGCACCCAGTGGCGGTTCGGGCCGCCGGACGCGGACTCGGCCATCACCGGCCCGGCGGGAGCGTTCTGCCGGGTCGCGGTCCGCAGGCTCGCCGCCGACCGATCCGGGCTGGACACCGCCGGCCCGGACGCGGCCACCGCGCTTCGCCTGGTGCGTACCTACGCCGCCTGATCGGCCGCGGCATCCCGTGCCTGATCAGGCACGGCATCGTGCGGACGCCTTGAGCCCGGGGCGGGGGTCAGCTGCGCCCGGTATCTCGCGACCGCGGCGTGCTGATGGCCGAGGCGCCGCTGAGTTCGTTGCTGAGCGCGGTGATGTTCTGCCGCAGACCGCGGGAGAACGTGATGATCAGGCTCAGCGCAGTGCCGGCGAGCAGCCATGGTGCCGAGTTAGCCAGGGTGATCAGCGTGCCCGCGGCGGTGGAGAGGATCAGGTTGCCCGATGATGTCAGCGCCTTGCCGATAATTACCGCGACCAGGAACAGGGCCGGGGGGCTGACTGCCACCGTGAGCAGATCGCTGGACTGCGTAAACGCGGCGGCGAGCACGCAGGCGAGCAAGAAGGTTCCCCCGGTCAGCGGGCCCCACCCCAGCTGATCGGCCGCCAGGATGCCGAGGAAGCACAGCGCGAATATCCCGATCAAGGCTCCGCGCCCGGTCAGCCTCATCCCGGCGGGATCCCTGGCTGATGCCGCCGCTGGGTGCGCCCGGTCGTTGTTCGCGGCCTGGCGGTCGCCCCCGGCCGGGCGGTTTCCGTCGGTCGTCCGCTCCTGGCCAGGCCGCTGGCCCACGGGGGAGCCAGCCGGCGCCTGCCATATCTGCCCCGACACCCTAGCCCGTCACCATCCCCTCGCGTCCGCCCGCCGAGCCTGTCCCGGTCTCGCGCCACCCCAGGACGTCACCAGAGCCTACGGCGCCGGGCCGGCCGGCAAGCCCATTGTCCCTCGCGACCGCGTGTCGCGGCGGCCGGCCATGCCGGGTATTTTGCGCCGGTTTCAGGACCGGTGCGCAGATCCTGCCCCGCTCCGCGTGCCTCATGGTCGTGGCCTGCGCTAGCTTCCGGCCACCCGCCGCGGCCGCCCGGGCGCTGGGTCCTCGGGTGCCGCGGTCAGCCGGGCCGGAGTGGGGGTGACCAGCTCGGGCCCGTCCTGGCCGGACTCTGCGACCAGTTCAGGAGCGGACAGCGCGCGGGTGGTCTGCTCTACGGGCTGCGGCGGGTCAAGATCCGACGCGACCACGCCGAGCTGGTTCAGCCGCCGCGCGCTGACCAGCACCCGGCTCTCCAGCGACCCGACCGCCTGGTTGTAGGTGGACACCGAGTTCGTGAGGGCGCGGCCGAGGCGATCGATGTGCTTGCCCAGGCCGGCGATCCGGTCGTACAGTTCCCGGCCGAGATCGAACACCGCCCTCGCGTTCTCCGACAGCGCCTCTTGCTGCCACGCGTACTGCGCGGTGCGGAGCATCGTGACCAGCGTCGTGGGCGTGGCGATGTGCACCCTCCTGGCCAGCGCGTACTCCAGCAGGCCCGGGTCGCGCTCCAGCGCGGGCGCGAGGAAGGCCTCACCGGGGATGAACAGCACGGCGAACTCCGGCGCCGGGCTGAGCGCGGCCCAATACGCCTTGGCGGACAGCCGGTCCACATGCTCGCGCAGGTGCCGGGCGTGCGCGTCGAGCCGGGCCTCGCGGACGGCCTGGTCTGTGGCCTCGGCGGCCTCCAGGTAGGCGGCGAGCGAGACCTTGGAATCCACCACGATGTTCTTGCCGCCGGCCAGCCGCACCACCAGGTCCGGGCGCTGCGATCCGTCGTCGGTGGTCACGCTGACCTGCTCATCGAAGTCGCATCGGGCGATCATCCCGGCCAGCTCGACCACCCGACGCAGCTGCATTTCACCCCACCGGCCGCGCGCCTCCGGCCGGCGCAGCGCGGTGACCAGGGCCTGGGTCTGCGTCCGTAGCTGGTCCGAACTTTCTCTGGCGATGCTGACCTGCTCGGCCAGGGCGGCGTGCGACGAGCGCCGCGCGGCGTCAGATTCGCGTAGCTGGGCCTCCACCCTGGTCAGGGTCTCCTTGAGCGGGCCGACCAGATGTTCCACGGCCGACCGGCGCTGGTCCAGCTCGCCCGCCGCATTGGCGTTGGCCGTCTGCAGACGGCCCTCCGCGATCTCGAGGAAGCGCGCGGTGCTCGCGTCGAGCGCCTGCGCCGACAACGCCTGGAAGCGTTCGGACAGCTGCCCCTCGACCAGGGCTGCCCTGTCCTGCGCGGAGCGCTCAATCATGGCTACCTTGTCCTCGGCCGCCCGGGCTCGCTGCTCGGCGGCGCTGGCCCGGCCGGTGAGGTCGGCCAGCGAGGCGGCCAGCCGGCCGCGGGCAAGCAGGAAACCAATCACGGCCCCGAGGATGACACCGATCGCCAGCCCGGCCAGCAAAGTGATCACGCTCATGCTGGCCATGCTCGCAGCCTTCGCCGACAGTTCCGGCCCCGACACGCGGGGTGGCGCGGATCCGCGCCGAAGCCCGGCCGCGGAGACGATCGCCCGCGTCGGCCAGATCGCCCTGAGCCCGGGCCTCCTCACTCAGGTCAGGCCTCTAGACTCGCCCGAGTGAGCCTGTCCATCGGGATCGTCGGACTGCCCAACGTCGGCAAGTCAACCCTGTTCAACGCGCTGACCCGGTCCGGCGTGCTCGCCTCCAACTACCCGTTCGCCACCATCGAGCCGAACGTGGGCGTGGTCGGCCTCCCCGACCCGCGGCTGGCCGAGCTGGCTCAGCTTTGCGATTCCGCCCGCATCGTCCCGGCCACGGTCAGGTTCACCGACATCGCCGGCCTGGTCCGCGGGGCCTCCACGGGGCAGGGCCTCGGCAATCAGTTCCTGGCCCACATCCGCGAAACCGACGCGATCTGCCAGGTCGTGCGCGTCTTCACCGACCCGGACGTCAGCCACGTGGACGGCGACGTCGAGCCACAGCGCGACATCGACACGGTGGTCACCGAGCTCATCCTGGCCGACCTGCAGACCCTGGAGAAGGCGATTCCCCGGCTGACCAAGGAGACCAAATTCTCCAAAGATGCCGAACGGCTGCGGGTGGCCCAGGCCGCGGTGACGGCAGAGCAACTGCTGGATGAGGGCAGGCCCCTGTCCTCGGCGGCCGGGCCGGCCGGCCTGGACCTGGCCGACTTGCGCGAGCTGCAGCTGCTGACGGCCAAGCCGTTCCTGTACGTATTCAACGTCGACGAGGCGGAACTGGGCGACGAGGCCCTGCGCAAGCAGCTAGGCGATCTCGTCGCCCCGGCCGAGGCCATCTTCCTGGACGCCAAGACCGAGGCCGAGCTGGTGGAGCTGCCCGAAGATGAGGCGGCCGAACTGCTGGCCGAACTTGGCCTCGGCGAGCCCGGCCTGGCCCAGCTGGCCAGGGCGGGTTTCGCCGCGCTCGGACTGTCCACCTTCCTGACCGCCGGGCCCAAGGAAGCCCGGGCCTGGACGATCCGGGCCGGTGCGACCGCACCCGAGGCCGCGGGCGTCATTCACAGCGATTTCCAGCGTGGCTTCATCAAGGCCGAGGTGGTCTCCTACGATGACCTGATCGCGGCGGGCTCGCTGGCCGCCGCTCGGGCCGCGGGGAAGGTCCGCATCGAGGGCCGCGACTACGTGATGCAAGACGGAGACGTCGTGGAGTTCCGCCATAGTTAGCCGGTAGCCTGCCTGCGCATCCGCGGGATGGATCGCGCGGCGTTCGGGCGGGGGATGGATCGCGGCGTTCGGCTGGCAGGCGTGGCCGTCAGGCAGCGCGGGGCTGGCTGTCGCGTCCTGCTGCCCGCCATCCGCGGCTTTGCCCGGGCTTGACCGTTGGCTGTCCGGCGCGCGCCTGCCGCCCCACGCCAGCTACTGGGTGGCTCAGCGAGGGGACTGTAAGGTGCTTCGCGGAGGGAGTAATCCCTCAACAGGGGAAGGGGGAGGACCAATGAAAATCATCCGCAGAATCCTCGCGGGAGCCTGCGCCACAGCGCTGGTTGCATTAGGCGGGGTGACGAGCGCGGGAGCCGCGGTGGCGAGCCCCGCCGCCCATCCCACCGTCTGCGCCGGGCCGCTGGCGCCCGGAACCTACAACGGGCTGATCGTCAAGCGGGTGTGCCTGGTCAAGAAGGGCCCGGTGATCGTCAACGGCAACGTCGTCCTCGGGCCGGGCTCGGTCTTCAACGCGGTCAGCACAGCGGTGCTGACGGTCCGGGGTAACATCCTGGTCGGCCAGGGAGCCCTGCTGGGCCTGGGCTGCTCGCCTGAGGTGGGCTGCAAGGCCCTCACGCCGGACCGTTTCAATGGCAATATCCTGGCCAGCCAGCCCCTCGGGGTCATCGTTCAAAGCGGCACCATCTCCGGCAACGTGGTCGTGACCGGCGGCGGCGGCGGCAAGAACTGCAAGGTCAACCCGCTGTTGAAGAGCCCGAATTTCTCCACCATCGAGGACACGGTCGTGCGCGGCAACGTGTCGTTCTCGGGCATACGGAGCTGCTGGTTCGGCCTGATCCGCGACCACCTGCACGGCAATGTCACCATCCGCGGAAACCGCTGGGCCGATCCGGACGCCAACGAGGTGGTGACCAACGTCATCTTCGGGAACGTGTCCTGCCCCAGGAACTCGCCCGCTCCGCAGAAGGGCGATTCGAAGGGCAAGCCCAACGTCGTGTTCGGCAGCACGAAGCGCTGCCCGAGCCTGCCATGAGATAGGTCAGGCCCAGGCGAGCGCAGCATGCGCCCGCCTGGGCCTGATCGTTGTCTCAGTCGAACGGGCGTTCAGCCCCTCGCCGCGCGGAGCGGTCTGCATAACCTTGACCCAGCGCTCAACGTGCGAGCGGCGCAACGGGCTAAAACTTGGCGGGAGTTTTGTGTGCTTTCGTCCGTTTCGCCGCGTAGTCTTGCTCGTGGGGATTGCGCTGCTGGCTCGGGGGGGTCATCGTGGGCAGCTACACGCTCATCATCGGACACGTGCATGCCGCCGCGAGCGGTGTCGCCCTACTCGTCGCGTTCGTCGTGCTCCTCGCCCTGTTCAGCGGCGGGAAGAGCGGCGGAAGCTCGGGCAAGTGAAGACTCTCGCTGCTGAGCGAGATGGGCGGCCGCGCTTCTGGCCGGTGTCACAACCGGCGTCTGGCCGTCGGCAGCCAGCGGCTAGCCTGGGTCAGCCACCGCCGGGGAGCGGGCAGGTCCAGGATGAGCGCCAGCCCGCAGACCGCTGCGATGCCGACAGCGGCACCGGCTACGGTGTCGGTGAAATAGTGCCAGCGCAGGCCGATGACCGCGATGGCGACGACGACTCCCAGCACGCATGCCGCTACCGGGATCAGGACGCGCAGCACTCTGGCCCGGGTCGGCCGCGGGGGGACGACAAGCAGCACCGTGACGGTCGCGGCCAGCGCGAACACCGCCGAGGTGTGCCCGCTCGGGTAGGTCAAGACGCCCAGATACGTGCGATGGACCAGGTGCTTGAGCAGGCCGTCGTTCAGTCCGACGGCGACCGGCACGGCCGCGGCGGCCAGCACGGCGCCGTTCAGCCGCCCGGCAAGCAGGCAGGCGACGACGATGCCAGCCGTCAGCACGACCGCCGGGACATACGAACCTGGCATGGCCAGCCATGGCAGGAGCCCGCGATGGCCGTCGAACCAGGTGATGACCTGAGAGTCAACGGCACGGTCGAGCCGGTCCGCCCGGGCCTGGTGCGCGAATAGCACGCCGAGCACGGCGACCAGGATCGCGCAGCAGGCCAGCAGCGCTCCGGCCCAGGGACGGACGGAGGCAGCCAGCAGGGGCGGCCCAGGTCGCGGACGCACCCCGCTTGAACTGCTCCGTTCGGCTGATTGCGCGCCTGAACGATGCGCCCCAGGCTGGCCGTTCGGTACCGAGCGCGGGCTCCCCGTTGCGATATGGGCCGCCTCGTTGGCGGCCGGGTGCATTGATTCGTTCACCGCGGTTCCCCGTCCGGGCCGGGCTCTTGACGTGTCACGGGCGTCGCAGCCATACGACAAAGCAGGCGACGACCGCGGCGATGATCAGAATCGTGGTGGGCATTCGTCAGTCGATCCTTACCGCGGGGCGTTTTTGAACCAGTTCTGCGAGGGACCTTGCTCACCGCGCCGGTATCGCGCGATTCAGCACGGGTGCCGCCACGGCAGCCGCCCCCATCGCGGCGGGGACGCGCGGGCAACCGAAATCGTGCCACCATCATGAGATCCCCCTGGGAGTCGCAGGACGACATACCCCTACCGGGGAATCCAGGCATGCGCGATGAAGCTTGTCAAGCCCCGGCCTGCGCAGGCTTTTACGGGAACCGGCCGGCCACCGTCTTCCAGAAGCCAATGCCGTTGATCCGCTCATACTTGATGGTGACGGACTTGGTCTTGCTGAACCGGATGGTCATCCGGTCGTACCAGCTCCTGTTCGCGTTCTGCCGGACGACATGATTCGCGGTGATCGTCACCGGATCGGAATGGTACGTACAGCAGGGCCCGGTCCGGTAGTAGTAATCGCCGGTGGCGGCCGCTGAGGTCATGGTCCACTTCGTCCACTTCAGGTGGTGCGGCTTGTCCCCGAGTACCGCGCTGCCATCGGCCGCCAGATAGAAGATCGCCGGCCTGCGCTGAGGGAGATTCCAGACCGAGCCGCTGCCTCCGCCGAGGTTGTAGAGGACCGGCAGCGGCGTGGCTCGGGCCGGTGAAGCCGCGGAGCCGACCCCGGCCGATGCCGGGATAACCACCGCGATGAGGATCCCGGGCACCGCGGTCGCCAGCGCCAGGACGGTCAGAAGTCTGCGGATCATAGCGTTCCCCCTCCGGTTTATCGCTGCTTCGCGGCACGACCTGGCCGGTGGTGGACACCGCAAGCGAGGGGGAGGTTGCCAGCGAAGTGGCCAGGATACCGAAGGCTGCTGCCTGCGGTCACGGTGCGGGGTGAGGCGCCGGCGATGGCCGCCCGGCTCGATGACGTCACGCCGCGTATCGCATCGCCGGAGGGAGCCTGCTGAACCGGCTGGTACGTCGTAGTGGTGTTCGCGGATTGTCCCCCGCGAGCGGGTGCGCGGCGGCGCGAAGACACGAGCGGCGACCCTGGTAGCGGCCCGCTCCCCGCTGCGCCGGCGGCCGGGCCGAGCGAGCCCCGGGGCCAGGGTTCCCGGCCTGGCCGCACCAGGCGCAGGCCTCCTGGGCAGCGGCTGCTAGTCGCCGGCCCCTGGCCGGCCAGGAGCTGATCGGCCCTGCTTCTGCCGTGTACCTCCCGCGGGCCCAGTACCGTGAGGACACCGTGACCGGATACGAGCAAAATGTCAGCACGGCCGAGAATTACCGGCGGTTCTCCCGGCTGGAAGCCCGGGGCCGGTCCGCGCTCTACGAGCAGATCAGCGCGTCGGTGGCCGACGACGCCGAGGTGCTGGCCTTCCTGGCCGCGCTGCCGCCCGCCAAGCGCCAGCCCAACCTGCTGCTGGCCGCGGTGCGGTTCCTGACCGGCGTGCCGGACAGCTACCGGACGTTCCGCGCGGTGCTGCTGGACCGCCGCGCGGAGGTGGCGGCGGTCATGCTCAGCCGGTCCACGCAGACCAACGAGCCGGCCCGGTGCGCGGTGCTGCTGCCGGCCCTGGCCCGGCTGGCGCCGCCGCTCGCGCTCATCGAGGTGGGAGCCAGCGCCGGGCTGACGCTGCTGCCGGATCTATACGGATACGACTACGCCGGGCAGCGGATCGAGCCGGCGGACCCGGCCGCGCCCGTGCTGACCTGCCGGCCGCGCGGCCCGGTGCCGGTCCCAGCCGCGGTGCCCGAGGTGGCCTGGCGGGCCGGGATCGACCTGAACCCCCTGGACGTGACCAATCCGGACGACGTGGCCTGGCTCGGCAGCCTGATCTGGCCCGGGGAAGCCGGCCGGCCGGAGCGGCTGTCGGCTGCGGTCGGCGTGGCCCGCCGCCGCAGGCCGCGGGTCGTCGCGGGCGACCTGATCGAGGAGCTGCCCGTGCTGGCCGGCCAGGCACCCGCCGGAGCGACGCTGGTGATCTTCCACACCTCGGTGCTCTCCTACGTCGAGGCCGCCCGGCGGGCCACGTTCGCTGACCTGGTGGCCGAGCTCGGCGCGACCTGGCTGTCCAGCGAGAGCCGTGGCGTGCTGCCCTGGCTACCGGATCGGTGGACGACGCCGCAGGACAGCGCCCACCTGCTCGTCCGCGACGGACAGCACGTGCTCGGCCTCGGCGACTCGCACGGTACGTGGGTCGACTGGCGCGAACGCGCGGGCAGCCCCGGCGTCCCGGCGGCCGGATCGGACCGCTGATGCGGTCGCGGCGGACGCTCGCCATCGGCCGCGACCGGGTTTAGCCCGGGGGCCGGGGGACCGGCGTGCCGGCGCCGCCGACGACCGCCAGGCGGGTCATGCTGGTGACCAGCCAGTCCTGGTAGGTGTCCAGGTCCCAGCCGAGCATGCGGGTGATGAGCAGGTAGGTCTCGGCGGCCCCCAGCAGGGTGGTGGTGTCGATCAGCCAGTCAAGATCGGTACCCGGGTCGAGCAGGCCATCGGCGGCCACGCGGGTCCAGAAGAGGCCATGCACGTCCCGGGTCTGCTCCCGGCCCTGCTGCCAGAACCCGGCGATCAGCGGCTCGACCGCCGCGGCCTGCGCAGCCACGGCGAACAGGGCGCCGGTGCGTTCCATGATCTGCCGGCCTCCGGCGGCGAAGGCCGTGATCCGCGCGGCGGCGGTCGGGGCGCTGAACGCGCTGCGCGTCCATGCCCGGCCGAGCACATCGACCGGCTCCGTGTCGCCCACGATCGCGACATCGATCACCCGCTTGAACAGCGCGGCCTTGGTCCCGAAGCGCACATAGACCGTGCGCGCGCCCACCTGGGCCCGGCTGGCGACCGCGGCCAGCGTGGTAGCCGCGTAGCCCTCGGCGAGGAACAGTTCGGTCGCCGCGGCCAGGATGCGCTCCTCGGTGTGCGCCACCTGTGCCTGCCGGAGCGGCGGCAGGCCGACGGAGGGGTTGACATCACTGCTCATATAATGCAGTCTAACTGCACTGAGTATATTAGCACTGCATCGGGGGGAATCATGAGCGTGTCGGACGCACCCGCCCTGGCCGGAGTCCATCACCTGAAGCTGCCCGTCACCGATCTGGCCAGGTCACTGGACTGGTACCGCAGCCGCCTGGGCTATGACGTGCAAGTCGAGTTCGTCGAGAAGGGCCGGCTGATGGGCTACGCGATGACGCACCCCAACGGCGGGCCCGCCTTCGCCCTGCGCCTCGATCCCGGCCGCGCCCGGGCCGCGGCAGGCTTCGATTACTTCAGCATCGGTGTGCCCGACAAAGCGGCGATCGATGACCTGGCCGCCCGGCTGACCCGGCTGGGCGAGTCGCACGCCGGCGTGCACTGGGCCAGCATCGGCTGGATCCTGCCCCTGGTGCACGACCCGGATGGCCACGAGGTCCGCTTCTACACCCACCAGCACCACACCGAGCAGGCTCCGGGGACGGTGACCACCATCACCGACCCCAGGGAGACGGCCGAGCGTCGCGAGCGCGAAGCCCGGCGCCGTTGACCGGCCGGGCGCTTAGGAGCCGGCCGGGCCGGCGGCCACCACCGGTTCGTGCCGGACCGGGAAGTTCACCGAACGGGCGATGAAGCACTTCTCGTGCGCGTCCCGGTGCAGGCCGTTCGCCTTCTCGATCATGTCCGGCGAGCTCACCGTGACGTTCGGCCGCAGCACGACCTCGGTGAAGCGGCCACCGCCATCGGCGTCCTCCGTCATGGTTGCGACCGCGTCGTCGCGGTACCCGGTGACCACGACCCCCGCGACCGCGCACAGGTGCAGGTACCACAGCATGTGGCACTGGGCCAGCGATGCGGTGAGCAGCTGCTCGGGATTCCACCGGCCCGGATCCCCCCGGAACGCCGGGTCGGAGCTCCCCGCGATCGGCCGCGGGCGCCCGCGCGCGGCCGAATCATGCCCCTGGTCCGCCGGTCCGGCCGTCACCTCATGGCTGCGATCGTAGGCCCGGTACCCGCTCGTGCCCTCGCCCCGGTTCCCGGTCCAGGACACCGAGATCTGGTAGCTGTGCCGCTTAGACACCATCACTCTCTCCTGACCCTCGGGCCGCTTAGACACCATCACTCTCCCCTGACCCTCGGTCGCGGAAGGAGCCGGAGGTGAGTCTTCACTAACCTCCTTGGGTAGGTTCCACGTAAGTCTTCACTACCTCCCTGGGTGAGTTACGGCCATTTTGGCGGTTCTCCTGCGAGGAGTAGCCGCATCCACACATAATTCTCATCTGTGGACAATCCGGTCGAGGCTAGGTTGCGATGCTATCGCAACCTAGTTCGATAGACTGTACACTAGTTCGAAGTTGCTGTGCTGACTCCCGGTAAACTCTTCCGCTTCCCCTCTTGCGCACGACACCGATTGCGCGCTGGAATGGCAGAGGCCGGCAACGGTGCTCGTTTCCCTGTCAAGGGTGGGTGCCTGGACGAGCGGAGGTGCCGATGGTTCGCAGGTCCACCCTTGATCGCAGTCCGCAGTCGGCTGTACACGCTCGCGAGTCTGAGCTACAATCCGCCCCCGCTCCGCCACCCGGCGGATACGATCGGGCGCCGGCCCCGCGGCGCGGAGCCGGGGGCCGCTGGACCGTGTGGGTGCTGCGGGCACTGATCTGGGCGGTCTTGATCATCATCGGCGTCCGCGGCGTGATCGCGATCGTGCTCAACCAGAAGACACCGTCGCCGCCCGCGGCCAGCACGTCCGCGAAATCCGGGACGGCGGCGGCCGGGGCGGACGGCTCGTTCCCGTCTAGCCTGGCCGAGGGGTATGCCATGCAATTCGCCTCGGTATACCTGAACTTCAGCCAGAGCACGGCGTCGCAGCGCGCGCAGGAGCTGGCGGCTTTCCTGCCGAACGGTGCCGATTCGCAGCTGGGCTGGAACGGGGCGGGTTCGCTGAAGCTTCAGTCCGAACAGGTGGCCGGGATCAGCGTGCGTGACGGCCAGCACGCCGTGGTGACGCTGCTAGCCCAGGTGAACGGCCAGATGATGGAGCTCGGCGTGCCCATCTACGCGTCGGGCAGCGGGATGGTCGTCAACGGCCAGCCCGCCTGGCTGGCTGCCCCGACGCGAGTGTCTCCGCCTGCGCCGGCCGCAGCCAGTCCCGACACGGCCGCGCAGAATGCGCTGCAGGCCCAGCTGCCGGCCTTCTTCCAGGCCTATGCGAGCGGCGCCTCGGCCACCCTGACCCGGTTCCTGGTGCACGGGGTCACGATCACCGGCCTCGGCGGCGCGGTGACCTACTCGTCCATCGCCTCGCTGTACGTGCCGCCGGGAAGCGACACCCGGCAGATCACCGTCAGCGTCGTCTGGCAGATCCCGGGACCTAGCGGGGGCACTGCGGCTCAGCTCCCCATGACCTACGACATGACGGTCGTCAACCAGAACTCGAACTGGTACGTGAAGAGCATCCGCGCAGCAGACCAGCCCGTGGAACAGCAGTCATGACCAGCAACCAATCAGACGCAGTCGTCCATCCGCCGGACGCAAGCATCCTGTGATCGTGGAAGGGTAGTGCGATGTTGTTTCATCCGGTCGCTGCAGGAATGACCGCCGCGCTCAGCACCCAGAGCCTGGTGAACTATCTTCAAGGACTATTCGGCCCACTGTTCCTTGGTATCGTCGGCATTGTCGCGATCTTCTTTCTGTTCACCCGGGAGATCACCCGCTTTGTCCAGTTTGTCGTGCTGGCGATAGCGATCGCCGTCATCTTCTACACGCCCGGTATCATCCGCGCGCTCGCCCAGGGCATCACGAGCGCGCTCGGGGTCCACTGACCTACCCCCGACCGGAAGGAGCACCCGCGCGTGGACCTGCCCACCTACACGAATATCTGGCGTATCGAAAAGCGGCTCTACAAACTGTATGATCTGCGGCTTCCCATGCCGCTGCCGCTCGGCCAGATTGCTGCGTTCGTGGGCATAACGGTGCCGTACGTGCTCTTCCTCACACTGATCGGGGTCCCTTTCAGCCACAACCTGTTCTGGCTTTACGTTCTCCCGCCCGGTGTGCTTACCTGGCTGGTTACCAGGCCCGTTCTGGAGAATAAGAAACTACCCGAGCTCCTGGTTTCTCAAGTGCGTTATGTGGGCGAGCCGAAGATCTGGTGCCGAATGGCTCCTGCGACCGAAAAGGACGAGATCGTCGTACTGGGCCAGGTGTGGCACGCCTGCCCCCAGCCCGTTGCGGAGGCGGCAGCGGTCGACATCCGCCGGCCGGCCCCGGTACCGGCAGTACCCGCGCGCGTGTCCGGCGAGGTGCCCGCGTACGTGCCAGGGCCGCCCGCAGCGGCGGCGCTGGCGTCAGGCCGCCAGGGCCCGCCCGCCGATCTGCGGCATCGCAATCCCGCGGCCTGGGGGCCGCGGCCAGCCGTGCCCGCCGCACGCCGGATAGCGTCCTCCGACCAGCGCGCGACGGCCGGCTTCGCCCCGCAGCGAGCGCGGGCCGGGGCCGGGCCGGCTCCCGATCCTCACGTGGTCCCGCGCGGATCCACGGTGCGGCAGCACGCCGCCGGACCCGCCCGGCCGCAGCGGCGCCCCGTCACGCCGGCGGCGTCCGCGCCACAGCGCGGTCAGCAGCCGGCGTGGGTAAGCCGGGCCCGGCCCGGCGGTGCCCTCGGCGGGCCCGTCGAGACGGCGCACAGGCCGCGGGCCGTGGAGGTGGCACACGCCGAGCAGGCCTGGCCCGCGCCCACACCGGGCGGCCCTGCCTTGACGCCGGTCCCGGGCGTTGCACCAGCTCACCCGGCCGCGTCGGCGCACGCCGGGCCGCCGCCGGTCCCCGGGCCCAGGCCGTCTGCCGCGGCGCCTCCGGATACGCGGGTACGTACCCGCGAGCAGGTCGCGCCGTACGTGCCGGATCCGAGTGGTGCGGCACAACCCGACGGCTCCCGGCCCGAGACTCGTCCGGTGAGCAAGACCGCGCCGGCGGTGTCCCAGACGGACAGCCCTGGCGCCAAGCCCTCGGCGACCGCGAGTTCGGTGCCGCCGCCCCGGGCAACCGCGCCGCCGGCGACCGAGCCGGTGGTGACCTCGCCTTCCGCCGCGGCCGGCCCGGGCGGGCCGCCCGGCACTTCCGGGACTGCGGCAGGCCAGGGAGCCGCAAACCGCCAGGGAGCCGGCCGGTCCGGTCCGGCGGTCACCGTCCGGGCCGTGGGCGATGAGCGCCCGGCGCCGCCCCTGGAGCGTGCGCTCAGCGGCCCGGCCGGAGCGCGCGGGCGCAGCTGGAATGACCGGGTTGGTCTGGTCCCGGGTGGACAGGGGCCCGGCCGGTCCCGGGAGACGGAACGCGAGGAGCGGTATCAAGCGCGGGCGCGCCTGCCGTTGCCCGGCCCGCGCCGGATCGTGGTCGTGGGCTGCACCAGCGGGGCCGGTCAGACCGTGACGACGCTGATGCTGGGCCGCCTGCTGGCTAGCCTCCGGGCCGAGCGGGTAGGCGTGCTCGACCTGAACCCGGGCAGTTACTCCCTCACTCAGCGAGCCGAGACGCTGCCAGCCGGGACCGTTCGCGATCTGCTCGGCGGCGCGGCCTCCGCCGGCCATCCCGGCCCCCGCGGTCCCGTCGGATCCGCCGGCCGCGCCCACCCTGCGCCTGGCATCGAGGTGATCAGCGCCGAAGCGGCCCCGGCCTCCGTCACGGGCCTCGACCAGGCAGATTTCAGCAGCATCGGCGACCACCTCACCGCGCGGTACGGGATCAGCCTGGTTGACCCGGGAGCCTCGTCGGTAGCCAGGGTGCTGGGCATCGCCGACCAACTCGTCCTCGTCGCTCCGGCCAGCGCGGACGCGCCGCGGGCGGTATCGATGACGCACGAGTGGCTGGCATCACACGAGCACGGCGGGCTGGCCGCGAACGCGATCCTGGTCGTGAACGGCGTCAGCGGCCGGAGCATGGCCGACGTCGAGCGGGCGGAAGCGATCGCCGTCGGTCGCTGCCGGGCGATTGTGCGGGTGCCGTGGGAGGACCAGCTAGGCGCCGACGACGGTCCGTGCGCGGGCGTCGTTCCGCTGCGGCTGGCGCCCCGGCGGGCACTGACCGCGCTGGCCGGCGTGGTCGTCGCGGGCTTGGCTGCCGGGCGGGCCGACGGGTCGGGGGAGCCGCGATGAGCACGAGAACGCGAGGCACCCGGGGGCGCAGCCGGATCAGCGTCCGGTACTTCGATGACCGGATCCTGCTGACCGAGTCGCACGCCTGGGCGTATTTCAGGCTGCCCGCGGTGCCGTATGAGTTCATCACCCCGGAGGAGCGGGAAGCGCTGGCCACAAACATCACCGTGGCGCTGGCCGCGATCCGGATGCCGGAGGCGGAGGTGCACCTGCGGATCGCGCACCGGTCCTACCCGGCGGCGGAGTGGGCGGCCGGCCTGGACGCGACCTCCGACGGCGGTCCCGGGTGGCTGGACTACCTGGAGGAGATGTACCGGCACGTCTGGGCCAAGGACTTCTGGGCGAAGGAGATCTACCTGGGCGTCCGGCTGGGCCAGCGCGGGATGCGGGCCCAGCTGTCGGGTGGCGTGCTGTCCCAGTTCATCAACGCCTATCAGTCGGGCGAGCGGGCGATGGGCCTGGACGACGAGGCGGTGCCCGCGGCCGAGATCGCCAAGTGGACCGAGCAGGCGGAACGGTTCGGCCGCGCCCTCGGCTCGAGCGCGCTGACGGCCCGGTCGGCCAGCTCGGACGAGATCGCCTGGCTGTTCCGGCACACGCTGCGGGGCACGCTGGGCGAGCCCGCGCCGTCGGCGGCGAAGCGCCGGACCTGGGGCGCGGGCGAGATCGAGTCCCTGGTCGAAGGGCAGATACACAACGGCCGCAACCTGCTGTGCCTGGAGCACCCGGCCGGCTCGTCGTATACCGCGTTCCTGTCCTTCTCCCGCTTCCCCGACGTGATGTCGTTTCCCGAGGGCGAGCCGTGGCTGCACTTCGCCGACTCGCTGCCGTTCCCGGTGGAGATCAGCTCACGGATGAAGCTGATCCCGCCCGCGAAGGCCAGCAAGGACGTGGGCCGCAGGCTGGCGCACGCCAGGGACATGGACGCGCACATCAGGGAGGCGGGCGCGGAGGCTCCGCTGGCCCTGGCCGAGCAGATCGAGGCGGCCCGGATGCTCGAGCACGGCATCACCAAGGAGCGGCTCCCGTTCGTCTACGGCTGGCACCGGCTGATCGTCACGGGCCCCTCGCGGGAGCTGTGCCTGCGCCGGGCCGAGGCGCTCATCGAGCACTACCGCGACATCGGCATCGACGTGGTCAACTCCACCGGGGACCAGTTCTCGCTGCTGCGCGAGTCGCTGCCCGGCGACCGGGTCAGGCTCAACTCCTACGTGCAGCGCCAGCCGCTGTACACGATCGCCGGCGGCGTGCCGACCGCCACCGTCGACCTCGGCGACTCCGTGGGCGACGGGGCCGGCTGGATCGGGCCCTACATCGGAGAGACGCTGGGCCGCGCCCGTTCGGTCGTGCACTTCGACCCGCTGGTCGCGGCGGCCCGCAACCGGCCCACCGCGATCGCCATCACCGGCGAGCCGGGCGGCGGGAAGACCACGCTCGCGCTGCTCCTGCTCCTGCAGCTCGCGTTGCGCGGCGTGACGGTGGCCGCCATCGACCCCAAGGGCGACGCGGAGCCGCTGGTCCGGCTGCTAGCCTCGCGCGGCCGCCGGGCCCGGATCCTGCCGCTCGGCGCGGCGGCCCCCGGACTGCTCGACCCGTTCTCGTTCGGCGACGATCTCGCCGAGAAGCGGACCATGGCCACCGAGACACTCCGGCTCCTGCTGCCGCGGATGAGCGAGGAGCGGGAAAGCGCGATGATCCAGGCGGTCGGCGTGGTCGCCGGACAGGAGCGGCCCAGCCTGGGCAAGGTGATCGGGCACCTCGAGGAGTCCCCCGACCCCGCCTCCCGCAACCTCGGCGCGGTGCTGCGCTCGATGTCGGAGATGCGGCTGGCCAGGCTCTGCTTCTCGCCGTCCGGGGGGGAGCAGATCGACGCGGCCGGCTGGACCACGGTGTTCACCCTGGCCGGGCTCAGCCTGCCTGACGTGGGCGTCCACCGCGACGACTTCTCTTACGAGCAGCGGCTCTCGGTGGCCCTGCTCTACCTGGTCTCGCAGTTCGCCCGCCGCTTGCTGAACAGCATGGCGCCGCGGATACCGAAGGCGATCTTCCTCGACGAGGCGTGGGCGATCACCTCCACCCCGCAGGGGGCCAAGCTGATTCCCGAGGTGTCCCGGATGGGCCGGTCCCGCAACACGGCCCTCATCCTCGTCTCGCAGAACGCCGGGGACTTGCTGAACGAGCAGGTGACCAACTGCCTGTCCGGTGTGTTCGCGTTCCGCTCGTCCGAGCGGGTGGAGGTCGCGAACGTGATGGCGCTGCTCGGGGTGGAGGCGTCGGACGAACACAATGCCGTATTGCGCGGCCTGGGCAACGGGGAATGCATCTTCAGGGATCTGGACGGCCGGGCCGGCCGGATCGGTGTCGACCTGATCACAGACGACCTCAGGAGGTGGCTGGACACCAACCCGACCCGCGCCCGGTCTCCGGAGCACGACGCACCGCAGGAGGCCGGCTCCGGGGCGCCCGCCCCCGGCCGCAGCGCGCCCGCGGCGGCGGGCGAGAGCGCGCACTGATCAAACAGAACCCCAGGAGCCTCGGTGGCCAGATTCATTCCGCGCAAGTCGCTGCTTGTACTTGGCCTGCTCGCCACCGTGCTCGGTTCGTCGGCCGCGACCGCGGTCGCGGCCACCGCCCACCCAGCCGGCCCGGCCCCCGCCGCCGCGAAGTCGGTCACCGCCACGACGAGCATCGCGAAGACGGCCAGCGCGGAGACGGCCAGCGCGAAGACGGTCGGCGCGCGGCTGACAGCCGCGAAGACCGTCCCGGCAGGAGTCCTTCATCCTGCGGCCGGTGCTGCCTACCCGCAGGCATTCCTCACCGCCGTCATCCGCCCGGCCACCGCTCCCCCCGGCACCGGAGCCCCGGCCGCGGAGCCCGTCGGCGGCATCTGCTCGGTGCCCGGGATCGGCGACATCGGCAACCTGCTCAACCTCTGTCACGGTGGCGGGTTCACCGGCGACCTTAACAACATCTGCCAGCCCTCGCTGCCGCAGCCCGAGCCCGCCAGCGGCGGCATCGACGCGATCATCCGGCCGCCGGCCTCGCCCGGCCCGCAGGGCAAGACGCTGTACGACAACTACGGAGTGGCCGGTCAGTTCTGGGCCGCTACCGACATGCAGTGCTCGGACATGACCTCCATGATCGGCAACAACGTGGCCGGCATGGTCTTCGACGCGGCCAAGGCCGTGGACCGGGTGACGATCACCGTGTACCAGTCGGCCGCAGGCAACGGCATCCTGGCCTGGCTGTCCGGCGTGGTGGACCGGCTGATCAGCAGCCTCGGGAACGCGATCTACTTCCCTTACCTGGCGCCGGTCGTCCTGCTCGGCGTGATGTGGCTGGCCTGGCACGGCCTGATCCGCAAGCGCGCGACCCGCACCATCGAAGGCACGATCTGGATGGTGGTGGCCTGTGCCGCGGCGATCTGGCTGATCGGCAGGCCGGCCGACTTCACCGGCGTCGGCCAGGCGGTGTCCAACGGCGTGACCCAGGTGCTCAACGTCGCCTTCTCCAAGCTGCCGAACCCGGGCCAGGGCGACTGCGTACCGGTGCACGGCGGCGATCCGCAGAGCCCCGGCGGCGCCAGCTTCGGCTTCACCCAGGGCAACGGCCTGGTCGACCAGAACGCGAACGAGCTGTGGTCCGTTCTGGTCTGCAAGCCGTGGCTGGACGGCGAGTTCGGCACGACGCAATTCTCGACCGGACGCACCGGGCAGACCCCGGTCAATACCTACGGCAGGCAGCTGCTCTGGGCGCAGGCGATCGCCGCCAACGAGACCCCGACCGCCGCCCTGATCAAGGCCAAGCAGACGGTGTACTCGGGCATCGCCGCATCCATCAAGGCGCACGATCCGGCCATCTACCCGCTGTTCCAGGGCAATCAGTGGACGTCCCGGCTGGAGATCGGGTTCGCCGGGCTGTTCGCCGCGCTGGTCGCGGGCGTGCTCGTGCTGCTGATCGCGATCACGCTGATCATCCTCAAGCTAGGGTTCCTGCTGCTGCTGATAGCGGGCCCGTTCTTCCTGATCGTCGGGACGCATCCCGGCTTCGGCCGGGTCGTCGCCACGCGCTGGTTCGAGATGCTCGTCGGGGTGTTGCTGAAATCGGTCGCGGTGGCCATCGTGCTGAGCGTCCTGCTGTACGCGTATTCGCTGATCATGGGTACCAGTGACTCCGTGCTGCCCTGGGCGCTGAAGATCCTGATGATCGCGCTGGTCACGATCGCCGTCTTCATCTACCGCAAGCCCTTCCAGCACCTGTTCTCCGCGGTCGGATACGGATCGATCGGCGCGCGGGAGCGGGCCGAGCTCGAGATCTACCGGTCCAGGGAGGTGCTGCGCCGCAACGCGACCGGCGTCGCCGCGGCGGCGGTCGGCGGGTTCACCGGATACAGCGTTGGCCGCTTGGCACGCCGCGGTGCGCCGTCCACCGCGCTCGCCGAGCACATCGCGCTCGCCGCCGGATCGGGCGCCCCCGACGCGGGGCCGAGAAGCGGACCCATGCCGAACGGGCAGGGGCTCGCCGATCCGAACGCGCCTCCGGATGGAGCCGAACCCGCCGACGGCCAGACCGACGACGCGGGCGTGCGAGCCGGGGCTCGCGGCCAAGGTCGCACCTGGGCCGCCGCGGACGTGGAGGGCTCAGCGAGCGCGGCGCCGCCCCTGCATCTGTCGGCCCGTGGCGTTGACGAGGTGCAGGCAGACGCGGCCGGGTGGGCGCGCGGCGGCGTGGACAGCGCCGGGGTCACCCGCCCGCTGAGCCGGACAGGCGCTGCCCCGCCGCGGCCGACCGGGGCGAGAACCTCCTGGCCCGCGGCCGGATCGGGCCGGGCCGTCTCAGGGGCAGGGAGCCCGGCGGCCGGGGCGGGAACGGCCAGCGGCCCGCCGCGGCAGGCAGGCAACGGACGGGCCCCGGCACCGCAGCAGGCAGCTATCGGGCGCGGCGCGGCGCCCCGGCAGGCAGGGAACGGCCGCAGCCCGGCGCCCCGGCAGGCGGGGAACGGCCGCGGTCCGGCGCCGCAGCAGGCAGGCAACGGCCGCGGTCCGGCGCCCCGGCTGCCAGCCACGGCCGGCCCGGTGGCCCGGCTGGGCAGCGCAGCAGGTCCGGCGCCCTGGGTCGGCCACGCGCCCGGCCCGGCGCCCGCGGCAGGCCATGCGGCCGGCCCCCCGGCCAGGACGGGGACGGCCAGCGGGGCGATACGGGCCAGCGGCGGGGGCAGCCCGGTGTCTGGGGCACACGGTGCGGCCGGCCCGCCGGCCAGGACGGGGACGATCGGCGGCCCGGGACAGGCTGGCAGCGCAGGCGGCCCAGCGCGGGCTGGCGGCCGCGGTCCGGCGCCCACGGCAGGGGGTGCGGTCGGTCCGTCGGCCAGGCCGGGGTCGGCCGCGCCGGTGCGCGCTGGCGGTGGGGGTGGCCCGATGCGCGCGGGCAACGGGGGTGGCCCGGTTCGGGCGGGCAACGGGGGTGGCCCGGTTCGAGCGGGCAACGAGAGCGGGCCGTCGTGGGGCGGCAGTGCGGGCGGCCCGCGGCCGCGGAGCGCCGGACCCGGTCCCGGGCCGGCCCCGACGAGCGCGGTCGGTCAGCCGCGCGCCCGTTGGGGTTCGGAAACCGCGCAGGGCTCGGGCGACGTGCCGCGGAGCGGCCGGCCACTCTGGCAGCCCGGCCCGATCCGCACCTCCGGCGGCTGGTCGGGCGGCGGAGGCGCGCGGTCCACTCCCGAGCCTCGGACGGCTCCGGCTCCTCGGTCGGGTCCGGTGTCCGGGGCGGCTGCGGCTCCTCGGTCGGGTCCGGCGTCCCGGTCGGCTGCGGCTCCGGCGTCCCGGTCGGCTGCGGCTCCTCGGTCGGGTCCGGTGTCCGGGGCGGCTGCGGCTCCTCGGTCGGGTCCGGCGTCCCGGTCGGCTCCGGCTCCTCGGTCGGCGGCGGCTTTCCCGGCCTCTTACCCTGCGGGTCCGTCGGCGCCCGCACAGCCCCGCCCACAGCATTCGGGCAGGCCGCCTGCGTATCCCGCCACCGGACCCGCCTCGGGCGACGGTCCTGCCCTGCCGCCGCAGCGTTCGCGCGGCAGGGGTATCCGGCCAGGGCGTGCTGCGCCCGGCTCGTCCAACCCAGGCGGCACGGTCGGGAACGGGACGGCAAACTCACCTGACGCGGTCTCCAGCGGCCGGGAGGAGGCCATCCGCCGGGAGACCCCGCTCCCGTTCTGGCTTCGTCCGGTGCGCCGGAAGAAGTAGCGTTCATGGATCTGACGTCGCGCCAGCGGCAGCTGGTCTTCGCGCTCACCGTGGTCGCGCTGGCCGGCCTCGGCTTCTTCCTGCTGCACTCGGGCATCCCCGGCCATCACTCGCCCAAGCCATCCCAGCATCCTGCCGCCGCCGCCAGCTCCCCGCCGGCGCCCAGCACCCCGGTCGCCCCCCCCACGACCCCCACGCGGACGGGCAGCTCCTCCATCACCTCATCCCAGGTGAACATCTATCAGTGGCTGCCCTTCACCAAGTCGCAGCTCGCCAAGGCGGCAGGAGTGGTCACCGAGTTCTCCGCCGACTACGGCACCTTCTCCTACCACGAGACCGCGGCCGCCTACACCGCCCGGATGCAGAACCTGATCACCAGCGAGCTTGCCCAGGTCATAGGGCGCGCCTACGACACGCCTGGAGTGGCGAAGATACGCACCCAGCAAAAGCAGGTGTCCGCGGGCAGCGCGGACATCGACTCGCTGCGCGCGTTCGGGCCTTCGAGCCTCACCTTCGTAGTCACCATCCATCAGAAGATCACCGGAACAAACCCCGGCCAGCAGAGCACGCAATACGCGGTCACCGTCTCGGATAGCAACGGCGGCTGGCAGGTGACCGACATCGAGCTCGCCTCGTCGGGTAATCAGTGATCCCGCTGGCGGGATACCGCACCCGGGGTCCGAGGCGCGGCTTTCGCACCGCCCGCCCTGCTGTCATCGCGGCCGTCCTCGGGGCCGTCCTGCTGATCATGGGGATGATCTCCATCCCGTTGATGGTGGTCGGCGGGACCAGCATGATGTTCGCCGCCGGCGGCGGCAACAAATGCCCGACCGGGCAGACCGGCACCGCCACCACGAGCCAGGTGAGCCCCCGGGGCAAGGCTTCGATCCCGGCGAACTACCTGACTATCTACCAGCAGACCGGGCAGAAGTACGGCGTGCCCTGGCCGATCCTGGCCGGGATCGGCGAGGTGGAGAGCGACCACGGCCGGTCCAATCTGCCCGGCGTGCACAGCGCGTCGAACGCGTTCGGTGCGGCGGGCCCGATGCAGATCGGGATTGGCGGCGCCGCCGGCAACGTGTGGGGCGGCGCGCCGGTTCATCCGGCGAGCGAGCGCGTGAACGGCGTGGCGACGGACGGGAATGGCGACGGGATCGCCAGTGTCTACGAGCCCGCCGATGCCGTCGCCGGTGCGGCGAAGTACCTGCTCAGGAACGGCGTGCAGGGCAACGTCCGGGGAGCGATCTTCGCGTACAACCACCTGCTGTCCTACGTGCAGGCGGTGCTGTCCTGGGCGAGTACCTACGCCAAGGGCGGCTACACCATCGGCCCGGTCACCGTGGCCCAGCAGTGCTCGACGCTGGTCAGCACCGCGGTCCCGAACCATGTCGTCTCCGTCGCCATCGCTTACGCGAAGGCGCAGATCGGCAAGCCGTACCTGTGGGGCGGCACCGGCCCCGATGCGTTCGACTGCTCCGGCCTGGTCATGATGGCCTACCGGCAGGCGGGCGTGAACATTCCGCGCACCTCCGAGGAGCAGTGGGCCTGGGGGCCGAAGATCCAGCCGGGGCACGAGGAGCCGGGCGACCTGGTGTTCTTCGCCGGCTCGGACGGCACCCAGACGAACCCGGGCCACGTCGCCCTGGTAATAGGCAAGGGCAAGATGATCGAGGCGTACGCGACCGGCTTCCCCATCAGGATCTCGTCGTTCGGGACGAGCAACTCGGCGCCGGGCGACCAGTCCGTGGTCGGCTTCACCCGCCCCTGGGCGCACGCGGGCGTCGTGCTCTCCGGGCAGGGGCTAACCGGGTGACCGGCCTCCATCCGTTAACGCGAAGACTTAGGGCTGCCATCACACGCCTGATGCTTCCCGCTAACGGATACGGGCCCATTGACGGCCCTCGATGGCCGCATCATCATGGGTAGGCAATTCGGAAGGAGCACCCCATGCCTGTTGCCCGCGCCGCTAGGCGGGCGCTACGCCGCGGTACGATACTCCCCGCCGCCGCGGCCGGCCTGCTCGTGCTCGTCCTGCTGCCCCAGACCGCTCGGGCCAGCGGCGCGTCTTACGTGGCGCTGGGTGACTCGTATACGGCGGGCCCGTTCATCCCGGACCAGACCGGCTCGCCGGTCGGCTGCCTGCGGTCCAGCAATGACTATCCGGCGGACGTCGCGACGACCATCGGCCCGTCCTCCTACACCAACGTCAGCTGCTCCGGGGCGACCACAGCGGACATGACGCAGCCGCAGTCGGTCACGCTGGGCACGAACCCGCCGCAGTTCGGCGCTCTCAGCTCCAGGACCACGGTGGTCACCGTCGGCATCGGCGGCAACGACATCGGCTTCTACGACATCGTCAAGACATGTGCCGAGGAAAGCCTCACCAACCCGTTCGGCTCGCCCTGCAAGAGCCACTACACCGCGGGCGGCACCGACCAGCTGGCCCGGGCCATCCGGAACCTCGCGCCGAAGATCGGCTCGGTGCTGCGGGGGATTCACGCCCTCGCGCCCAACGCGCAGGTGTTCCTGGTCGGATATCCCGTGATCGTGCCGAACTCCGGCAACGGCTGCTGGCCGCTGGTTCCCATCTCGTTCGGCGACGTACCGTACCTGCGCGGCGTGGAACTGGAGCTGAATGCGATGCTCGCCAGCGAGGCGGCCGCCAACGGCGCCGGCTTCGTGAACACCTACGCCGACAGCATCGGCCACGACGCCTGCCAGGCCCCCGGCACCAAGTGGGTGGAGGGGCTCATCCCGACCTCGCCTGCTGCTCCCTTCCACCCCAACCAGCTGGGCGAGGAGCACATGGCCGACCAGGTGATCGCGGCCATCGGCTGACAGGCACGGTGGCCAGCCGCAGCCATACGGCAGGCGGCCGGCCCGGCCGGGCATGGCTGACCGCTGCTCGTGTCCTCCGGGAGCCGGCCGGCCTGGCCGCGCATGGCCGGCCGCTGCCCCTGCCAACGAGGCCGGGCCGATTAGCTGATCCGGCCGCGGCCGGCCAGGAAACGCTGGTGCCGCTCGTGGTCGTGCTGGCCAAGGAACGCCTTGAACGCGCCGAGCCGGTACGCGGGCTCACCCGCGATTTCGCCCGTGTCGACCTCGAAGTCCTGGCTGAGGTCCTGGAGCCCGCGCAGCACCGCCCGCGTGGTCAGCGAGCCACGGCGTCGGCCGGCCTCGCCTGCGGCGGTGGCCGCGACGATCTGCGCGGCGGTCAGGAAGCCCGGCCGCGAGCGAAGCGCTGCGTACACCGGGTCACCGACGTGCCCGGCCTCGGCGATAGCCTCCGGGCGCGGCCGCGAGCGTGCGCCCTCATGCCGCAGCGCGCTGTGGATCGCCCGGCCCACCGCCTCCGCGACCGGCGGCGGGAAGGCATTGCCCAGCTGCCGGTAGCGGGCGGTCTTGCGCCCGGCGAACTGCCAGTCCCATTCGTCCTGCCAGCCCTGCAGTCTGGCCACCATGTCGCAGGTGAGCCTGGGTCGCAGCGCGGGATCCTCGCCGCGGCCCGGCGCCGCGTCGGCGATGCCGAGCCCATCTACGCCGAGCTGCGTCCAGGCCTGCTTGGCCCGCGTGGGGCCGAGGTCGCCGCCGCCGTGCTTCTTCGACCCGCCGACGATCGTCGGCGCGATCCTGTTTGCCTGGCGGGCCCAGCGCGTGACGCCCGGCCACCCGCGGGCGCCCATCAGGTCCGCGAGCGATTCGCCGACGGTGAGCGGCGGGACGCCAGACGGGCCCGGCCAGCGGAACCAGCGCGCGTCGGCCGGGCGCAGCGCCACCAGCACGAAGCGGGGCCGCAGCTGCGGTACGCCGAAGTCGGAGGCCTGTAGCAGCCGCCAGCCGGGCACGTACCCGAGCTCACGCAGCCGGTCCAGGACGTGCTGGCGGTACGCGCCGAACCGGCGCTCGCTCAGGCCGCGCACGTTCTCGAGCAGCAGCGCGCGCGGCCTGATCACGTCGCACAGTTCCACCGCCCAGGCGAACAGGTCGCGTTCGTCTGCCGCGCCGAGCCTGCGCCCGGCGACCGTGAACGGCGGACAGGGCACGCCGCCAGCCAGCAGCGCGATGCCCTGGTAGTCCTTGGGATCCCACACCAGCCGGTCGGCGGCGTCTCCCTCGGCCACCTTCCAGGCGGGCCGGTTGACACGCAACGTCTCACAGGCGGTCGGGTCGAGCTCGACGCAGAGCGCGTGCTCGAATCCGGCTCGTTCCAGCCCCAGCGCCTGACCGCCAGCGCCCGCACAGAGCTCGACCGCCTCAAGATCCATCACGCTGGCCTCCTTCGACGGCTGTAGCGCCATGCTCACCTGTGCCTATCTTGGCCGAAGCTGGCGCGCTGAGGACAGGAACTCGCGGCGCTACGTTCGTGTCCTGCGCCGACGATGCTTCCCGTCACGTCCGGCGCCGGACGTTGCTTCCCCTCGCGCCCGGAGCCGGATGTCGCATCCCCTGGTCCCGCGCCGGGCGAGCTTCCCCTCAAGCCATGCGCGGGACTTTAGCGGCAGGGACCGACAGTCCCGCGCGGGCCAGCGCCACCGAGGCGGTTGACCGGGCGGCTGATCGAGCGTGCTACTCGCTGGCCCGTATGTGGCGCGGCGACCGGCCGCGCACCCGGGGCGGCCGGGGTGGCCGGGCCAGCTCCTCCGGCAGGGTCAGCAGCGGGTTGACCGTGCTGTCCACCACCCGCGCGGCAAGCTCGGCGAGCCGGGTCCCGTCGGCCCGCGCCACCGCCCTGAGCAGTTCGAACGCCTGCCGGGCCGGGACTCGCCTGCGTTCGGAAACGATGCCGATCGCCTGTTCCACCCGCACCCGGGTGGCCAGGGCGTGCTCGAGCTGGCTGACTGTGACCCGCAGTCGCGCCGCTTCTGCGCTGGCATCATCGGCCACCGCGCGCTGGCCGTCGCCGGCCGCCGGGAACGAGCAGTCCGCGCCAGAGGAGTCGCCGTCCGGGGATGGGCCGCCGACGGAAGGCGAGGGTGCGGGTGAGCCGTCGGTGGCAGGCACCGGCGAGTCGTCGGCGGCCGACGGCGCCCCGCGCAGTTCCGGCGCGAGCAGGTCGGCGAGCACGATGGCGCTCAGCAGGTCCGGCAGTTCCTCGTCATCCACCCGCCAGCCCCGGTCGCTCCGCCGTATCACCGTGAGCGGCGGATAGTCCAGCTTCTCCGGCACCGGTTCGGGTGAGGCCTGTTCTGCCCGCCGGACCTCGGTCACCGGGGCAGGTTCACCAGCGTCAGCCGTTCGGCTGGATGACTCGTTCACGGCAGGGCAGCGAGCTCGGTCAGCCGGGCCTTGACCTCGGCCGCTGAGGGGTTGGTCATCGCGCTCCCGTCGGGGAAGACCAAGGTCGGCACGGTCTGGTTCCCACCGTTCACCGACATAACGTACTCAGCGGCGTCCGCTTCGACCTCGATGTCAACCTCGCGGACCTCGATGCCGTCCTGTGCGAGCTGGCGCTTCAGCCGCCGGCAGAACCCGCACCACACCGTCGTGTACATGATTAGCGGCTCCGGCACCTGCCGCCTCCTTCCCGATCCGATCATTCCCGCCGTTCTTAACACAGAAAGGAGCGGCGGGCTTCCCGTCCCGACCGCACCACATGCGCAAAGATGGCCGTGGTGAGGAGGAAAGGCAGCGTGCAACACCAGCAGGTAAGGCCCGCGGCCGATCGGCCGGCGGCAGCGGACGCCTTAGACGGAACGGACATGCCGTACGAGGCTGGCGTGGCGAACGTGGCCCACGGGACGGACGTGGCCGACGCGGCGGCGGTGCTCGCCGCGCTGGACCCCGAGCAACGCGAGGTCGCGCTGGCCGTGCGCGGGCCGGTGTGCGTGCTGGCCGGCGCGGGCACCGGCAAGACCCGCGCGATCACGCACCGCATCGCCTACGCCGTGCACACCGGGGTGGTGGACCCCGCACACGTGCTCGCCGTCACGTTCACCTCACGGGCGGCGGGTGAGCTGCGTGGGCGGCTGCGCCTGCTCGGCCGCCCCGGCCTCGGGCTCGACCGGGTGCAGGCCCGGACCTTTCACTCCGCCGCGCTGCGTCAGCTCACCCACTTCTGGCCCGCGGTCGTGGGCGGGCGCCCGCCCCGGGTGCTCGCGTCGAAGATCAGCCTGGTCGCCGAAGCGGCCCGGAGCCAGCAGGTCGCGCTCAGCGGCACGGACCTGGCCGACACCGCCGCGGAGATCGAATGGGCCAAGGTCACCCAGGTCCGGCCGCACGAGTATCCGGATGCGGCCGGGCCGGCGGGCCGGCGGCCACCGCGCGGAGCCGCGCGTACCGGGCAGATCTACGCGGGCTACGAGGACTTGCGCCGGGAGCGTCACCTGATCGACTTCGAGTCCGTGCTGGAGCTCACGGCCGCCATTCTGGCCGACAGTCGTCAGGCGGCGGCCGAGGTCAGGGACCGGTACCGCTCCCTGGTGGTCGATGAGTACCAGGACGTCAACCCCTTGCAGAAGCTGCTGCTCGACCAGTGGCTCGGGGACCGGGAGGACCTGTGCGTGGTGGGTGACCCGGATCAGGCGATCTACTCGTTCACTGGGGCCACCCCGCGCTATCTCACGGGTTTCGCAGCCGAATTCCCCGCGGCCACGGTGATCAGGCTGGTCCGGGACTACAGGTCCACGCCGCAGGTGGTGACGCTGGCCAACCGGCTGATCGCGGGGGCCGACAGCCCGGCCGGCGTCGCGGGCGGTGCGGTGGCCCGGTGGGCGAGCGCCCTGGTAGCCCAGCGGCCGTCCGGGCCGGAGCCGTCGTTCGCCGAGTACCCCGACGACCAGGCGGAGGCGGACGCCATCGCGACCCGGGTGAGGTGCCTGATCGACGAGGGCGTCCCAGCGCGGGAGATTGCGGTGCTGGTGCGGGTCAACGCGCAATCCGCGGCGTTCGAGCGGGCGCTGCACGCGGCGGGAGTGGCCTATCAGGTCAGGGGGGCCGAGCGGTTCTTCGACCGAGCCGAGGTCCGGCAGGCGGTCGGGCTGCTCCGGGCGGCCGCGAAGTCCTGGTCCGGGACCGGTGACCCGGCCGGCCCGGCCCGGCCCGGCCCGCAAGCCCGGGGTGCGGAGCCAGCTGGCGGTGCGGAGCCGGCTGGCGGTGCGGAGCCGGCCGGCGGTGCGGAGCCGAACCGGCTGGCCGGGCTGGCCAACCTGGCCGCGAGTGTGGAGGCTGGCAGCGGGACCGGCAGGGCCGCGCGGTTGCCCGCCGAGGTCGGACACGTGCTGACCGGCCTGGGCCTGACCGGGCCGCCGCCCCCCGGCGGGGGCGCGACCCGGGAACGCTGGGAGTCGCTGGCCGCGTTGCTCGCGCTGGCCGAGGACCTCTCGCTCGCCCGCCCGGGCATCACGCTGGCCGGATTCGCGGCCGAGCTGGCCGAGCGGATGGCGGCCGACCACCCGCCCGTCGCGCCGGGGATTACGCTGTCTTCCCTGCACGCGGCCAAGGGGCTCGAGTGGGATGTGGTGTTCCTGCCCGGACTAGCCGAAGGAGTGCTGCCCATCGTGTACGCGCAGACGACCGATGCGATCGCCGAGGAGCGGCGCCTGCTGTACGTGGGCATGACCCGGGCGAGGCAGCGGGTGGAGCTGTCCTGGGCCGCGGCCAGGTCGCCGGGCGCGAAGCCGTCCAGGACGCCGTCCAGGTTCCTCGGGTCGGTGCGGAGGGGCACGGTCGCCGGATCATGAGCAAGGCCCTCGACACCCTGCTCGATCTGCTCGACCTCGAGCAGATCGAGGTCAACATCTTCCGCGGCCGGAGCCCGGATGAGCGGGTCCAGCGGGTCTTCGGCGGCCAGGTCGCCGGCCAGGCCCTGGTCGCGGCCGGGCGTACCGTGCCGGCCGACCGCCCGGTGCACTCGCTGCACGCGTACTTCATCCGGCCGGGCGATCCGGCGGTTCCCCTCGTCTACACGGTGGACAGGGTGCGCGATGGCCGGTCGTTCACCACCCGCCGGGTGTCGTGCATCCAGCACGGGAAGACGATCTTCACGCTGGCCGCGTCCTTCCATCATCCCGAGCCCGGCCCGGCGCACGCCACACCCATGCCTGAGGTCCCCCCGGCGGAGTGCGTGAGCCCGACGATCGAGCGGCTGGAGAAGCTGTTCGGCCCGCTCGACCCCCGATACGAGCGCATGTTCCGGCGCAATCCCATAGACCTGCGCTTCCCGGGCCCGCTCACCGTGGAGGCTGAGCGCGACCCGTCGCTGCGCACCACGAAGAACCTGGTGTGGCTGCGGGTGGACGGTGAGCTACCGGACGACCCGCTGCTGCACGTGTGCCTGATGACCTACGCGTCCGACATGACCCTGCTCGACTCGGTGCTGCTGGCGCACGGCCTGTCCTGGGTGGACGGGCGGACTATCGGGGCGAGCCTGGACCACGCGATGTGGTTCTACGGCCCGTTCAGGGCCGATCAGTGGCTGCTCTACGCGCAGGAGTCGCCGGTGGCCGGTGGCGCTCGCGGGCTGGCCCGCGGCCACGTCTTCACCCAGGCCGGCGATCTTGTGGTGTCGGTAGTGCAGGAAGGGCTGATCCGCACCAGGTCCGAGGCACCAGAACTTCGTGCTGATTAAAAGCCCAGGTAGAAAAACTGTTGCCGACCTGCCTGCCCGCTACGTAGGCTTCTCCCATATCCGCGGTGTGCCGTAACCGATTCGCGGGAGGAGGTGCACGCCGAGATGGAGAACTTCACTGAGTCCGCAGCCTGTGCGATGACGCGCGCTGGCGCGACCTTGCCGGCCCGGGGTGCCTTCCTGCCCGGTGTCGGTCGCGGCCATGTCGTGCACACAACGCCGGGGCTGTGGGCCGTCCAGGGGACCCGTATGCCTCAGATCAGCCTGGCGCAGGCCCAGAAGCTCGTCTTCGGTCCGACGCCCACCCGTAACCCGTACACCGATAAGACCCGGGCCGCCGCCATCGGCGGTGGCGCCAAGGGTCCGCATCCGTTCAGGGAACCGGAACCGGTCTAACCAGACCGGCCGACCCCCTCGGAGGCCGCGGACCCGCAAAGGGTCCGCGGCTTTTAGTTTGCCCGGGCCATCGATCCGACAGTCAACGGCGACAAGAACGATCCGATGAGAGGGGTTGGCACCCATGCAGTGGCCCGACACCACCGCTGTCAGAGCGGACGCGGCGGGGTTCGAGGCAGGTTCCGCATCTCAGGCCACGGCGCAGCACGTCCGCCCGACAGTCAGCGGCGTACGTCCAGCGTCAGCACGGCCGGGGATGTCAGTAACCGGACAGGCCAGGATCACCCGGATAGCCGGGCGGCTTGACCTACCGTGCCGGGAGGATCCCGAGCTGTTCTTCGCCGAGGCGCCCGCGGATGTCGAAGCGGCAAAGGCGCTCTGCCGGGAATGCCCGGTGATGATCGCTTGCTTCAACGGGGCCCTCGAGCGCAGGGAACCCTGGGGAGTCTGGGGCGGCGAACTGTTCCTCCGAGGGCAGGTCGTGCCGCGCAAGCGGCCGCGTGGTCGCCCGCGAAAGGACGAGGTGGCTGCCTGACTCCAGGCAGCCCCTCGCCCGGGTGGCCTCCTCGCCCGCCGCAGCCCTGATCTCTGTCCGGCCGGGACGGAAGCCGGCCGGATTCCACTTAACGATGTGAGAACGGATGGATTCGCTATGTATATGCAGGCGGCAGTAGCACGACAAATGCACGAAGAAATGCTGGAACGAGCGCAAGCGGACCGTATGGTGGCCCAGGTTCGGGCCCTGCAGCGGGCGCGGCGCAGGCTGGAACGGGCCCAGCGGCAGATGAGCCAGGCCCGTGTCAAGGCCGCCAGGCTCCGGCAGAAACTCGAGGCAGAAGCCTGACCGGCCATGTCCTGGCCTGACGGCAGAGCCTCATCCATAACCACGTCAGCGTCGCTTGCCCGGTGTTACCCGCCCCGGCAAGCGGCGCTGACGTCGTCGACTTCCGGCCCGGCCCTCCCGGACGCGGCCTCGGGCTCAGCCCGTTCCTGGCGCGTAGCCGGGCATCCATTTGATCACTTCGGCCCGGAAGGGCCCCTCGCACTCCAGCTGGCAGAGCACGCCGATGCCCGCCGTGGACACGCGGTGGATGAGCACGTAGGACGGCGGCACGTTGAACTTCCGGCTGATGTTGGACGGCCGCAGGTCCGTCACGCGGGCCGCCTCGTCGCGCATCCATTCGCGGCTGAACTTGAATGACTCCACGCTGGACGGCTCGGCCAGCGGCGCGAGGAAGGCCTGAAGCGCTTCCAGGTCCACCTCGATGCCTTCCCTGAGGAACCCCGCAGCCCGCAGCTCCTGCTCTACCTCATCGATATCGCCGTCGTCGTGCATGATGCGCAGCAGCTTCCCGATGAACGGCGGGAACCCGTCAGGAAGCCGGTCAACGGCACCGAAATCGAGCACTCCCAGCCGACCGTCGTCCAGCAGCCGGAAATTGCCGGGGTGCGGGTCCGCGTGCAGCAGGCCGGCCCGGGCCGGGCCCGAGAAGAGGAATCTGACCAGGAGGATCCCGGCCCGGTCGCGTTCCTCACGGCTGCCGTCGCTGATGATCTTCGCGAGCGGTGTGCCATCCATCCACGACGTGATCAGCACGTGGTCTGTGGCCGTGATCACGTCCGGCACGTAGATGTCGGGGTCGCCGCGATAGGCATCGGCGAAAGCCTGCTGGGATGACGCTTCGAGATGGTAGTCCAGTTCCTCGGCGACCCGGTTGCGCAGCTCCACGAGCAGCGGCTTGACATCCAGGCCGGGCATGAGGACGGCGAACAGCCGCCCGGCCCGGCTCAACTGGTTGAAGTCGCCGATCAGCGCCTGGCCTGCACCCGGATACTGGATCTTCACCGCAACCTGGCGCCCGTCGTACCAGACGGCCTTGTGTACCTGGCCGATCGAGGCGGCGGCCGCGGGCTGATCGTCGAACTCGATGAACCGGTCGCGCCAGTCCGCGCCGAGGTCCTCGGCCAGCACCCGGTGTACGGTCCGGGCGGGCAGCGGCGGCGCCGATTCCTGGAGCTTGGTCAGCGTGGCGCGGTACGGGCCGGCGATCTCGGGCGGCAGCGCCGCCTCGAAGATCGACAGAGCCTGCCCCAGCTTCATCGCCCCGCCCTTGAGCTCACCGAGGACCTTGAAGATCTGCTCGGCAGTGCGCTGCTGGATCTCGCCTACCACGATCTCAGCCGGACGGCCGCCGATCCGCTTGCCCAGGCCCAGGGCAGTACGCCCGGCGAAGCCCATCGGGAGCGTAGCCAGTTTGGCGGTGCGCGTGACGGCGCGACGCGGCAGGTCATTCACGATCTACATTGTCCGCTACCGGCGCCACTGCTGCAGCCACACTGGGCCTGCGGTTTCCAGCTGCGCCGGCGCCACTGCCAGCCGGGCGCGACCAGCTCCAGCGACCCATTCGTGACCGTGTCGGCCCGGCCGCGGTCCACGAACATGAGCACCTGCGCGCAGGCCTGAGCGGCCACCGAGGTGGCCAGGACGCAGTCACAGGCCGGCGTGCTCGGCTGGCGGCCGATGATCTGGGCCAGGACATGGGGCCAGGCCGGGTCCCGGTCAGCCCGCGCCAGGTCCACGCAGTGCAAGCAGGCCGACCGCCCGGGTATGACCAGCGGTCCCACGATGCCGATCGCCTCCCCGGCGGTCGCGGTCAGATGCGGCACCTCGTCGGCTAGCAGCCCGGCGGCCAGCTCCGGGCCATGGCGGCCGGTAAGCACGGCCAGGTCGGGCCGCCGGGCATCGTCATCGGTCCTGGTCCCGGGCGCGGTGCGGCGGATCGCGCTCGCCACGCCTGCCGACCTCGGCGTGCCGATATCCGCCTCGGACAGGCCGCCCGGGATGAGGTCAGCGGCCGACACCGTCCCCGGGTCCCGGGACGACACGTGGCCGATGCCGGCCGCGGCCAGCAGCGTCGCGATGACCGAGCCGACCTTCCCGGCTCCATAGATGCGGACGTAGGTGCCGGATCTACGTACGAGAGCGCGAGCGCCGCCGTCCCCGTCCGCGTGCGCGAGCGATGTCGTGGCCAGCTCGGGCGCGAGCCGGGAGCGGAGGTCGTCCGGCACGGTCCGCAGCAAGCCGGCCGGAAAGTCGTCGAGCACGCCGGCCGAGGCGAGTAAGGTGATCAACCGGTCGGCGGCCTCGGCGGTGATGCCGTGCGTGCGGGCGGCGACGATGATCGCCTCGTGATCCCGGCTACCGTCGAGCAGGCTGACCAGGGCCGCCGCGCGGCCGACTCCGCAGATCGCGACCGCACGGCGTGGGTCGATCCCGATCTGGAGCGTATCGTCGTCGCGCCAGACGGGCAGGAGCCCGGGCTTGAGCGCCAGTCTCATGCGGGCAGCATGACAGCGGCGGCTGACACTCTGACTGTCCGTGACCGCCAGCGGCTGCGGGAGGAGGCCAATGCCCGCTGATCCGGGACCCGAGCGCCGTCCATCGGCCGCGGATCTGGCCGCGGCCCGGGACCGGACGATTAAGGATGTGGTGGCTCCCGGCCTGCGCGTGCTGTTCTCGGGTATCAACCCGGGCCTGTACTCGGCCGCCACCGGCTATCACTTCGCCCGGCCCGGCAACCGGTTCTGGCCGGCGCTGCACCGGTCCGGGTTCACCGGCCGGCAGCTGGCGCCGCGGGAGCAGGACCAGCTGCTGGCCGTCGGGCTGGGCATCACGAACCTGGTGGCCCGGGCTACCGCTCGCGCGGATGAACTGAGCGCCGCTGAGCTCAAGTCGGGCGCCCAGCGCCTGACGGCCAAGGTGGCCGAGCTGCGCCCACGCTGGCTAGCGGTGGTCGGCGTGACCGCGTTTCGCGTCGCGTTCAACCGGCCGCACGCGGCGATCGGGGAACAGCCTGAGCGCATCGGCGCTACCCGGGTATGGGTGCTCCCGAACCCCAGTGGCCTGAACGCGTTGTGGACTATACCTAAGCTAACAGAAGCATTCAGAGACTTGAGGCTGCACGTAGATGGCTAGGCGTGCCCAGGGGGCAGCACCGTGACCCTGCGTTTGCAAAGCGGGTCAGACAGGCCGGGACGGTGCCTGACGTGGGGATTGCGCTCTCAGCGTGACCGGCTTGGATCGGACTGGTGCCGTTTGGTTGCTACGGGACTCGGCTACAGTCCTGCGCCGACCAGGCGCTGATGGCTCCAGCAGGTTGCTGCACTCTACGGCTGAGCGTCCGATTTTCAGACGGCTGTGCGGGTCCAAGGGTGTCCACCACGGTCCAGCTGACCGGCCCATACGACGCATTGGCTCATTCTGGAGTCCAGGGTCGTCCCCACGTTTCCAGGGCCGTTGTTAGCAAAGCGTTAGCAAGATCGGCAATGTGCTGCGTGCGTGCCCTTGGCGCCGGTTGCCGCTGTCAGCTTGGCCTGCTCGAATCTTGACGACTCAATAGCGTGAATCT
>DASXLW010000182.1:0-17231 GCA_036496025.1 Streptosporangiaceae bacterium
GATGCGCGTCACCGCTAGTCCTCCTCAGAGTCGGTAGACTCGACGACTTGTGACAGCGCGGAGCGGTCCTACCTCCCTCCTGTCATCGCTGAGGGGCATGGTCCTGGTGCGTGCGGCGTTCCGCCGGGAATGCGGAACCGACAGTGCCTACTTCCCTGCCGGTCCCTGACCACGCGCCAGCTAAGAGAACTCTCACGTTCCTCGCGCTTCGTGCCGACAGCGCAGCGCCCCGCCCAGACGGTGATTAAGGGCGGGGCGCTGCAGCGCTTACCGCTACGCGACCGCCCGCAGGTGGCTCGCCGTCACCGTGGCTTCTGTTTCCTGATCGACCCGCCACGCCAGCGCGCGGTAGACCGGCACGGGACGCGGGCGAGCTCGGCAGCAGTCATGACCGGTTTACTCCCTCGGCGTCGATGCGCCAGACGGTCGCGGAGACGGGCACGAGCCGGGCGCGCTGACCGATGCGGCCGCGGACCCACTGGGTGACGGCCGGCCAGCCGGCATAGCGCAGGCCGCCAGGCTCCATCTCGGCTTCGCGGACATCTTCGGAAAGGGTCACGGTCGCCAGTACCCAGAGCGGATCGTCGGAATCGGCCAGGTCCAAGATCAGGTACCGCCAGGGGCCTTTGCCGCTAGGGTCAGCCGTAGCCATCGGGTCTCCTTGCAGATCTGGTGGTCAGGCCCCGCCTGGCGGCTTCATCGCCGGCCGGGGCCGCTTGCTTCTCCCGACGATAGGCAGCGTGCTATAGCAAGCTACAGCGTGCGGCCCTAAGAGTCACCAGGATGGCGCGAAGTAGCGTTCGGTGCCATGACCATCAAGCCGGGTCCGGTACCGCCCTGGAGGCAGGTCTACGCCGCGCTGAAGGCCCAGATCGAGGACGGCACCCTGCCGCCCGGAGGGCGGGTGCCGTCGATCACCGACCTGAGCCGGTCCTGGGGCGTGGCGCTGACCACGGTGCGCAAGGCACTGGACCAGTTGAAGGCAGACGGCCTGGTGGTCACCAGCCCGATGGGCACGTTCGTCGCAGGCGGGGGATGACTGCCGCTGGCTGCTAGGGACCAGGCACGCCCGGGTCGCCGGTATGCACCTGCACGCCCGGGATGTTGTACAGCTCCATCGACCGCTGGACTTCCATCACCGCTCGCGCATCGAGCTGCGTGATCATGTCGAAAACCTGCTCCCCCGTGCATGTCCTGAGCAGCGCCAGGATGATCCTCTGCTTCATGCAGATTCCCCCTTCGGGCTGTCCCGGCAGTCTTGCATGGGCCGGGTCATGATGACCGCCCGGCGATCGCGGCGAAAAGGCGAACGGGGTGTCCCCGCGTACAACGGCCGGGCGGGGTGCTCTGCTGTCCGGGTCAGCCGGCCATCCGCTTGCGGTGCTGCCGCTGGTAGTGCCGGCCGAGGCTGGCCGTGCTGGTGAACCCGGCACCGCAGCTCCCGCACCAGTGCGAGGCAGCCGGGTCGGCGGCGCGCTTCTGCGCCCGAGCCGCCCGCGCTCGGGCTATGGTCTGCCTGCCGTTGTCGGAGTGGAGACACCCGCAGCTCTGCCGCCTTCCGTGCCACAGGTCGCTCAGCGAGACCAGCACGGGCTGGCCGCACAGGCACCGGCAGATCACTCCCAGGAAGCCGCCATCCATCGGCACGGTCTGCGAGCTGAGCACCCGCAGCCGGGAGAAGACGCGGCCGGCTCTCGGCACGGGCAGGCGCTGCGGGCTCATGACCTGATTGTGCCCGGCCGCCGGGTTCGGCGCTGTGCCATATCTGTGCCATACGAGAGCCACCCGCAGCCACTCACAACCCCCCATAGCCATCTAAGGAATCGCAGGTCAGCGCGTGATCCGGGCCCGTGACCAGGGGCTCCGCGAGCTGACGGTGATCTCACAGCACCGGTTCGACCCCGGCCCGGCCGAGCTGCGGCGGCTCCTCGACAAGAATGCCCTGGGCCGGCTGGTCCTGGGCGAGGCGGCCACGAAGTGGCACGGCACCCAGGAGTACTACGACAGCGCGGCCTGGAGGGGAACCTGGGCGTTGGATGGCGGGTCGCTGCTGAACCAGGGCATTCACTATGTCGACCTGCTCCGCTGGTGCATGGGCCCGGTCGCCGACGTCACCGCGAAGTTCGCCACCCGGGCACACCGGGTGGAGACCGAGGACATCGCGGTGGCCGTGCTCACGTTCGCCTCCGGCGCGCTCGGCACGATCGTCACGTCCACGGCCGCCTGCCCCGGCTCGGCCCAGCGGCTGGAGATCACCGGAACCGAGGGCACTGTCGTGATCGAGGACGGCCAGATCACCCGGCGCGCGCTCGCCATCGAGAGGCCCGAGAGCGCCGGGAATGCCACGGCCCACCCGGCCGCCACCGACCCGGCCGCCACCGACCCGGCTGCCGCCGCCGCGGACGATCCGGCCGCTGCCGCCAATGCCGCTGCTATCGGGGCGTCGGCGCACGCGGCACAGGTCGCCGATCTGCTCGTGGCGATCGAGGAGGGCCGCGAGCCGTCGGTCACCGGGCGGGACGGCCGCGCGGCCCTGGAGCTCGCCTGCGCTGTGTACGAGTCGGCGCGGCAGGGCCGGACGGTGGCCCTGCCCGTAGCGCCGGACCGCGGCGCGGAGACGACGAGGCAATGACGGTTATCCTCAGCGGGTTCGCCGACGAGATCTCACCCGACCTCGACGAGCAGCTCGCCACGCTCACCGCCGAGTCTGTCGCCCACCTGGAGCTGCGCAGCGCCTGGTCGGTGGGCGTCGCCGACCTCAGCGACGCCGATGTCGGGCGGATCCGCGGCGCGCTCAGCGTCGCCGGGATCCGCGTCTCGGCGATCGGATCGCCGATCGGCAAGATCCCCGTTGAAGCGCCGCTCGGGCCGGAGCTTGAACGGCTGCGCCGGGTTGCGGAGATCGCGGGACGGCTCGGCACACCGATCATCCGCGTGTTCTCCTTCTTCCTCCCGGCCGGCGAGCCGCCCGGCCGGTACCGGGAGCAGGTCATCGACCGGATGGGCGCGCTCGCCGCCGTCGCGGAGAAGCAGGGTGTGATCCTGGCCCACGAGAACGAGAAGAAGATCTACGGCGATGTCCCGCAGCGGTGCGCCGACCTGATCGAATCGGTCTCGTCTGCCGCGCTGCGGGCCACGTTCGACGCGGCCAACTTCGTTCAGTGCGGGGTGCGGCCGCAGTCGGACGCCTATCCGCTGCTCCGCCGGCACCTGCTCTACGTTCAGATCAAGGACGCGTTGGCGGGGACCGGCGAGGTGGTTCCGGCCGGGGAGGGTGACGGCGAGGTCCGCGAGACCCTCGCCGCGCTGCGGGACTCGGCGTTCGAGGGCTACCTGTCGCTGGAGCCGCACCTGGCCGAGGCGGGACGGTTCGGCGGGTTCAGCGGGCCCGCCGGGTTCCGCCAGGCGGCGCAGGCACTGCGGACCTTGCTCGCCGAATTGCAGGTCCCGTGGCGCTAGCCCTCTAGCCGACCGTGGCGGGCAGCCCGCTGAGCGCCTCGGTCAGCGCCTGTTCCGGCAGCTCGAGGTCCTTCACCTGGCCAGCCTGGTAGTTCGCGTAGGCGGCCAGGTCCAGCAGGCCGTGACCGCACAGCGCGGTCAGGATGACCTTCTCCTCGCCGGTCTCCTTGCAGCGCAGCGCCTCCTCGATGGTGGCGGCCAGCGCGTGCGTGGGTTCGGGCGCGGGCAGGACGCCCTCGGTCCGGGCGAACCGCAGGCCTGCCGCAAAGCACTCGGACTGCGGCTTGGCCACCGCCTCGATCAGGCCGAGCTCGTAGATGTGCGACAGCAGCGGGGACATGCCGTGATAGCGGAGCCCGCCGGCGTGGATCGGGTCCGGCACGAAGTCATGGCCGAGCGTATGCATCTTCAGCAGCGGAGTGAGGCCGGCCGTGTCGCCGAAGTCGTAGGCGTACACCCCGCGGGTGAACGACGGGCACGCGGCGGGCTCGACCGCCCGGATAACCGGGCTCATCCGGCCGGCCAGCTTCTCCCGCAGGAACGGGAACGCGAGCCCGGCGAAGTTGGACCCGCCGCCGGTGCAGCCGACGATCAGGTCGGGCACGTCGCCGGCCAGCGCGAGCTGCTTCAGCGCTTCCTCGCCGATGACGGTCTGGTGCATCAGCACGTGGTTGAGCACGCTGCCGAGCGAGTAGCGCGCGGCGGCGTCGCCCGCGGCCTGCTCCACCGCTTCGCTGATCGCGATGCCCAGGCTGCCCGGCGAGTCCGGGTGCTCGGCCAGGACCGCCCGGCCCGACGACGTTTCCGGTGACGGGCTCGGGTATACGGTCGCCCCGTAGGCTTCCATGAGCATCTTGCGGTACGGCTTCTGGTCGTAGGAGGCGCGCACCATCCACACGTCGAGGTCCAAGCCGAAGATCGCGCAGGCGAACGCCAGCGCGCTGCCCCACTGGCCGGCCCCGGTCTCCGTGGTCAGCCGGCGTACGCCCTCCGCGGCGTTGTAGTACGCCTGCGGCACCGCGGTGTTGGGCTTGTGCGAGCCCGCCGGGCTGCCGCCCTCGTACTTGTAGTAGATCCGCGCGGGCGTGCCGAGGTCGCGTTCCAGCCGCCGCGCGCGGAACAACGGCGTGGGCCGCCACAGCCGGTAAACGTCGACGACGTCGTCGGGGATGTCGATATGGGAGTCCCCCGACACCTCCTGCGCGATCAGCGCGCCGGGGAACAGCGGAGCCAGGTCGTCGGGGCCGATCGGCTGGCCGGTGCCCGGGTGCAGCGGCGGCGGAGGCGGGGCGGGCAGATCCGGCACGATGTTGTACCACTGCCGGGGCAGGTCGGATTCCTGAAGTACGTACTTGACCTGGTGATCCATGACTGCCTCCGGCGCGCTGGGGGGACGAGGCTCACCTAGTGGGCTGTAGCGGGAGCCTTCTAAGGACTCGTCTGCAAACCATTAGGGCCTAGACGATAGCAAGCCGGCGCTGGCGGCTCCGCAAGACCGCGGCGAAGAAGCGAGGATCCCGCGGGCAGAGAGCGCGCGGCCGGGAGACGGCGGCGCCAGCAGGCCGCGATCATGGCAGCCGGACCACGGCGCGGGCGCGGCCGAGCACCTTGGTGCCTGCCGACGTGGCGGTGATCGCGAGCGCCACCCGGTTGTCGTCGAGTTTCTCTTCGACCTGGCCACTGACCTCGATCGTCGCGCCCTGGTCGTCGTCGGGCACCACGACGGGCGCGGTGAACCTGACGCTGAACTCCAGCACGGCCCCGAACTCACCGGCCCAGTCGGTCACGAACCGCCCGGCCTGCGCCATCGTGAACATGCCGTGCGCGATCACGTTGGGCAGGCCGACCGAGCGGGCGATCCGCTCGTTCCAGTGGATCACGTTGAAGTCGCCGGACGCGCCCGCGTACTTGATCAGGCTGAGCCGGGTGGCTGGGTAGCTGACCGCCGCGATCTCGGTGCCCTCCGCCACGCCGGAGTAGCTTCGCCGCACGCTGCCTCCCCGCGCTGCCCTCGCCCGCGCTAGCCGCGCTCGACCAGCGTCGAGTACGCGCTGCACACGGGATCGCCGGACACTGTCTGGATATCTGTCCTGGTGTTGAGCATGGTCAGGCTGCCGGCTTCCCTGATGTCGGAGATCGTGGACGTCGCGGTCAGCACGTCCCCGGCGCAGATCGGCCGGCGGTATTCGAACCGCTGCTCCCCGTGCACGACCATGGCGTAGTTGATTCCCAGGCCCGGGTCGGCCACGGCCCGTCCGCTGCTGGCCATGCTGATCACGATGGCGAACGTCGGTGGCGCGATCACGTCCGGGTACCCGGCCGCCCGGGCGGCCTCGCGGTCGCGGTACAGCGGGTTCGGGTCGCCGATCGCGTCCGCGAACTCGGCGATCTTGACCCGCCCGACCTCGTACGGCTCCCCCGGCGGGAACGTCCGCCCGATGTAGTCCTTGTTGACGGCCATGGCGCGGGCGCGCCGCTAGCGGGTCTCGCGGTGCGGCCGGTGGCAGCGGCAGTTGGGACAGTACTTACGCAGCTCGAGCCGGTCCGGGTCGTTCCGCCGGTTCTTGCGCGTGATGTAGTTGCGGTGCTTGCACTCCTGGCATGCCAGGGTGATCTTGGGCCTGACGTCGGTAGCGGCCACGGTAGGAGTGCCTTTCTCTCTTCCTCAATCGGTCGCCCCGGGCCCAGGGATTCCAGGTTCCTGAGCGGAACCTGGTCCCAGGGGTTCCGGGGCGAAGCCCCGGTCCCGGGGGGTTCCGGGGGGTCGCCCCCCCGGGCAAATACCAGGCTGCGGCGCAGTCGGCCCGCAGGGCCGACAAGCAGCCTGATCGTAGCGGAGGCCGGACTTGAACCGGCGACACAGCGATTATGAGCCGCTTGCTCTGCCTGACTGAGCTACTCCGCCACCTGACTGCCCGCGTCCCGCCAGCACGCCGACAGCGGGCGGAAGCTACGGGTCGGACATAGCCTACCGGGATCCGCCGGGTTCCCGCGTTCAGGTACCCGGCGCACCCCGCAGGCCACAATCTACGAACACAAGCCGAAGATCAAGGGATTTGTTCCCGAACGGCCACGGCCGACCCTGGTCACGCGGAGCCCAGCCCCAGCAGCAGGCCGCCGTCGGCCACCGCCGGCGAGCTGGTCAGGAACAGCACGACACCGTCGATGGGGGCGTGGATCTCCTCCTGCACCGTCGCGCCGTCGATGCTGGTGACGGTGCCGAGCAGCTGACCCTCCCGCACCACGTCCCCGGCGCAGGCTCGCGGCTCCCACCAGCCCGCCCGGCGGCAGTACACCCACTCGAAGTCGCGCAGGTAGCTCGGCGGCCTGTCGTCCTCCCAGTGCGCGGCGCCGCGCGACATGCCCAGCATGTCCAGCACCCGGTACAGCCCGCGCACGTGCAGTTCCACCGACGCGCTATCTACCAGCCCGTTGCCGCCCGCCTCGGCGATGATGGCCGGCACGCCGACAGCCGCGGCTGCCGAGCTGGTCATGCCGGTCAGGCCCTGGCTGGGCTTGCGCTGCTGACGAACCACGTAGCTGAGCCCGTACGCGTTGGCCAGCTCGCGCGCGCGAGCCTGGGCCAGGCCGGCGTGATAGAGCGCGAAGGGCTCCAGGGTCTCGACCATGTCGCCGGCGTGCGCGTCGACCACCGCGTCCGAGCCCTCGATCAGCTCGGTGAACGCCGCGTGCGCCAGCCGTTCGGTGAACGTCCCGGCCGGGTTGCCCGGGAAGCAGCGGTTGAGGTTCTTGCCGTCCTCGGGCACGACGAACACGCTCCTGGCCCAGAATGCGGGCAGGTTCAGTACCGGCACGGCGCGCACCCGGCCGCGCAGGTTGTCCGGCTGGAGCTCACCGGCCCAGCGGCGCACGGCGGCCATGGGCGCGTACTCGCAGCCGTGTACCCCGGCGATCACCGTGAGAGCGGGACCGTCGTACCCGCCGGTGATCTCCACCACCGGCACGTCGAGCCCGGCGAGATCGAGCGTCCTGTGGACCACGCTTCCAGGCACCTGCCCGTCCCCTTCCGTCGCCGCCACCTGGTCGGTCGCGTGCTGCGCCACGTTACGTCAGATCCGGGCCGGGTTAAAGATGACTGCCGCACCCGCGGCGCGGGCGCCGCGGCGGCTGGCGCGAGAGGATGAGACCGGGCCGGCCGCCGCCGAGGAGGCAAGCATGAAGATCTTCCTGTCGAGCGACATGGAGGGCACCGCGGGCGTCGTGGACTGGGAGCAGTGCATCGGCGACGGACCGGAGGCGACGGCGGGACGCCAGCTGCTGCTCGCCGAGGTCAACGCGGCCATCGACGGCGCCCTGGCGGGCGGGGCAACCGAGATCGTGGTCAACGACTCGCACTCGCAGATGCGGAACCTGCCGCCCCGGGCACTGGCCGGCCAGGCCTCCTACATCTCCGGCCGGCACAAGCCGCTGTACATGATGCAGGGGCTCGATCGCAGCTTCGGCGCGGTGCTGTTCGTCTCCTACCACGGGTCGATCGGCGCCCCCGCCGGGCTGTCGCACACCTACAACCCCCGCGCGGTGGCCGAGGTCAGGCTCAACGGCACGGTCACCGGCGAGGCCGGCATCAACGCGCTCGTGGCCGCGCACTACGAGGTGCCCGTGGTGCTCGTGACCGGGGACCGGTGCGCCTGCGACGAGACCGCTGCCCTGCTGCCCGGCGTCCACACGGCGGTGGTGAAGGAGCCGGTGAGCAGGCTGGCAGCGCACAGCCTGCATCCGGCCCGGGCGTGCACGCTGATCCGGGAAGTGGCCGAGAAGGCCGTGGCCACGGCCGCGCAGGCCGCGCCGCCGCCACTCGGACCCGTCGCCACCCTGGAGATCTCGGTCCGCACCACCGACATCGCCGAGGCCGCCACGTGGGTCCGCGGCGTCGATCGGGCGGGCCCCAGGGAGCTCGTGATCAGCGGCGACGACCTGCTCTCCGTCTACCGCTCATTCTGCGCGGCCATCCTGCTGACCCGGACGATCGCGGAGGCGGTATAACCCGGGGTGGGTGCCGGCCCGGATCCCGCGGCGGCGCACGGCGCTCGCTCGGCGGCTGGCTCCGGTCCGGTCAGTGGCCTGCGCCCTGGCCGCCGGCGGGGGCAGGGGGCCGGATCTCGTCGGCCGCGGCCGCGGCGCGATCGGGGGCTATCACCTGCCCGTCCGGGTGACGCTCGGGCACGGGCTTGCCCAGTAGCCCGTAGACGGCCGCGCCGTCCACGGTTTCCTTGTCCATCAACAGCTTGGCGAGCTGGTCGAGCTCGCGCCGGTGACTGCTGATCAGGCTGGTGGCCTGCTCTTCGGCCTCGCGCAGCAGCCGGGCGACTTCGGCGTCGATCGTGGCCTGGGTGGCCTCGGCGAACGGCCGGCTGGATACCGGCTGGCCGCTGTTGCCGAGGAACACCGAGCCGCCCTCGGGGTAGCTGACCGGGCCGACCTTGGACGACAGCCCGAACTCACGGACCATCTTGACGGCCAGATCGGTGGCCGAGGCCAGGTCGTTGGAGGCTCCGCTGGAGCCCTGGCCGAACTCGACGAGCTCGGCCGCCCGGCCGCCGAGCCGGACCCGGAGCGAGTCGGTGAGGTAATCCTCGCCGTAAAGGTGGCGTTCGACCAGCGGGAGCTGCTCGGTCACCCCGAGCGCCTGCCCGGCGGGCAGGATCGTGACCTTTTCCACCGGGTCGGCGTGCTCGGACAGGGCGGCGACCAGCGCATGGCCGCCCTCGTGCACGGCAACGGCCTGCTTCTCCTCCGGCAGCAGCACGTTGGAGCCTTCCCGGCGGCCGAGCAGGATCCGGTCCCTGGCCGTGCTGAAGTCCTCGGCGGTCAGCACGTCGCGGCCCCCCCGGACGGCGTTGATCGCCGCCTCGTTGGCCAGGTTGGCCAGGTCCGCGCCGGAGAAACCGGGCGTGCCGCGCGCCACCGCATCCAGGTTGACGTCCGGGCCGAGTTGCTTGTCGCGGCAGTGCACCACGAGGATGGCGGCCCGCTCGGCCACGTTCGGCAGCGGGATCGTGACCTGCCGGTCGAACCGGCCCGGCCGCAGCAGCGCCGGGTCCAGGATCTCGGGCCGGTTGGTCGCTCCCAGCACCACGACGCCCTGGGTCACGTCGAACCCGTCCATCTCCGAGAGCAGCTGGTTGAGCGTCTGCTCCCGTTCGTCGTTGGCTACCGCGCCGGCGCCGCCGCGGCGCTGACCGATCGCGTCGATCTCGTCCACGAAGATGATCGCCGGCGCCCGCTTGCGCGCCTCGGCGAACAGGTCCCTGACCCGGGCCGCGCCCACCCCGACGAACAGCTCGACGAAGCTGGAGCCGGTGACGGAGAAGAACGGCACCGCCGCCTCTCCGGCCACCGCGCGGGCCAGCAGCGTCTTGCCGGTGCCGGGCGGTCCGACCATCAGCACGCCGCGCGGCGCCATCGCCCCCGCCGCCTTGTAGCGCTCGGGATGGCGCAGGAAGTCCACCACCTCGCTGATCTCCGCCTTGGCACCCTCGTAGCCGGCGACGTCGCTGAACTTGGTCGTCGGCCGCTCGGCGTCGAACACCTTGGCCGGGGACCGGCCGACGCCGAGGACCCCGCCCAGCCCGCCGCCGCCGGCCGCACCGCGGGACAGCCGCCGCCAGAAGTACAGCGGCACCAGGAATAGCGCCAGCAGGATCAGCCAGGACAGCAGCACCGAGCCGAACCCCGAGCTCGGCTGGGCCGCGGTGATCTCCACCCCGGCGGACTGCAGCTTGCTGGTCAGGGTCGGACCGGCCAGCTGGACCGGGATCACCGTCGTGTAGTCGGTGCCGCTGGTCAGCGTGCCGTTGGCCGGGGCGTTAGTGGTGCTGCTCGAGCCGATCGTGACCGTCTTGACCTTGTGCGCGTTCACGTCGGACAGGAACTGCGAATAGGTCAGGGTCACCTGTCCCCTGGTGTGGATGGCCGGCAGGAACAGCCACGCCACCAGGACCAGTCCGATCGCGACAGGCCAGAGCCAATGACGCCACGCCGGAGGCGGCGGCGGGGCCGTGGGGGTGGGCCGGTCGCCGGGCGGCGGAGGCATCGGTTGCTTGCTCATGAGCCATTCTTACGGGCAGACGCAGACAAGTGCTAATTTGCCCCTTCTGATCGCCACGGACGGGCCGCGCGGTCCGGGAGTGATCCGCGCCTGCCCGTTCGGTAAAAATACCCCGAGACGGCCGCGGTCCTGGCCACGGCCGGGTTACCGGCCGCCGGGCGCCCACGGGTCGTAGTCGACCTCGAGTTCCTCCTGCGGCGGCCGCTCGGCCTCGGGCACGTGCTGCAGGTTGATCCTGATCCGGGTCCAGGTGTAGCTGCGGCCGCGCATCGAGTCGACCAGCACGTCCTCCGGCGCCAGGCGCGACCACACCTGCGCGTGGCGCGCCTTCCAGCGTTCCAGGCCCTCGTTCGCCTCCGCCTTCGTGGCCGCGCGGGCGACCTCGATCAACGGCATCGACGAGCGGCGGCGGCCGGCAGGCCCGGCGGCCTGGCCCGGCGCCGGCGGCGGGACGGCCGCGCCCCGCCCCTGGCCGCCGCCCCCGCGGCGCTTGGACGGCTGGACCCGCGGCTCCTCGCCCGCCTGCCTGACGAAGTGCGGCGGCCAGGGAGCGTCGGGCAGCCCGGCCGCCTCGTCGCTGGCGGCCAGCTCGAGCAGCGGGTCCAGCGAGCCCGCGGCATCGTCCATCCCCGCCCACGGGTCGCCCACCTGGGCGAACCGCGCGGGAACCGTGTCGATGGTGAACGCGGCGGGGTCGCAGCCGGGCACTTCGTCCCAGCTCAGCGGGGTGGACACCCGCGCATCGGGCAGGGGCCGCACCGAGTAGGCGGACGCGACGGTCCGGTCCTTCGCGTTCTGGTTGTAGTCGACGAAGACGCCACGGCGTTCCTCCTTCCACCACTTGCTCGTCGCCTGGTCCGGCGCCCGGCGCTCGATTTCCCTGGCCAGCGCGACGGCGGCTCGGCGGACGTCGCTAAACGACCACCGCGGCTCGATCCGGGCGTAGATGTGGAATCCGCGCGAGCCCGAGGTTTTGGGCCAGCCGGCCAGCCCGACGCTGTCCAGCGCTTCCCTCGCCACCATGGCCACGTCTACGATCTGCTGCCACTCCACCCCCGGCACCGGATCGAGATCGACCCGCAGCTCGTCCGGGTGATCAAGGTCGGTCGCGCGCACCGGATGCGGGTTGAGGTCTATGCAGCCGAGGTTGGCCACCCAGGCCAGCACGGCCGCGTCGCGGGGCACGACCTCCTCGGCGGTGCGCCCGGAAGGGAAGCGCAGCTCGACGGTCTCGACCCAGGCCGGCCGGCTGGCCGGCGCCCGCTTCTGGAAGAACGCCTCCCCGTCGGCGCCGTGCACGAAGCGCTTGAGCACCATCGGCCGTCCCGCGACGCCGCGGAGCGCACCGTCAGACACCGATAGGTAGTAGTGGATCAGATCGAGCTTGGTGTGCCCGGTCTCAGGAAAAAAGATCTTGCGCGGGTTGCTGACGCTGACCGTGCGCCCTCCGACTTCCAAGATCATCTTTTCGTCGGCCATGGCGTCACCTTACGTGAGCAGAGACGTCTCGCCCTGGATTACATACTTGTCATGATTGCCTGCCAGGACTCCCGCGCCGGAAGGCGGCCAGTTCGTTAGGGTCCCTAAAGAGATTTTCTGCTATCCCCGCCAAGGAGACGCATGGTGCGTAAGAGACGTAGGGTGTCGGTGACGGCCGCGGGAGCGGCCGGTGTTTTGTGTCTGGGCACGGTCAGCGGCGTCGTCGGAGCGTCGGCCGCCGGAGCGGCCACGTCCGGGCGGACAATCCTGGCCGGGAGCCTCGCCCCGGCCCAGGCCCGCCAGCATCCGGCCGGCACGGTATCCAAGTCCGCCCGGGTCGACTTCGAGCTGGTACTCAGGCTGCGCGATGCAGCCGGAGCGCAGGCGCTGGTGAGGGCGGTCAGCACCCCCGGCAGCGCGAGCTACCGGCACTACCTCAGCACGGCCCGGTGGGAGGCGAGGTTCTCGCCGTCTGGCGCCGAGGTCGGCACCGCTCGTACGTGGCTTCGCAGCCAGGGCTTCAAGGTCGGCGCTGTGTCCCCGGACCGCATCACGGTCTCCGCGTCGGGTACGGCCGCCCAGGTGGAACGGGCGTTCGGCACCCGGCTGGGGAATTACCGGGTGCACGGCCGCGTCCTGCGCCTGGCCACGAAGGACCTGTCGCTTCCTTCGTCCGTCGCCGGCAGCGTGGCGGGTGCGATGGGGATAAGCCAGAACGTCGCCACGCCGGCCAGCGCCGCGAGCGCCACGGCGGCCCGGGCGACGGGCCAGAACCCGTTCCCGCCGGCGCCGCCCGCGTTCATCACGGCCAAGCCGTGCGGCAGCTACTACAACCAGAAGATCACGAAGGTCACCCCGCCGTTCGGGCAGGGCTACCCGAACAAGGTGCCCTACAACGTGTGCGGCTACAAGCCCGGCCAGTTCCGCTCGGCCTATAACGTCGGGTCGTCCAGCACCGGCAAGGGCACCACCGTAGCCATCATCGACGCCTACGGCTCGGCGACCATCGCCGGCGACGCGACCCGGTACTTCAGCACGAACGACCCGGGCAACCCGTTCGCCCGTGCGCACTTCAGCCAACGCGTGGCCACTCCGTTCAACCGTGAGTCTGCGTGCGACGCATCCAGCTGGCTGGTCGAGCAGGCGATTGACGTCGAGGCCGTGCACTCGACGGCGCCGGGCGCCCACATCCTGTACGTCGGCGCCAAGAACTGCTTCAACAGCGGGCTGTTCGCTGCCGAACAGAAGGTGATCGACCGCCACCTGGCCGACGTGGTCACGAACTCGTGGGGCGATGACGCCGGGGACCTCCTGGACAGCCCGGCCACCAAGAGGGCCTACGACGACATCTTCATGCTCGCCGCCACGACCGGGATGACGATCCAGTTCTCCTCCGGAGACAACGGCGACAACTACAACCTGTTCGGCTTCTCGTCGTCCGACTACCCGACCGAGAGCCCGTACGTCACGTCGGTGGGCGGCACGTCGCTGCAGGTCGGCAGCAACGGCCAGCAGATCGGCCAGGTCGGCTGGGCCACCGGCCGCTCGTTCAAGTGCACGGCCAACGCCGTGGGCGCCTTCCCCGGTTGCACGAAGTCGACCGTGAACACATGGCTGCCGGTGAGCTATGACGGCGGCGGCGGCGGGTTCACCAGCTACCACTACTCCCAGCCGTGGTACCAGAAGTCGGTCGTGCCCGCCGCGCTCGCGCAGCGCAACGCGGCCCTGACCGGCTCGACCCCGATGCGGGTGAACCCCGACATCTCGATGGACGCCGACCCGTCCACGGGATTCCTCATCGGCCTGCACCAGACCTTCGCCAACGGGGCGAGGTACTCGCAGACCCGCTACGGCGGGACCAGCCTGGCCTCGCCGCTGCTGGCCGGCGTGATCGCCGATGCGGACCAAGCCGCGGGCGTGGCCGTCGGGTTCGTCAACCCGGCGATCTACCGCCTCAGCAATACGCCGGGCGCGATCACCGACGTCGTGCCCGGCGGGAACCAGGGCCAGGTCCGGGTGGACCACGCGTTCACCTACCTCGGTCCCGGCGCCAAGGGGTCCCTCTACTCGTTCCGTGAGCTCACGTACGAGGGACCCATCGTCTACTGCGACGCGACCGGAAATTGTTCGGCCCGGTCTAACACGCTCAGCACGGCCAATGGCTACGACAGCATGACCGGGCTCGGCGCTCCCGGGTCGAAGTTCGTCACCGACCTGGCCAAGTAGCAGCCAGGGCGGCGCTCGGCCCGATCAGGCCGGCCCGGCGGGCACGCCAGCAGGCGCCCGCCGGCCCGGCCTGATCATTTACCGCGAGCCCGGGCCGAGGATTTCGGTGAGGTTGAAGCTGACCGGTTCCTCGAGCTGGGCATAGGTGCATGACCGGGGCTCGCGGTCCGGACGCCAGCGGACGAACTGGGTGGTGTGCCGGAACCGCGGGCCCTCCATGTGGTCGTACCGGACCTCGACCACCCGTTCGGGCCGCAGCGGCACGAACGACAGGTCCTTCTTCGCGTTCCACCGGCTGGCCGCGGCCGCGCGCGGGGTGCGGGTGCCCGCCTCCTGCCTGGCCCAGCTCCACGGGTGGTCGTCGAAGGTGGTGACCAGCGGCTGCAGTTCGGCGAAGAGCTCCTTCCTGCGTTCCATCGGGAACGCGCCCACCACGCCCACGCTGGCCAGCTTGCCGTCCTCGGTGAACAGACCGAGCAGCAGTGAGCCGATCGTGTCGCCGCCGCTCTTGTGCAGCCGATAGCCGGCCACCACGCAATCGGCGGTGCGCTCGTGCTTGACCTTGAGCATCACGCGCTTGTCCGGCTGGTAGGTCACGTCCAGCGGCTTGGCCACCAGCCCGTCGAGGCCGGCGCCCTCGAACTGGCTGAACCAGCTCCGGGCCTGGTCCCGGTCGGTGGTCACCGGGGTCAGGTGGACGGGGGACTGCACCGCGGCGAGAGCGCCGGTGAGCGCGGCCCGGCGTTGCGCGAACGGCTGCTCGGTGAGATCGGCGTCGCCGAGCGCGAGCAGGTCGAAGGCGATGAAGTGCGCGGGGGTCTGCTCGGCCAGCATGTCGACGCGGCTGGCCGCCGGGTGGATCCGCTGCAGCAGCGCATCGAAGTCCAGCCGCCTGCTCTCGGCGTCCGGCACCACGATCTCGCCGTCGATCACACACCGCTCGGGCAGGTTGGCCAGCACCGCGGCGACGATTTCCGGGAAGTAGCGGGTCATCGGGCGCTCGTTCCGGCTGCCGATCTCGACCTCGCCGCCGTCCCTGAAGATGATCGACCGGAAGCCGTCCCACTTGGGCTCGAAGCTGTAGGGGCCGTCGGGAATCTGATCCACCGCCTTGGCCAGCATCGGTGCGACGGGCGGATTCACGGGAAGACGCATGGCCCCATCTTCCCTACTCTGCCCGGTGCTGGCCGCACGCGGTCCCGGTTACCAGGGGCTCACTGCTCGCGGATCACCTCGGCCGGGTCCTTGTCCGCCCGCAGCCCGCGGTAGGACGGGGCGCGCATCCGGCCTGCCTGCGTCCACCCGGCGAAGGCCACCGCGACCACCAGCCGCGGCTCGACCCAGATCGCGCCGCGCGCGTGTTCGGGCGGGACCGGCGTGGCGAACGGGCTGGTCACCCGGCGCAGCGGGGACAGCCGCTGGTCGAGCAGCCGCAGCGATTGCGCGTTCAACCCGGTGCCGACGCGGCCGGCGTAGGTCAGGCCGCTGGTGGACTGCACCCCGACCAGCAGGGAGCCGATCTGCCCGGCCCGCCGGCCCTTGCCCGGGTTGATCCCGCCGACCACGGCCTCCTGGCTGAACTCGGGTTTGACCTTGAGCCAGTCGGCCGACCGTGCGCCGGGCCGGTACCGGGCGTCCAGCCGCTTGGCCACCACCCCTTCCAGCCCCTGGGCGGCCGCTGCGGCCTGCACGTCCTCGCCCGCGGCGTCGGTGAACGCCGGCGGGGTCTGCCATGACGGACCGGCCAGCGCCAGGGCGTCGAGCAGCTCGCGTCGCTGCCGGTACGGCAGGTCGAGGGTGGGCCGCCAGTCGAGGTACAGCAGGTCGAACGCCAGGTAAACCACCGGAGTGCGGCGGGCCATCTGCGCGGCCTCGGCGGCTGAGGTCACGTGTATGCGCGGCTGCAGCGCCTCGAAGCTCGGCCGGCCGCCGTCAAACGCCACGATCTCGCCGTCGAGTACCAGCTGGCGCGCACCCGCCGCGGGACCGAGCCCGCGCAGCTCCGGATATGCCACGGTCACGTCCTGGCCCGAGCGCGAGACGAGCCGCAGGAGCCGGCCGCCGCTGAGGTAGGCCGAGGCGCGCACCCCGTCCCACTTCATCTCGTACGCCCAGCTCCCGCCGCCGGGCAGCGCCTTCGAGCTCGTGGCCAGCATCGGGCGCACCCATTCCGGCAGCGCCACCCGTTCGCGGTGGATCATCCAGTCGTCTTCTCGGGTCCGGTAGAGCGCGTAGCCGCCAGACAGGCGGCGTCCGTACAGCACCACCTTGACCTCGCGCGGCGTCCATTTCACCAGCTCGTAGCGACCGCTATCCCAGATGCTGACGGTTCCGGCGCCGTATTCGCCCCGCGGGATGACTCCGCTGAATCCCGCGTAGGCCAGCGGGTGGTCCTCCGTGCGGCGGGCGAAATGGTCGTGGGCCGGGTCGTCAGGCACGCCCTTCGGCACCGCCCAGGAGGCCAGCACCCCATCATGTTCCAGGCGGAAATCCCAATGCAGCCCGCGGGCGTGATGCTCCTGTACCACGAAGACGCCCCCCCGGCCGGGGACCGCGCGGTCAGGATCACTTCCGGGCGGCGCCGGGTTGGCGGCGTCGCTGGCCAGGTCGGGCGGGATCGAGTCGGCGTGGTCGGGCGGCATCGGCTCCGGCGTCCGTGCCGCATTGCGCTTGCGCCGGTATTCCTCGAGGCTCACCCGGCCGGCCTCCCCATCGCGAGCCTGCGCGCCGGCTAGGGCGGGCCACCGCGGCGGCGGGCTCCGTGTTGACGATCTTCCATTATTCCGCTCCCGGGCACCCGGGTCCCGCCGCTGAGCGGCAACCCCGGCCGCGCCCAGTGACCTGATGCAGCCGGGTGCGCCCCCGTCGCACGTGACCTACCGATCGAGAGCCTGATCCGGAATCCTCACCGGTGCGCACCTGGCCGGGGCCCGGAACTCGTCGGTCATCACCGGGCATTGCCGGCCGGCCTCGCGCGAACCTACGATCGTCGGCGTGA
>DASXLW010000183.1:0-39001 GCA_036496025.1 Streptosporangiaceae bacterium
TAGCTGACCTCAATTGATGTCGTCCAGACCCCGCGAACCGATTGAGAAGCGGTATGGCGCTGCAAGAGGAAGGCTGGCGTGTTCGAGGCTGCAGACATCCGGGAATGGCGCGGCCACGACGTGGTTGACGCCGACGGTCACAAGATCGGCGAGCTGGAAGCCGTCTACGTCGACACCGGCACAGACCTGCCATCGTTCGGCACGGTCAAGGTCGGCCTGCCGACCCGGCACCGGCTCGTGTTCGTGCCTCTCGACCAGGCAACGGTGGGGCCGGGGTACGTCAAGATCACCTTCGACAAGAAGCAAGTGAAGGATGCCCCGTCGATCGGTACCGATGGCGAGCTGCCCGCAGGCGACGAAGAGGCGATCTTCAAGCACTACGGCCTGGCCTATGAGCCAGGCGGCGGCGGTGAGCGTCGGCTGGCCCGCCGCTGAGCCGCCTGACTGAGCGGAGGATCGGATGATTGCTCTCTTTCTGCTACTGGTGATCGTGGCGATCGTGCTGGGCATCGTGGGCGTTGTCGTGAAGGGCCTGCTGTGGCTGCTGTTCATCGGCATTGTCGTGTTCCTGGGCGCCCTCCTGCTGAGCGCCCTGCGAATGCGGCGGCGACCCGGCAGGCACCCGGCCCGGTAAACCCGTCCCGCCCTTGAGGCGTGACGATCTTCGAGGACAGCCACCCGTGCCCGTGATTGGCACGTAAGTGTCAGTAGCCGTCCCGGCTTGGACGCCTGGGGTGTGCAGCCCTTCGCGGCTAGCTCCGTAGAGGAGCGACCTTGTGGCTCAGCGTCCTGCGTGGAGCCATCCGCGGGTCAGCCTCTCCCATGGATGCGGCCTTACTCCTGACGGGGCCAGGACGATGCCGTCCGCCCGTACCGCTGGAACCGGCATAGGCAGGCCGCGCTGCGCTGCCCGCAGGAGGCGATGCATCCGCGCTTGTACGTTCCGGTAGAAGCGCTGCTGGGTCCAGTGGCCGAACAGCCGGAACCCCCAGCGCACCAATGGATTGGGGATGGATGCAGGACGCGAGTAACCAGCGATGTGGAAGGTCACCTGGCCGGTACGCTGATTCTTGATCACTTCGTAACTGAGGCGTCCCTGCTCCAGGTGGCCCTGCAGGGTCTGATAGCACCAACCCCACACGCGTTCGGGGCCGCCGTCACCGTCCCGCGTCTCGTCGATCACTCCGGTGACGCGGACACCGAGATAAAAACGCAATCCGCAGAAACGGCCTTCGAGCAGCATGTCGCGGCCGAGCAATTCCTGATCGCTTCGGTACACCGCGCGCAGAATCGGGCCATCGGCGAACTCATACTGACTCACCAGGCGGCACGCTGTCGCCCAGGGGCCGCCGGGCACTGGCGGGCCGGGCGGCTCGCGGCCGATGACGGTGGAACCGGAGTCGACGTGCCAGTGCCCCTGCGGCCGGCCGTCTTGCGGGGCCCGCGCCGGATCGTAGTTGATCTCGCGATGACGCAGGTCGTCTAGCGCCGCAATCTCGTTGACCGGGCCGAGCAGCCTCTGGCGCACCTACTCCGCTTCCCCCAGCGAGTCGCCGATCAGCCAGAACATCGGCGGCCACAAACCCACAAACAAGGCGCGCCGTTCCGCGTTACCGCGCTCATCCTGGTCGACGGTCTTAGCGCGGATCCACAAGCCAATGCACAACGCTACTGATCCGAGCGACGCCGCGTGGAGGTGCGTATCACGCAATCCCGCCCGCCGAAGCGTTTCGGTTACGGTCATCTGGCTCCTCCCCGCGGTGGGCCTGCACCGGGACGGCTGCCCGTGATGCGACGATTTACCCATGACGACAGCCAGCCGTTGGGTCCGGCTCCGGACTGTCCTGGGCTGGCCGGTAGGGATCGCGCTGGTCAGCTGGCGGTATATGTGGCGAACAACTCCCCTTCACCGCTCGGAACAGTCGGGCAGCGCAGAAGACCTGCCGGGCCCCGTGCATCACCGCGACGGGCACCGCCGCCAGGGGCTGGACGCGGGTGTCGGGCCCATGCTGCATCGCACTTATGCCGTGCGGATAGTGAACAGCGCCCTGGGTCCGGCCGCCCTGATCGACATGGTGGCGGACAAGCTGGACCGGGCCACGCCGGAGATGGCGGTATTCCGCAAGACCCGCGGCGCGGACGGCCCCTTGCGGCACGGTGACGAGTTCCTGGTCCGGATGCCCGGGCCATGGGATGGGCCCGTGCGCGTGGTTCACCGGGACTCCACCTCCTTCCGGCTGGCCACCCTGGATGGTCACCTGGAGGCCGGAGAGATCGAGTTCCGGGCTTCGCCGGCCGGCGATGCGTTGCGTTTTGAGATCGAATCCTGGGCCCGGGCCGGGGACCGGCTGGCTGACCTGCTCTATAACAAGCTCAAGCTGGCCAAAGAGATCCAGCTCAACATGTGGTCCCACTTTTGCGTCCGCACGGCGGCCCTCGCGGGGGGCCGGCCCCACGGAGGAGTCACCATCCGCACCCGGTGGGTCGCCTGGCCACCACATAGCAGTCACGGTTAGCGGGGGAGCGTACGCCAGCGGCGACCACTCCATCACGAGATCGCCGAGCGGTTCAACGTCTCCCGGCCCACCATCTACCGGGTCCTGCAGTGCACTGCAACCATCGGGCTGCTCGTGAACGGGCTGAATGTTTACCGGCCGTGGCGGGGGTAATGTGACGGTGTCGCAAGGTCTACTACAACCTGGCCATAACGGGGCTATCCGTGGCGATCTGCTTCGTCATCGGCACGGTCGAGGCCCTGAGCCTGCTACCCCGCGATATCCACGGGCTCAGCCACACCGACGGCTTCTGGGGCTTGATGTCCCGGTTCAACATCAACACCGCCGGGTTCGTGATCGTGGGGCTGTTCCTTGCCACCTGGCTGGCTGCCCTGCTCATCTGGCGCTACGCGCGCATCGAGGAAAAATGGAACCCAGCTCCCACCCCGGCACGCCAGGCGGCACCTCGTGATTGACCCGCGATGAACTTCGACAATCTCGCCGCCGTGGCCAACCATCTAGGGTTCGAGGCGATCCTCGGCGCTTTCATCGCCGGGGGCGATCCTTCGCCTGGTCGACGCGGATGCCGAACACAAGCACCCGCTGTTCCACCCGAAACTCGATGCCCATCGGCTATGGCTTCCTCATCCCGGTCTTCTTGGTCACCAGCGGGCTCACATTCAACCTGTCGGTGCTGTTCTCGAGCGCCTCCATCTTGCTGCGGGTGCCGCTCTTCGTGCTGGCACTGCTGGTCGTGCGCGGATTGCCCGCCGTCCTCTGCCGGTCCGCCCTGGCCAGCATCCGCGATGTCGCCGCTGCAGGGCTGCTCCAGGCGACGTCGCTGCCCTTCATCGTCGCTGCCACCACCATCGGGCTTCAGTTGCACGCCATCAGGCCGGCCAACGCGGCTGCAGTCGTCGCCGCAGGGCTTTTTCAGCGTCATCATTTTCCCCGTCATCTCGCTGCAGTTGCTGCGATCGTCAGCCCAAGGGCCACGGGGACAACTGTGCGCGGATACGCCGCGGCAGCCTGACCATTCATCGTGATCGGGTTATGGGCTGCCGCCCATCCGGTCGATGAAGTAATCCATGTCAATGTTCCATTTTCCGCCCCATGCCGCCACATCTTCGCGATCAATCAGGTCGGGCAGGTCGTGCAGGGCCGCTTCGGCCATCTCGGTTAGACCTGCCCGCCGCAACAGATCAACCACGTGCTGCCTGGAGAGTTGCATGACGATCACCGAACTCTCACCTGTGCGTGACGGGCCCAGGGCCGATCACGCGCCGTCGGCGGACATCAGGCAGTAGGAGCCGAGGTAAAGAGGTTGAGTCCCAGCGCTTCTGACAGGTACCTGGTGATGCGTTGCCCCCGCACGCTGTTGCCTGCCGCATCGAGCGGCGGGGAGAATGTGCCAAGGCCCCCCTTGCCCGGCGACACGGTCACGATGCCCCCGGCGACCCCGCTCTTACCGGGCAGACCCACGTCATAGAGCCACTGGCCCGAATGCTCGTAGAGGCCGGCCGTGGCCAGGACGGCCAGCACTCGCTTGCAGTAGCGGGTGTCGATGGCTTGCTCACCTGTCATCGGGTTCACCCCGCCGTTCGCCAGCGTGGCCCCCATCACGGCAAGGTCCCGCGCGCTCACCCGCACCGAGCACTGGCGAGTGTAGACGTCGGTGGCTAGATCGGGATCGCAGTACATGCGGCCGTAGCCGTCAAGGAGGTGGGCGATACCCCGATTGCGGTCGTTGGTCGCGGTCTCAGACGCATAGACGTCATCGTCCAATACCAATCGACGCCCGGCGAATCGCGACATCGCGGCGACGATGCTCTCGAATTTCTCGTCCGCAGTCGTACCCGGCACGAGGCTCGTGGTGGCCATGGCGCCGGCATTGACCAGAGGGTTCATCGTGCGATCGGCGTTGAGCTCGATGGCCATCACCGAGTTGAAGGGCAGGCCGGTGCTGTTGACGCCTAGTCTCCGGCGCGCCTCCTCATGCCCGAGGGCCTGACAGACCAGGGCGAAGACAAACAGCTTGGAGATGCTCTCGATGGCAAACTCCTGGTCAGAGTCGCCAATCGAGAACAGCCGCCCCTGAACCCCGGCAACGCATACGCCGAAAGCGTCCGGCGAGGCCGCTGCCAGGGCAGGTATGTAGTCCGCGACCGCCCCCTCGTTGAGATGGAGATAGCGCTCGTACCCGGCGGTGACCAGAGCCCGAACGTCAGTGTCGGGCGGAAGCACCCCGGTCGATACTCGTTCGGTCTCAGGGCGGTCGTCGGGCACAGGATCGTGATCCATGTTCATCCCTTGATTGGCAAGCGCGGGCCGGCCTCCACCCCATGGTCAGGCTCGACCGGACCGATGGTATCGGCCGGGTGCGGCCGCCTGCTGAGTCACAGTCGGCAAGCACCGAACCCGGCGCACAGGCAGACACCGGAGCACCCGGGGGCGGTCAGCGTCCCGGCTGACGGGAGGCCCAGTGTGCAGCGGTGAGGTGGTAGGCGAGCAGCAGGACCACGAGGACGACCATGATCACGGTGCTCACCGGCAGGGTGAGGACGGGGGTGGCCGCGGCGGCCGCCAGAATCAGGGCGGCGGTGAGGAGCGTCAGCCACAGCACCGAGGGTTCGCCGTCGCTGCGGGCGCCGAGCAGGGCCAGCACGACGATGTAGATCGCGACCGGGATGGCCACGGCGAACGCCGCGAACGCCGGGCTGACGCGGGTGCCATGGAGGAGGGTGCCGATCGCGATCTGAAGTCCGGCGCCGAGCGCCGCGACCGCGGCGAAGATCAGGTAGTGGCACAGCGCCCACGCGAACGTCCAGGGCAGCGATCGTCTGATTTCCTCGGCGGCGGAGTACTTGAAATACGACCACCACAGCGCGAAAACCAGCAGCAGTCCGGCGGCTGCCACCGTAAGCAGCCCGGGCGAGGCCCGGCTGTGGTCCACCGCCTGCTGGACTGCGGCGGCGATCGCGGCGACAACCTCCCCCAGCACGATGATGGTGAACCCGCCGTACCGTTCGGTGATATGGCCCGGATGCCAGGGCGTGGGCCGGCCGCGAAATTCGGCCCACACCGGTATCGCCAGCTCGGCGGCCGCCAGCACGAAGAAGAGGGTCGGCCGGACCGGCGCGGGCAGGTAGAGCCAGCCGATCCAGCACAGCTGGAGCACGGCGATGCCTGCCGCATACCGCAGCGTGCCGGCGCGGCCTTCGGGATGGCCACGGGCGGCGCGTAGCCACTGGGCCACCATCGCCAGCCGCATGATCACGTAGCCGGCCACGGCCGTGCCGAAGTCAAAGCGGGCGAACGCGGCCGGGATCCCGGCCGCGAAGACCAGCACCCCCGCCATCTGCAGCAAGGTCAGCAACCGGTAGGGCACGTCGTCGGTGTCGTAAGCGGAGGCGAACCACGTGAAGTTCACCCACGCCCACCACAGAGCGAAGAAAACCGCCGCGTAGCCCGCCAGCGCGTGGCCCGCGTGCCCCTGCGCCAGCGCGTCCCGCAACTCGATGCCCGCCCGCGCCACCGCGACCACGAACGTCAGGTCAAACAGCAGCTCCAGCGGGGTGGAGCCACGGTGCTCCTCGCCGGGATCGCGGCCGGACATCCGCCGCACCCATGGCCGCGGGCGCGACGCGAGCTCGCTCACCCCGCGTCACCGGCACAGCTGAACGTGAACGTCATGGCCACGTTCTACCAGCCTGGCTCCGGCTGGCCCTGGCCGCGATGTATCTGCCGAGGGGGTTTTGCATCTATACGGAGAACTCTCCCGTACGGGGCGGGAGAGCGTTTGAAAGGTCTACCTCAATGCGTCGCATCCGATCACTCATTACACGGACACCAGCCCTGGTCATCTCGATGCTCGCGGTCGCCCTGTCACTCGGCGGCGGCGCCTTTGCGTCTGCCCAGGCCATCGGCCACAGCCACGCCGGGCACCCCGGCAACGCCCCAGCCGTCAAGCACGTCGTCCAGGCCGGCCCCAGCGCCGCCGCCTCCACAGGGGTCCAGTGGAGCACCCTGACCCTGATCAACGGCTGGCAGTCGGAGAACGCCGTGTACCAGACGGGCAACCCCAAGGCGGCCGTGCAGGGCGGCATCGTCTACCTGTCGGGGTCACTGGCCCAGTCCTTCTCGGGCAGTGACACTTTCACCGTCCTGCCGCCGTCGTTCCGGCCTACTCACAACCTGTACATCACCGTCTACACCAACGGCGGCACCCAGGGAAGCCTCTACATCGGCCACGACGGGACGATGGAGGCGTTCTCGTCCACCGCGTGCGGATCGCTCACCACCTCCGAGTGCTTTACGTCGCTGGCCACCGTCTCCTACCCGATCAACTCCTAGCCCTGAGCGATGACGGCCGCTATCCGCTGAGCGGATGGCGGCCGTCGGGCTGCGGTCGGCGGCGCAGCGACGGTCGTCACGAACCCGTGGCGTGACCGGGTGAGTTCCTGGCCGCGGCGCCAGCGCTCGGCGGGCGCGACGAAGCCGGCCGGCTGAAAACCAGGTGCGAGCCGCGGTCGCCGGTCGCCATCATGGGGCATGCCGTGGACGATCAGCGAAGACGTTGACGAGTTCGCCCGCCAGGCCGACTCGTTTCTGCGGCAGCAGCCCGCGCGGAACACGGTCGAGCTGACCGTCATCGAGACGCTGCGGGCGACCGGGCCGGACACATTCGGCCAGGATGCGCCCTGGTTCGGTTGGTGGCAGCCGACCGGTGGAGCGGTGGCGGGCACCTGCCTGCAGACACCGCCGTTCCCTTTGCTGCTCGCCAGCGCGCCGGAGCAGGCGGTGGCCGAACTGGCGGCGACCCTCGCGGCGTCCGGCCGGCCGCTGCCCGGGGTGAACGCGAGCGTGGCGGCCGCTGGCCAGTTCGCTGGCCACTGGCGGGCGCGGACCGGGGCCACGGTCGTCGAGCACATGCGGAACCGGCTGTACCGGCTTGGCGAGCTGGTCCCGCCCCGGCAGGCTCCGGCGGGGCAGGCCCGGGTGGCGGGCGACGCTGACCAGGATCTGCTGGTGGCCTGGTTCCGCGCCTTCGGGCGGGAAGTGCCGGTCGTGGCCGACCGGGATCGGGTGCGGGCGATCCGGGACCGGATTGGCTACGGCGGGCTGATGCTGTGGGAGGCGAACGGGGTGCCGGTGTCGATGGCCGGGCTGAGCCGCCAGGTGGCGGGCATGGCCCGGGTCGGCCCGGTGTACACGCCGCCCGGGCTGCGGCGCCGTGGCTACGCCGGCGCGGTGACCGCGGCGGTCAGCCAGGCCGCGCTGGACGCCGGAGCCGCCGAGGTGCTGCTGTTCACCGACCTGGCCAACCCGACCAGCAACTCCCTCTACCAGCACCTGGGCTACCAGCCGGTCGAAGACCGCGTCGTCCTGTCCTTCGCCGCCGATTCGCCATGATCACTTCCACTTTGCACGCGGTACGACCAAATTCCGGGGTGGTTTGTCCCGGTTCCGTGGTCGGAACGTATGCAAAGTCGGATCACTCTGCGGGCGTGAGGTCCGGGCCGGAGAGGGTGACGGCGTCCAGGTCGGTGACGTAGCGCGGGCCGAACGCGGTGGACGGGGTGTGGAAGCCGGGCGGCACCGAGTCGAGCCGGGTGATCGCCCGGACCACCGAGTCGGCGGTCAGCGCGTAGGCGTTCGGCGTGCGCAGCGTCGCCTGCGCGGTCCGGTCTCCGGCGCTGGTCCGGCCCCACACCTCGCTCCTGGACCGGGCCCGCCGCCGCTCGCCTGGCCCGGCGGCCCGCCCCGCCACGGCCTCCGCCAGCTGCCGCACCGGGCCCAGCCGCAGCAGCTGGTTCAGGCGAAGCGCCTGCCCGGCCCGCAGCGCGCCGCCCGGCACAGCCGTATAGGTGGTGATGGTGCCGATGCCGGTCGAGTGGTACGCGGTGCTGACGTCGCCCCACGGCACCGATACGACCGTCCGCGGCCCGCTGGGGAACTGGGCGCGGATCGTCCGCCAGCCGAACGGGACCTCGGTGATCACCCCGTCGATCCTGGCCCGCCCGCCTTGCCCCATGCCCTGCACGGCGGTCTTCGCGGTGCCCGGGCTCGGCCCGCCGCCCGCCATGAAGGCCAGGTCCAGCCGGTCGGCGCCGGGCAGCGCCTCGGCCAGCAGGGCCGCCAGGCAGTCGGTCGGGACGACGTCGAACCCGGCTCCGGGCAGCAGCACGCTGCCCGCCGCCCGGGCGCGGTCGCCCAGGCCGTGCAGTTCCTCGAACACGTCGATCTCGCCGGTGACGTCGAGGTAGTGCACTCCGGCGTTCACGCACGCCCGCGCCATCGGGCCCGCGGTCGCGGCGAACGGGCCTGCGCAGTGCGCCACCGCGCTCACCCCGTCCAGACCGCGCCGGATCGCATCGGGATCGTCCAGCGCGAACCGGCGGGATTCGAGGCCGAGTTCGCGGGCCAGTGCTCCGACCTTCTCGGCCGAGCGGCCGGCCAGCACCGGGCGCTCGCCCCGGGCTGCGGCCAGCCGGGCCACCAGCGTGCCCGTGTATCCGTTCGCCCCGTACAGCAGCCACGTCATCGCCCGCTCCTTCCCGTTACCACCGATAACCGGGTGGTTCTCATCCCCGGCGCAGATAGCATCTGTGCACGGGCCGCTGGCAGCCGGCCCGGCAGCCGTCGTGACCACCAGGGAGTCAGCCGTGTCCGCCAGTCAGCTTCGCATCACCCTCGCAGGCAGCGAGCATGTGGTCGAGGCGGGCACGACGGCGGGCGAGGCATTGATGAGCCCGAACGGCGCTGCGGTCAGCGCCGCGGCCGGGCCGGACGCCGCCGGGGGACAGGCAGCCGCGAACCCGGCGACCGGCGACGGCGCAGGTGCCGTGATCGCGGCGCGGGTCAACGGCGATCTGCGGGATCTGGCGTACCGGCTGACCGCCGGCGACGTGGTCGAGCCGGTGCGCGCCGCACGTCCCGAGGGCCGGGCGATCCTGCGCCACTCGACCGCGCACGTGCTCGCCCAGGCGGTACAGCAGCTGTTCCCGGACGCGAAGCTGGGCATCGGGCCGCCGGTCGAGAATGGGTTCTATTACGACTTCGACGTGGCGGAGCCGTTCGGGCCCGATGATCTTAAGGCCATCGAGCAGCGGATGCGCCAGATCGTGAAGCAGGGCCAGCGATTCTCCCGGCGCGTCGTCAGTCCCGAAGAAGCGCGCGCCGAACTGGCACTCGAGCCGTACAAGCTCGAGCTGATCGGGCTGAAGGGGCCCAGCGGCGAGGAGTCGGTCGAGGTCGGCGGGCACGAGCTCACCATGTACGACAACCTCGACCGGCGCACCGGCCAGGCGGTGTGGACCGACCTGTGCCGCGGCCCGCACCTGCCTACCACCAAGGACATCCCGGCGTTCAAGCTGATGCGCACCGGCGGCGCGTACTGGCGGGGGAGCGAGCACAACCCGCAGCTGCAGCGGATCTACGGCACCGCGTGGGAGTCGCGCGAGGCGCAGGATCAGTACCTGCACCTGCTCGAGGAGGCCGAGCGACGCGACCACCGCCGGCTGGGCACCGAGCTCGACCTGTTCTCGTTCCCGGCAGAGATCGGCAGCGGGCTGCCCGTCTTCCACCCCAAGGGCGGTACCGTCCGCCGGATCATGGAGGAGTACTCGCGGCAGCGCCACATCGAGGCCGGCTACGAGTTCGTGAACAGCCCGCACATCACCAAGTCGGAGCTGTTCGAGACCTCCGGTCACCTCGGCTGGTTCAAGGACAACATGTTCCCGCCCATGCACCTGGAGGGCGCGGACTACTACCTCAAGCCGATGAACTGCCCGTTCCACATCCTGATCTACCGGTCTCGCGGACGGTCCTACCGTGAGCTGCCGCTGCGGCTGTTCGAGTTCGGCACCGTGTACCGGTACGAGAAGTCCGGGGTCGTGCACGGACTGACCCGGGTGCGCGGCCTGACCATGGACGACGCGCACATCTTCTGCACCCGCGAGCAAGTGGGCGCCGAGCTGAAGAGCCTGCTGAGGTTCGTGCTCGACCTGCTGCGCGACTACGGGCTGGCCGACTTCTACCTGGAGCTGTCCACCCGAGACGAGGCCAAGGAGAAGTTCGTCGGCAGCGATGAGGACTGGGCGCACGCCACCGAGATGCTCGCCGAGGCGGCGCAGGAGTCCGGGCTGGAACTGGTGGACGACCCCGGCGGGGCCGCGTTCTACGGCCCGAAGATCTCGGTGCAGGCCCGCGACGCCATCGGCCGCACCTGGCAGCTGTCCACCATCCAGCTCGACTACAACGAGCCCAAGCGGTTCGGCCTGGAGTACCAGGCAGCGGACGGCTCCCGGCAGGAGCCGATCATGATTCACCGGGCGCTGTTCGGATCCATCGAGCGGTTCTTCGGCATCCTGACCGAGCATTACGCCGGGGCCTTCCCTCCGTGGCTGGCGCCGGTGCAGGTGGTCGGCATCCCGATCGCCGACGCGCACGTGCCCTACCTGGAGGAGGTGGCGGCGCGGCTGCGCGAGCACGGGATCCGGATCGAGGTGGACGCGGGCGACGAGCGGATGCAGAAGAAAATCCGCACCGCGCAGCGGCAGAAGGTGCCCTTTATGCTGCTCGCGGGCGACGCCGACGTGGCCGCCGGGGCGGTGTCGTTCCGGTTCCGGGACGGATCGCAGCGCAACGAGGTGCCGGTGGCCGAGGCGATCGAGCAGATCGTGAACGCGGTGCGCGACCGCGTGCAGGTCTGACCGGGGCGGGCCAGCGGCAGCGCCTATGCTGCACCCATGCCTAGCACTCCGCCACCCGGCGCTTCCCCGCAGGGCGGAGCCGGCGTCCCCGACGGCTTCGAGCGGCTCTGGATGCCGCACCGGATGGCCTACATCAAGGGCGGCGGCGAAACGCACGGGCAGGGCGCGAAGACGGACGCGCGGCCCGAGGACAGCTGCCCCTTCTGCCGGGCGCCGGGACTGCCCGACGACGAGGGGCTGGTGGTCGCCCGCGGGGAGCTGATCTACACCGTGCTCAACCTCTACCCGTACAACGGCGGGCACGTCATGGTCTGCCCCTACCGGCACGTCGCCGACTACGTCGATCTCACCGAGCCCGAGACCGCGGAGCTCGCCGCGCACACCAAGCGCGCGATCCGCGCCCTGCGCGAGGCCTCCGGCGCGCAGGGCTTCAACGTCGGCATGAACCTGGGCGGCGTGGCCGGCGCCGGCATCGCCGCCCACCTCCACCAGCACGTGGTCCCCAGATGGGGAGGCGACACCAACTTCATGCCCGTAGTAGGCCGCACCAAGGTCCTCCCCGAGCTACTCGCGGATACCCGCAAGCTCCTAGCCGAAGCCTGGCCTTCCGACTAAGAGGTCCGCCCGCCCGTGCCGTGCCGTTCCGGTGCTCGCGCAGGGCCGCCGCCCGCCCGAGCCCGGCGAGGGTGCCTGCGGCGTTCGCGGCGCCGACGTTAAGCCCCGCAGTCGGCAGAGCGAACGCCGCAGGCACCCGCCCACCACCCAGCCTCAATTAGCGGCCGCGTCCTTCGCCACCTTCTCCGCCAGGTGCGACGGCAGCGGCTCGTGCCGCAGGTAGCTGCGGCCGAACGAGCCGGTGCCGTGCGACAGCGACCGCAGGTCGACCGCGTACCTGAGGATCTCGAGCTCGGGAATCTCCGCTTTCACCAGCGTGCGCCCGGACCCGACCGGCTCGGTGCCGATCACCCGGCCGCGTCGCGACGACAGGTCGGACATGATGCCGCCCACGTAGTCGTCGGCGACCAGGACCGACACCTCGTCCACCGGTTCGAGCAGCACGCCCTTCGCCTTGTCCACGGCGTCCCGCAGCGCGGCCCGGCCGGCCTTCTGGAACGCCATGTCGGAGGAATCCACCGAGTGTGCCTTGCCGTCGAAGAGGGTGACCCGGATATCGACCATCGGGTATCCGGCGATGACCCCCTGCTCCATCTGCGCCCGCAGGCCCTTCTCTACCGAGGGGATGAACTGCCGGGGGACCACGCCGCCGACGATCTTGTCCACGAACTCGAACCCGGACCCCGACGGAAGCGGCTCGATCTCGATCCGGGCGATGCCGTACTCGCCGTGGCCGCCGCTCTGCTTGACGTTGCGGCCCAGCCCCTCGGCCTTGCCCGCCACGGTCTCCCGCAGCGGCACCTTGACATCGATCTTCTCGACGGCCACCCCGTACCGGCTGGACAGCCGGTCAAGCACCAGGTCGGCGTGCGCCTCGCCCATGGTCCACAGCACGAGCTGGTGGGTGTCGGCGTTATTCTCCAGCCGCAGCGTCGGGTCCTCGGCTACCAGCCGCCCCAGGGCCTGCGACATCTTGTCCTCGTCCGCCTTGGACTTGGCGGTGATCGCGATCGGCAGCAGCGGCTCGGGCACCGACCACGGCTCCATCAGCAGCGGGCGGGACGGGTCGGAGAGCGTGTCGCCGGCCTCGGCCGTGCCGAGCTTGGCCACCGCGCAGATATCACCCGCGACGCACTGCGCGGCCGGCTGCTGCTGCTTGCCGAGCGGCGTGGTGAGCGCGCCGACGCGCTCGTCGGCGTCGTGGTCGGCGTGGCCGCGCTCGGCCATCCCGTGCCCGGAAACGTGCACGGTCGCATCCGGCCGCAGCGTGCCGGAGAACACGCGGACCAGGCTGATCCGTCCCACGTACGGGTCGGAGGTGGTCTTCACCACCTCGGCGAGCAGGGGGCCCTTCGGATCGCTGGACAGGCCGCTGACCGGCTTGCCGTCGAGCGTGGTGACCGGGGGCAGCGGGTGCTCGCTGGGCGACGGGAACGCCTCGGTCATGATCTCGAGCAGCTCTTCCAGGCCGATCCCGCGGCCGGCCGCGGTGGCCAGCACCGGGTAGAAGCTGCCCAGCGCCACCGCCTTCTCGAGGTCCTCGATGAGCACCTTGGGATCGATCTCCTCGCCGGACAGGTACCTGTCCATGAGGGTCTCGTCCTCGCTCTCCTGGATGATCCCCTCGATGAGCTCGCTGCGGAGCTCCTCCATCCGGCCGGCGTATTCGGGCTCGGGATCGCGCTCGGTGCGGCCGTCGCCCGAGTAGTCATAGAAGCGCTGGGAGAGCAGCCCGATCAGGCCACGGGGCATCCCGTCGTCCCCGGTCACGGGCAGGTACAGCGGCGCCACCGACTCGCCGAACGCGTCCCGGCACGCGGCCAGGGCCTCGTCGAAGTCGCCTCGCTGGTGATCGATCTTGGTGATGACCACGGCTCGCGGCATCCCCACGCCGGCGCACTCCTCCCAGAGCATCCGGGTCAGGCCGTCGAGGCCGTCTGCCGCCGAGACGGCGAATATCGCCGCGTCCGCCGCGCGCAAGCCCGCCCGCAGGTCACCGGTGAAGTCGGCGTAACCAGGCGTATCGAGCAGGTTGACCTTGATTCCCCCGTGGGTCAGCGGCGCCAGCGACAGATTGACCGAGCGCTGCTGCCTGACCTCCACCTCGTCGTAGTCGCTGACCGTGGTGCCGTCCTCGACCCGTCCCGCGCGCTGGATGACCCCGGTGTGAACGAGCAGCGCCTCCACGAGCGTGGTCTTGCCCGCGCCCGAATGGCCGACCAGCGCGACGTTCCTTACGCCGCCCGGGCTTGTCTGGCCGGCCGCCTGCGCACCGCCCGCGGCTCCCGCGCCTGTCTTGTCCGCCACTCGCGTCGCCTCCTGTTAAGTCTGGTCTGGTGTCCTGCACAACCACCCTTTACCTGTCGGCCGCCCGCCACAACCCCTAGGCCTTAATCGCGGGGCGTAAGAGGTGTAAGAGGCCAGGCTGCCGCGGTGGCGAGCACCGGGCCGGCCGCGCACGACAGTAGTATCGGACGGCCATGCTGAACGCTGTCCGACCCGCCCTCGACCGGGTCCTGAACCCGGTCGGCCGGGCGCTTGCCCGCACGCCGATCACGCCGAACGCGCTGACGGTGATCGGCACCCTCGGCGTCTCGGCGGGCGCGCTGGCCCTGTTCCCGATCGGCGAGCTGTTCGCCGGCACGATGGTCTGCTGGTTCTTCACGTTCGCCGACATGCTGGACGGGACCCTGGCCCGGATCAAGGGGACCAGCGGCCCGTGGGGGGCGTTCCTCGACTCCACGCTGGACCGGGTGGCGGACGCGTCGGTCTTCGCCGGGCTCACGCTATGGTTCCTGCTCGGCGGCCGGGACAAGCTGCTGGCCGGAGTGACGCTGTTCTGCCTGATCTCGGGGGCGCTCGTGTCGTACGCAAAGGCGCGCGCCGAGGGGCTCGGCTACCGCTGCGACGTCGGCATAGCCGAACGCACCGAGCGGCTGCTGATCGCCCTGGTGGCGGCCGGCCTGTCCGGCCTGGGCGTGCCCTACGTGCTGCCGATCGGGCTGTGGAGCCTGGCCGTGCTGAGCACCGTGACGTTCGGGCAGCGCGTGCTCGCGGTGCGGCGGGCGATTATGGCCGGAGAGCGCAGGGAGAGGTAATGCCGACGTCCAGCGAGCGCCTGATCGGCCTGGGGTACACCCTCGGCTGGAAGCTGATTTGCCGGGTGCCCGAGTCGTGGGCCCGCTCGGTGTTCATGGCCGCCGCCGACATCGCCTGGCGCAGGCAGGGGCCGCGGGTGCAGGTACTCGAGGGGAACCTGCACCGGGTGATCGGGCCCGAGGCCACGGGCAAGCAGTTGCGCGCCCTGTCCCGCGAGGGGATGCGGTCCTACGCCCGGTACTGGCTCGAGGTGTTCCGGCTGCCGGTGATCAGCCGGGAGCGGATTCTGGGGGACATGCGCTGCACCGGCGAGGAGCAGACGGCGTTCGCGCACCTGGCCGCGGGCCGGGGAGTGATCTTCGCGCTGCCGCACATGGGTAACTGGGAGCACGCGGGAGCCTGGATCGTGGCCCGCGGCGCGGACGGCCTCACCACGGTGGCCGAGCGGCTCAAGCCCGACTCGGTCTACGACAAGTTCGTCGCGTTCCGGGAAAGCCTGGGCATGGAGGTGCTGCCGGCCACCGGCGGCGTGAGCAGGTTCGGCGTGCTCGCCCAGCGGCTGAGGGCCGGCCGCCTGGTGTGCCTGCTGGCCGACCGGGACGTCACCGGCGGCGGCGTCGAGGTGGAGTTCTTCGGCGAGAAGGCCAGGATGATGAGCGGGTCCGCGGCACTGGCGGTGCAGACCGGCGCGGCCCTGATGCCTGTCACACTGTGGTATGAGGGCTCATGCTGGGGGGCCCACATCCACGAGGAGATTCCGGTGCCCGGCGAGGGATCCAGGCAGGAGAAGATCGCGGTGATGACGCAGCAGCTGGCCGAGGTGTTCCAGGCCGGGATCACCGCGCACCCGCAGGACTGGCACATGCTGCAGCGGGTGTTCACCAGCGATCTCGACCCGGCCCGGCTGGCGGCATCGGTAGCGAAGGCGAACGCCGCCGCGGCCGCGGACGGATCAGATCCGGCGGACGGCCCATGAGAATCGGCATCGTCTGCCCGTATACCTGGAACGTCCCCGGCGGGGTGCAGCAGCACGTCAGGGATCTGGCCGAGACGCTCATCGATCTCGGCCACCGCGTCTCGGTGATCTCCGCCGCCGACGACGACGTTCCGCTGCCCGCCTACGTGGTGCCCGCCGGGCGGGCGGTGCCTGTCCCCTACAACGGCTCGGTGGCCAGGCTGTCGTTCGGCTTCGTGTCCGCGAGCCGGGTGCGCCGGTGGATCCGGGACGGAGACTTCGATGTGCTGCACGTGCACGAGCCCGCGGCGCCGAGCCTGTCCTTGCTGGCCTGCTGGATCGCCACCGGACCGATCGTCGCCACCTTCCATACCGCCAACCCGCGCTCTCGCGTGCTGCACGCCGCCGAACCCGTGCTGCAGTCCGCGCTGGAGAAGATCAGCGCCAGGATCGCCGTGTCCGAGGCCGCTCGCCGGACGCTGGTCGAGCACCTGGGCGGCGACGCGGTCCTCATCCCGAACGGGGTCGCGATACGCAGGTTCGCGAAGGCCGATCCGCTGCCGGGCTGGCCCGGCCCGGGCGGAGCACTCGGTTTCCTCGGCCGGTTCGACGAGCCGCGCAAGGGCCTGCCGATCCTGCTGCGGGCGTTCGATGAGATGGCATGGCAGCGGCCGGGCCTGCGGCTGCTCATCGCGGGGCGCGGTGACACCGACGACGTGCTTGACCGGGTCGACGCCGGGGTGCGGGACCGGGTGGTCATGCTCGGCATGGTGAGCGAGGAAGACAAGGCGCGCGTACTGCACTCGGTGGATGTGTTCTGCGCGCCCAACACCGGCGGGGAGAGCTTCGGGATCGTGCTGGCCGAGGCGATGGCGGCGGGGGCGCCGATCGTCGCCAGTGACATCGAGGCGTTCCGCAAGGTGCTGCGCGGCGGCCAGGCGGGCGAGCTGTTCGCGGTGGGGGACCCCAGCGACCTGGCCCGGGCGGCCGGGCGGCTGCTCGACGACCCGCAGCGGCGGGCCAGCCTGTCGGCCGCTGCCGCGGACGCGGTCCGGGCCTACGACTGGCCAGTGGTGGCCCGGGACGTGGTGCGGGTGTACGAGACGGTGGTCTCGGGCGCGAGCCAGGTCCGGGTGGCGGCGGTGGCGGCGCGCGGCCGGTGATGCGCAGTGCTTGACATCGTTCTGGTCACCGCGATCGTGGTGCTGGTCGCCGTCTACGTGTCCTGGCGGGCGGGCAGGCTGGACCGGCTGCACGCCAGGCTCGAGGCGGCCCGGGCCGCGCTGGACGCGGCGCTGCTGCGGCGCAACTGCGTCGCGGCGGAGCTGGCCTCCTCCGGGCTGCTCGACCCGGCCACGAGCGTGCTGCTGGCCGGGGCCGCGCACGACGCCAGGGCCGGGACGCGGCAGCGCGAACAGGCCGAAAGCGACCTGTCCCGCGCGCTGCGCGCGGCGTTCGGCCAGCCGGACTTCCGCGCCTCGCTGGACGGCGGCCAGGGTGCGGAGGATCTGCTCGCCGAGCTGGAGGGGGCCGCGCACCAGGTCTTCCTGGCCAGGAAGTTCTACAACGAGGCGGTGTCCGCGGTCATCTCAGCCCGCCGCCGGTTCCTGGTCCGGGCGCTCCGGCTGGCCGGGCGGGCGCCGGTGCCCGAGTTCTTCGAGATCGACGACTCGCTGGTCGAGCCCGCCGCTGACGGTGCCGACATGCCGCGCCTGACCGGCTGACGGCCAGGCGCGGCACGTCGGTTATCTAGTCCCGTACCTAGGAGTGCTTCCAGGTAGTGAGGAAGGCATTCTTCTTCGTTCCGGTGAGCGCCCCGGTCAGAATCTGCAGCACCTTCTTGCTGGTCTGCATGTTGACCGCCTGGTTCGGAGTCACCGAACCGAGGGGCTTACCGCTCACGGCACCCGAACTGAACGAGATCTTGCCGAAGTTGGCGACTGGCAGCTGCTTACCCGTGCTCGTGTTGGTGAGGGCATCGTCGATGATCAGCTCTTCGAGAGCTGCCGCGCCCTTTCCGGACTTCGTGAACGTGAAGGTGTGACCCGCCGTCAGATCCGCGATCGTCGCCTTCGTTGTCGTTGCGGACGTGGTAACGGTCGCCTTCATCAGGTCACCGACGTGAAGCGCGTGCGTGCTGTTCGACTCGGTGCCGTTCACGATCACTGTGGCGGCCGCGGCGGGCGCCCCGCCCGAGCACTCCAGCAAGACACCCGCGCCGCTATCCTTCTGGGCGCTGCTGGTGCCGGTGACCATGGCACTCAACGGTCCGACGGCAGTCGTGGTGCTCGTGCATTTGAGTGTCGGTATCTTGAACTCCGCGGTCACGCTGGTGGCTGTCTTCGGCGCGAATATCCACCCTCCGAACCCTGTGCTGGTTGCGTTTGTCAGGCTGGCGGATCTCACCCCGGCGGACAGGGGAAGCCTGGCGGAAGGCCCGCTGCTGGCCAGAGCGGGGACGGCGGCGCTCATCACGAGAACGAGCGACCCCAGGACGGCAACGCCCGTTCCGGCTTTTCGTACAGTGCGCATCGGCAGACTCCTTCTTGATCTGTCGCCCATTGGCAGCCGCCCCCGCAGTTTCTCCCAGCACCGTTGCGGGGTCAACGTCCCGTTAGCCGTTGGCCAGACCCGCGAGTTGGCGCCCGGAACTACCATGTGAGGAGCAGCCATCAGTGATCAAGTGAGGTTCTAACCGTGTCTGTCACCAGTTCCGCACCCACCTCTGCAGGCGACGCGCAGCGTGCCGCGGTGCAGCATTCGGGCAGCACGCCGCGTACCGGGACCGCGCGGGTCAAGCGGGGCATGGCCGAGATGCTCAAGGGCGGCGTGATCATGGACGTGGTCACCGCCGAGCAGGCAAAGATCGCCGAAGACGCCGGCGCGGTCGCGGTGATGGCGCTGGAGCGGGTGCCCGCTGACATCCGCGCCCAGGGCGGCGTGGCCCGGATGAGCGACCCCGACATGATCGGGCAGATCATCGAGGCGGTGTCCATCCCGGTCATGGCCAAGTGCCGGATCGGCCACTTCGTCGAGGCCCAGGTGCTGCAGGCCATCGGCGTGGACTACATCGATGAGTCCGAGGTGCTCACCCCGGCCGACGAGGCTCACCACGTGGACAAGTGGAAATTCACGGTGCCGTTCGTGTGCGGGTCCACCAACCTGGGCGAGGCGCTGCGCCGGATCGCCGAGGGCGCGGCGATGATCAGGTCGAAGGGCGAGGCCGGCACCGGCAACGTCGTCGAGGCGACCAGGCACATGCGCCAGATGGGCGCCGAGATCCGCAGGCTGGCCGCGCTGTTGCCGGACGAGCTCTACTCGGCGGCCAAGGATCTGCAGGCGCCCTACGAGCTTGTGGCCGAGGTCGCGGCGGCGGGCAGGCTGCCCGTCGTGCTGTTTACCGCGGGCGGGATCGCCACCCCGGCGGACGCCGCGATGATGATGCAGCTCGGTGCCGAAGGGGTGTTCGTGGGATCGGGCATCTTCAAGTCCGGCGACCCGGCCGCCCGGGCGGCCGCGATCGTCAAGGCCACCACGTTCTACGAGGACCCCGAGGTGATCGCCAAGGTGTCACGCGGGCTGGGCGAGCCGATGGTGGGCATCAACCTGGACACGCTGCCGCCCGAGCAGCACTACGCCGGCCGCGGCTGGTGACGCAGCACCGCGATCCGGCTCCGCCTGGCGCTCGCGCTTGGCCGCTCGTCGGCGTGCTCGCGCTGCAAGGTGACGTCGCCGAGCACCTGCGCGCGCTGGCCGCCGCGGGTGCCGCGGCGGTGCAGGTCCGCAGGCCAGAGCAGCTCGACGAGGTCGACGGCCTGATCATCCCGGGCGGCGAGTCCACCACGATCTGGAAGCTGGCCGTGGCGTTCGACCTGATGGAGCCGGTGCGCAAGCGGATAGAGGCCGGCCTGCCCGCGTTCGGCTGCTGTGCCGGGATGATCATGCTGGCGGACCGGCTGGTTGACGGGATCGACGGCCAGGAGACGTTCGGCGGAATCGATATGGTGGTGCGGCGGAACGCATTCGGCCGTCAGGTTGACTCGTTCGAAAGTGACATCGAGTTGCAGGGAATGGCCGGCCCCCCGCTGCGCGCTGTATTCATCAGGGCGCCGTGGGTAGAGCAGATCGGCCCGGACGTCGAGGTACTCGGCGCCGACGCGAGCACGAGTAGGATCGTCGCGGTCCGCCAGGGGGCACTGCTGGCTACGGCGTTCCATCCTGAGCTGACGCCGGACCTGCGGCTGCACAAGCTCTTTGTCGACATTGTGAAGGAACAAGCATGAGCGGCCACTCCAAGTGGGCAACCACCAAGCACAAGAAGGCCGTCGTCGATGCCAGGCGCGGGAAGCTGTTCGCCAAGCTGATCAAGAACGTCGAGGTGGCCGCGCGCACCGGCGGCGGCGACCCAGCGGGCAATCCGACGCTGTTCGACGCGATCCAGAAGGCCAAGAAGAACTCGGTACCTAACGAGAACATCGACCGGGCCGTCCGCCGCGGCGGGGGCCTGGAGGGCGGCGGCGCGGCCTACGAGGCGGTCACCTACGAGGGGTATGCCCCCGGCGGGGTCGCCGTCCTGGTGCAGTGCCTGACCGACAACAAGAACCGCGCCGCCTCGGACGTGCGCACGGCGTTGACCCGCAACGGCGGGTCGATGGCCGACCCGGGCTCGGTGTCCTACCTGTTCCACCGCAAGGGCGTGGTCATCGTCGGCAAGGGGGGCAGCAACGACGGCCTGACCGAGGACGACGTGCTCGCGGCCGTGCTCGACTCGGGCGCGGAAGAGGTCAATGACCTCGGCGATTCGCTCGAGGTGATCAGCGAATCCGGCGACCTGGTGGCGGTCAGGTCCTCGCTGCAGCAGGCCGGGATCGACTACGACTCGGCCGAGGTGGCCTTCCTGCCGACCATGGAGGTCCCCCTCGACGAAGAGCAGGCCCGGCGGGTGTTCCGGCTGATCGAAGCCATCGAGGATTCAGACGACGTGCAGGACGTCTACGCGAACTATTCAGTCTCCGACGACGTGATGGCCAAGCTCGGCTGAGGTGATGCAGGGCCCCCGAGTTCAAGCCGGCGTGACGGTCCGCGCGCTGCAGCCTGGTGACGGCTCCGACGCGCTGTTTGACCTGCGGGTCCGTGCCTTCGGCCTGGTAGCGCCCGGCGCACGCGACTACTGGCAGGCCGAGCAGGAGCCGGCCATCCGGGACGGCAGGTTCCTGGGTGCCTTCGCCGGGCGCCGGCTCGTGGCCGTCGCCCGGTTCCACGACATGACGCAGTGGTGGAACGGGCGCGCCGTGCCCATGGCCGGGGTGGCGGGCGTCATGGTCGCGCCCGAGGAACGGGGCCGCGGGGTGGGCCGGGCGCTGGTGACAACGCTGCTCGAGGTGATCGCGGCCCGCGGCTACCCGCTGTCGGTGCTGTTTCCTTCCACGCTGCCGATCTACCGCTCGCTGGGCTGGGAGATCGCCGGCACCTCGCACGAGGCGATCATCACGGCGCACGCGCTGCGCTCGCTGGCGCCGGCCGACGAAGCGGTGCCAGCCGGGCCGGAATCCGGGCCCCCGGGCGAGGTGCGGCGGGCCGGGCCGCAGGACGCCGCCCAGGCCGCCGAGGTGCTCGGCCGGGTCCACGGCGGCGCTCGTGACTGCGGCCCGAACGTGCGCGACGAGCAGTCGCTGCGGTTCGCGTTGGGCAGCGAATCACGATTCGGGTACCTGGCCGCAGACGGCCTGCTCCTCTATACCTGGCGGGAGGGCCACGACGAGGTCTTCGTGCACCTCGCCGTGGCCGCGTCCGCGCCGACGACCCGCGCGCTGTGGGGCATCGTGGGCTCGCACTGCTGGATCGCCGAAAGGGTCCGCGCCCGGGTCGGCCCGGCCGACCCGGTGTGGTGGCTGGCGCGCGAGCCCGTGGCCGACGCCGTGGATCACGACGACTGGATGCTGCGCGTGGTGGATCCGGCCGCCGCCGTCGCGGCCCGCGGCTTCCCGCCGGCTGCCGAGTTCGCCGTGCGGCTGCGGATCGCCGACACCGCCCGGCCGGCGAACTCCGGGTTGTGGTGGCTGGAGGTCGGCGAAGGCCGCGGCTCGCTGGTCCGCAAGGACGAGGCGGCAGCCCACGGGAGCGGGATACTGACGGTCGGCGCGCGCGGGCTGGCCGCCCTGTACGCCGGGACTCCGGTCTCCACCCTGCGCCGGTCCGGCCTGGCGGCCGGAGGCGACGCGACGGCCGACGCGCTGCTCGACGGCGCCTTCGCCGCCACCCCCTTCATGCTCGACCGCTTCTAGACCGCCCCGGGCCCACCATGCCGCGACGGCGCGCGGGCGAACGGGGGCGACACGCCGTCCAGGTTCGCTGTCCGGCTCGCCGCCGGCCGATAGCCTGGCAGCCGAACACATGTTCGTGGACGATCCGCGCGAGGCGGGCGGCGCGGTGCTGTGCGATCGGACGGGTGACTATGTCGCGTGCCGGGTGGCGGTGATGCGCGGGCAGCGCGTGATGCGCGTGCTCGGGGTCGACCCCGGGCTGACCAGGTGCGGGCTTGGCGTGGTGGACGGCAAGCCCGGATCCGCGCTGGCCCTGGTCGAGGGGGGAGTGGTGCGCACCGACGCCGCCGGCGGCATCGGGCCGCGGCTGCTCGCCCTCGAGCAGGAGATCGAGCGCTGGCTGCGCGACTACCGTCCCGACGCGGTGGCGGTCGAGCGCGTGTTCAGCCAGCACAACGTGCGCACCGTGATGGGAACGGCCCAGGCCGGCGCGGTGGCCATCGTGGCTGCGGCACGGCGCGGCCTGCCGGTGACCACGTACACGCCCAGCGAGGTCAAGGCCGCGGTGACCGGGAGCGGGCGGGCGGACAAGGCCCAGATGACCGTGATGGTGACCCGGCTGCTGCGGATGGCCGATCCGCCGCGGCCCGCGGATGCCGCTGATGCGCTCGGCCTGGCCATCTGTCACATCTGGCGCGGTGGCGCGCGCCTGCGGATCGCGGCCGCGCTGGCCGACCGCGCCCAGCCGCCGCCGGCTTCGCACGGGCCGGGTGGGACGGCCCTCGCACCCGGAGGTGCCCGGTGATCGCGCATCTGGACGGGACGGTCAGCGCGCTCGCCCCGGACGGCGCCGTGATCGACGTCGGCGGCGTCGGGCTCTTGGTGCAGTGCACGCCCGGCACGCTGGCCGGGCTCCGGCTGGGCACCCGGGCCAAGGTCGCCACCTCGCTGACCGTGCGGGAGGACGCGCTCACCTTGTACGGCTTCGCCACCGAGGACGAGCGGAACGTCTTCGAGCTGCTGCAAACCGCGAGCGGTGTCGGCCCGCGGCTCGCGCTGGCCATGCTGGCCGTGCACGAGCCCGACGCGCTGCGCCTCGCGGTCGCGAGCGAGGACCTGACGGCGCTCACGCGGGTACCCGGCATCGGGAAGAAGGGAGCGCAGCGGATAGTGCTCGAGCTCAGGGACAGGCTGGGCGCGGCGGGGGAGGCCAGCGGCACGATGCCCGGGCCGGCCTCCGCGGTGGCCTCCTCACCCTGGCGAGATCAGGTCCGGGCCGGCCTGATGAACCTGGGCTGGGCGGCCCGTGACGCCGAGCAGGCGATCACGGCGGTCGAGCCCGAGCTCGCGGCCGGCGACGAGCCGGTGGACGCGGCCACCGCCCTGCGCGCCGCACTGCGACGGCTGAGCACGCCATGACCGGGTCAGAGCCGGCGGGCCCGGCGCGCGGCGCGGAGCAGGACGAGCGCGTCGTTTCCGCTCTCGCGGACGCGGACGAGCGGGCGATGGAAACCGCGCTGCGGCCCAAGCGGCTGTCGGAGTTCATCGGCCAGGCCCGGGTACGCGAGCAGCTGTCGCTGGTTCTAGAGAGCGCGCTGCGCCGCGGTCGTCCCCCCGATCACGTGCTGCTGTGCGGGCCGCCCGGCCTCGGCAAGACCACGATCGCCATGATCATCGCCGCCGAGCTCGGCGCGCCGCTGCGGATCACCAGCGGCCCGGCCATCGAGCGCGCCGGCGACCTGGCCGCCGTGCTGTCCACGCTCAGCGAGGGCGAGGTGGTCTTCATCGATGAGATCCACCGGCTGGCCCGGCCGGCCGAGGAGATGCTCTATCTCGCGATGGAGGACTTCCGGGTGGACGTGGTGGTCGGCAAGGGGCCCGGTGCGACCGCGATCCCTCTGGACATCGCCCCGTTCACGCTGGCCGGGGCCACGACCAGGGCCGGGCTGCTGCCGGCCCCGCTGCGCGACCGGTTCGGTTTCACCGCTCACCTTGACTTCTACGACGCCGCCGAGCTTGAGGTCATCGTGCGCAGGTCGGCGGGGCTGCTGGGGGCGAAGCTGCGCGACGACGGGGCAGCCGAGATCGCGGGGCGCTCGCGCGGCACTCCGCGGATCGCCAACCGGCTGCTGCGCCGGGTCCGGGACTACGCGGAGGTGCGGGCGGACGGCGTCATCAGCAGGGAGATCGCTCGTGCCGCCCTCGAACTCTACGAGGTCGACGAGGAGGGCCTGGACCGGCTGGACCGCAGCGTGCTGGACGCCCTGATCAGGCGATTCAGCGGCGGCCCGGTCGGGCTGTCCACCCTGGCCGTGGCCGTGGGCGAGGAGACCGAGACCGTCGAAGTCGTGGCCGAGCCGTTCCTGGTCCGGTCCGGGCTGCTGGCCAGGACGCCGCGCGGGCGGGTGGCCACCCCGGCGGCCTGGGAGCATCTTGGCCTCACCCCGCCCGAGTCGCCGGGCCCGGCGACCCTGTTCGACTGATACCCCGGTCGCTGAGCGTGTACTTTCGCTGGACGACGGCTGGAGGTTAGCTGCGAGGGAGCTGAATTGGGTAGCGGGCAGGTCACGATCGGTCCCCGGACACCGTAGCCTGTTGGTGCGTGGTCCATGCACCGCTAAACTTCGGCAGTTGGCCGGTCACCGTCGCGAGCGGCGGTACGGGCCCGGCTGGCGTCGCGTGTTCTGCCCGGTGCCAGGCCACACGCAGCAATACAACGGAAGGATGCCCCGATGGTGGGGAACATGGTTCTCGCCGCGTCGACCGCGGCGTCAAAGAGTAGCTCGGGATCGCTCAACATCCTGCTCATCATCGTGGTTCTCTTCGGTGTTCTCTATTTCGTGATGATCAGGCCGCAGCGCAACCGGCAGCGCAAGGCTCAGCAGCAGGCGAACGCGGTGGCACCCGGCACGCGGGTGCGCACGACGGCCGGAATGTACGCCACCGTGGTCGATGTGGACGGCGATGACGTGATCCTCGAGGTCGCGCCGGGCGTGGAGGTCCGTTACGTCAAGCGGGCCATCATGCAGGTGCTCCCCGGCGAGGAGCCGGCCGCCGAGGCGGGTTATGCCGCCGATGACGACGAGAGCGGCGCTCACGTCGATGCCCCGCCCGCGGACGCCGAGGCCGAGGATCACGAGGCCGCCGATCACGAGGTCGTCGACGACGAGACTTCCGAGCACGAGGCCGCCGGCGACGAGAGTGCTGATCACGACGGGGACGAGCCGCCGGCGCACGCCGCCGGTGACGAGAGCCCCAACGGCAGCCCCGCCGCCGCCGCGGATGAGCGGCGGGCGCAGGGCAGCGTCTAGCCGCGGCGTCGCCGCCACCCTCAGCCGCAAGGTGAAACTGACCCGGTCGAGCTAAGGACAGAGGAGAAGTGGCCCCACCAAGGAAACCGGTCTCCCGGCCGGGACGGGCGCTTGCGGGACTGGTCGTGCTCATCATCGTGATGCTGCTCGCGATCGTCGGCAAGGACGTGGTCAGCCCGGGTAACTGGCGGCATGACTTCAAGGTCCAGCTCGGGCTGGACCTGGCCGGCGGCACCTCGGTGACCGAGGAAGCCCAGACGATCAGCGGGAAGGCGCCGTCGGCGTCGGACATGGCGCAGGCCCGGGCGATCATGATCGCGCGGGTGAACGGGGCCGGCTTCAGCGGCGCGCAGGTTCAGCAGCAGGGCAGCAACAACATAGTGGTCACGGTGCCCGGCGCGAACACCCAGAAGGTGGTCCGCCTGGTCGGCACCACCGCGCAGCTGCTGTTCCGTCAGGTGCTGCTGGTGGGGAACAGCAACTCGACCGCTTCGCCCTCGACCAGCCCGACCAGCCCGGCGACCTCGCCTACCCCCTCTTCGAGCAGCACACCCGGGGCGAGCTCCTCGCCGAGCGCCAAGGCCAGTTCGTCCCCGAGCACCAAGGCGAGCTCCTCGCCCAAGGCGGCCGGGGGGCCCGGCTCGGCCGCGCAGTCTGGCGGGCAGGGTCTGGCCAGCGGCTCGCGGCTGCTCGCCGCGAGTAAGCCTAAGCCAGGCAAGAGCGGCACGCCCGCGGCGAACAGCACCCCGAGCCCGTCGACCTCCCCCTCGCCGGCGCCCACCACGCCCGCGGCCAGCCAGCCGGTGGGCGACCCGAGTCTGATCAACGCGGCCACGCTCAAGATCTTCAACAAGCTCAACTGCGCCGACAAGAACTGGCGGCAGCAGATCGGGTACACGACCAGCTTCTACGACAACCCGAACAACCAGATCGTCACGTGCAACTTCAACCCCAACATCGGGTTCGGGTCCGGTACCAAGATCGTGCTCGACAAGGCCAAGGTGCTGGGCAAGGACGTCACCGGCGCGCAGGCGAGCACGGCCAACTCGCAGCAGTCGCTCAGCGGCAAATGGCTGGTCAACGTCTCGCTGAACCGCCAGGGAACCGCGGCCTTCGGCGCGCTCACCTCCCAGCTCGTCAGCAAGTACTACCGGGGCGCAGCGACCAGTTCGCCTCTCGATGACGTCGCGATCGTGCTGGACGGCCAGATCGTCTCCGCCCCCCAGATCCAGCAGGCCATCCCGGGCGGGAGCGCGCAGATCACCTACTTCCCGCAGGCCGAGGCGCAGAACCTGGCCAACGAGCTGAACTACGGCGCGCTGCCGGTCACGTTCAAGCAGCAGAACATCGAATCGGTCTCGCCGGAGCTGGGCCGCAACCAGCTCACCGCCGGCCTGATCGCGGCTGCGATCGGCCTCGGCCTGGTGGTGATCTACTCGTTCCTCTACTACCGCGGTCTGGGCATCGTGTCGGTGTCCAGCCTGATCGTCGCGGGGATCCTCGCCTTCTTGTCGGTGGTCCTGCTGAGCAAGTACTCGTCATCTGGGTTCTCGCTGTCGCTGTCCGGCATCGCCGGCCTGATCGTGGCGATCGGCATCACCGCGGACTCGTTCGTCGTGTACTTCGAACGGCTCCGCGACGAGGTCCGGGACGGCAAGTCGCTGCGCCCGGCGGTGGAGAGCGGGTGGAAACGGGCCCGGCGCACCATCCTGGTCTCGGACACGGTGTCGTTCCTGGCCGCGCTGCTGCTGTGGTACTTCTCGATCAGCGACGTCAAGGGGTTCGCGTTCACCCTGGGGCTGACCACGATCATCGACGTCGTCGTGGTCTTCTTGTTCACCAAGCCGATGGTGACGATCCTGGCCAGGACGAAGTTCTTCAGCAGCGGGCACCCGCTGTCCGGGCTCGACCCGGCCCGGCTCGGCGCCCGGACGCCCTGGCGGTCGGGAGTGCCGAGAACCGCGCGCCGCGCGAAGGAGGCATGATGGCGAGCCTGGGCCAGCTCGGCGGGCGGCTCTACCGCGGCGAGGTGTCGATCAACTTCGTCGGCCGCCAGCGCACCTGGTACACGATCTCCGGGCTGATCCTGCTGATCGCCATCGTGGCCCTGTCCACCAGGTGGCTGAACTTCAGCGTCGACTTCAAGGGCGGGTCGGTGCTGCAGTTCAGCGCGCCCGGTGCGACCCTCACCCAGCTGCACAACGCGGTGGCCAACTCGCCCGCGGGCACCCAGGCGATCGTCCAGCACGTCGGCAGCGGCAGCGGCTGGCAGATCCAGAGCGGCAAGCTGGACTTCGCCCAGCTCCAGCAGGTGGAGCACGCGATACTCAACAGCGGCGTCAAGGTCCATGGAGGCATCGGCGGCTTCAGTCCCAGCTTCGTCAGCGGCACCTGGGGAAGCGAGATCACGGGCAAGGCGCTGAAGGCACTGATCGTCTTCCTCGTCGTGATCGTGATCTATCTGTCGATCGCGTTCGAGTGGAAGATGGCCACCGCCGCGTTCGTGGCGCTGATACACGACATCGTGATCACGGTCGGGGTGTACTCGCTGTTCGGCTTCACGGTCAGCCCGGCGTCGGTGATCGGGCTGCTGACGATCCTGGGTTACTCGCTCTACGACACGGTCGTGGTCTTCGACAAGGTCCGGGAGAATACCGCCGGGTTGCTCGGCTCCGGCCGGAGCACCTACAGCCAGGCGGCCAACCTCGCGCTCAACCAGACCCTGATCAGGTCCATCAACACCTCGATCATCGCGCTGCTGCCAGTGGGCGCGATCCTGTTCATCGGCAGTGCGGTGCTCGGCCCCGGTGAGCTGCAAGACCTCGCCCTCGTGCTGTTCGTGGGGATGCTCTCGGGCACCTACTCGTCGCTCTGCATCGCCACCCCGGTGCTCGCCGACCTCAAGGAGCGCGAGCCCCAGTACAAGGCCCTGGCGAAGCGGGTGGCGCTGCGCGAGGCCGGCGGACGTTCGGCCAGGCGTCAGGCCGCGAAGGCCGAGAAGGCCATGGCGGGCGGGGCCGGCGGCACCGCCGGGCGCCCGGCGGGTGCGGCCGGCTTGGCGGGTGCTGGCGCTGGCTCGGCCCGTGCCGGGGCAGCAGATCCGCCGGATGCCTCGCCGGCTGACCAGGATTCCGGCCCGGGCATCGACGATGAGGGAACCGGCTACGCCGACGAGCCCGAAGACACGGCGCCGGCCGACGACCAGGAAGCCGCCGCATCCACCACGGACAAGGTGCCGGCCGGGCAGGGGACGCCACGCACAACTACCGGGCCCCGAAGCGTCCGCCCCGGGCCGAGGCAGCAGCCGAGGCGTACCACCGCCGCCGGGCGGCGCCCGAGCGGGAAAAAGAAGAAGAGGTAGACCGGTGTCCGCCGACCAGGACCGATCCAACGGCGAACCTCAGATCCCGGGCACCGACGACGAAGCTCTCGCGCAACTGATCAAGAACGGCATCCGTGATGTCCCCGACTATCCCCGGGCGGGCATCCTGTTCAAGGACATCACCCCGCTGCTGGGCGATGCGACGACACTGCGGCTGGTCGTGGACGCGCTGGGCACCGGATTCGGCCCGATCGACAAGGTCACCGGGATCGAGGCCCGGGGATTCATCCTGGCCGCCCCGGTGGCCTGCCAGCTTGGCGCCGGGTTTGTCCCGGTCCGCAAGCAGGGCAAGCTCCCGGCGGCGACCTATGCGGAGAGCTACGAGCTGGAGTACGGGACCGCCACGATCGAGGTGCACACGGACGCGTTCACACCGGGGGAGCGGGTGCTCATCGTCGATGACGTGCTAGCCACCGGCGGTACCGCCCGGGCCGCCGCCGCGCTGGTGCGGCGGGCCGGCGCCGAGGTGGCCGGAATCTCGGTCCTGCTCGAGCTGACGGCCCTGAACGGTCGGCCCAAGCTGGCCGGCCTGGATCTGCGCGCGCTGTTCGCGGCCTGACCAGCGCAATGTGACAATGCCGGCTCCGGGCGGCAGTACCGGAATACGCGCCCGCCCCTGCGGCGTTAGGCTCCCGCGTAGCGCCCTTAGTAACTGGCTGGGAACAACCGGCCACGTGCGGAAACGTCCGCCGATAGACTAGGGGTCTGGCGGGACATAAGGAGCAGAGTGGCGGGCGAGGTAGCGATCACAGGTACCGGCGCCGCCCAGGACGGAGCAGTACAGGACGGGAAGAGCGACACCCCGGCCACTGCAGACCGGAGCAGGGCGGCCAAGCCTAAGCCCGCGCGCGAGCGCGGCCAGCGGGCTGGCTCCGGTAAGGCCGCCAGCGATCAGCCCGGCGCCGGCCAGCCCGCCGCTGAGAATACGGCAGGAGAGTCCGCTGGCGAGGACGCGCCGGGCGAGCCCGCCGGCCAGGGCACGGCCCCGCGGACCGGAGCCGATGCGGCGACGCCCCGCCCGCAAGCCCGGACCCGCGGCCCCGGGACGACCAGGCGACCAGGCAGGTCCCTGGCGCCGCGCAGCGCGGCGGCGGCGCTGTCCGCCGCCCCCGCTCAGGCGGGTGCCGCGTCCGCAGCGGCCGTGCGCCGCCGCCTGGCCAGGCTGGGAGCGCAGCGCGGCGGGGGCGTGAACCCGGTTCTCGAGCCGCTGATCAAGACCATCCGGGCCACGCACCCGAAGGCTGACGTCCGGCTCATCGAGCGGGCCTACGAAGTCGCGGCCTACTACCACCGCACCCAGCAGCGCAAGAGCGGCGACCCGTACATCACCCACCCGCTGGCCGTGGCGACGATCCTGGCCGAGCTGGGCATGAATCACGAGACGCTGTGCGCCGCCCTGCTGCACGACACCATCGAGGACACCCCCTATACGCTGGCCGAGCTGCGCAAGGAGTTCGGCGAGGACATCGCCGCCCTCGTCGACGGCGTGACCAAGCTCGACAAGGTGAAGTACGGGGAATCCGCCGAGGCGGAGACGGTCCGCAAGATGGTGGTCGCGATGTCCCGGGACATCCGGGTCCTGGTGATCAAGCTGGCCGACCGGCTGCACAACATGCGGACCCTGCGCTACCTGCCCCGCGACAAGCAGGAGCGTAAGGCCCGCGAGGTACTGGAGATCTTCGCCCCGCTGGCTCACCGGCTCGGCATGAACACGATCAAGTGGGAGCTCGAGGACCTCGCCTTCGCCACGCTGTACCCGAAGCGGCACGACGAGATCGCGCGGCTGGTCTCCGAGCGGGCCCCCGGCCGCGACTTCTTCCTGCAGGAAGTGATCAAAGACGTCTCCAGCGACCTGCGCCAGGTCAAGATCAAGGGCAGGGTGACCGGGCGCCCCAAGCACTACTACTCGATCTACCAGAAGATGATCGCCCGCAATGTCGGCTTCGACGAGATCTACGACCTGGTCGGCATCCGGGTGCTGGTCGATTCGGTGCGGGACTGTTACGCGGCGCTCGGCACCATCCACGCCCGGTGGAGCCCGGTTCCCGGGCGGTTCAAGGACTACATCGCGCTGCCCAAGTTCAACATGTACCAGTCACTGCACACCACGGTGATCGGCCCCGAGGGCAAGCCGGTCGAGCTGCAGATCCGTACCTGGGGGATGCACCGGAGGGCCGAGTACGGCGTCGCGGCGCACTGGAAGTACAAGGAAGAGACCATTCCCGGCGGCTCGTCGGGCCGCGGCGGGGATGCCGCCGAGGACATGGCCTGGCTCCGCCAGCTCGTGGACTGGCAGAAGGAGACCGCCGACCCGGCGGAGTTCCTCGAGTCGCTCCGGTTCGAGCTCGGCGCGGCCGAGGTCTACGTGTTCACCCCGCGCGGCGAGGTGATCGCTCTGCCGAAGGGCGCCACTCCGGTCGACTTTGCTTACGCGATTCACACCGAGGTCGGCCACCGGACCATCGGCGCCCGGGTGAACGGGCGGCTGGTCGCCCTGGAGAGCACGCTCGACAACGGCGACACCGTGGAGATCTTCACCTCCAAGGCGCACGACGCCGGGCCGAGCCGCGACTGGCTGAACTTCGTCAACAGCCCCCGCGCCCGGAACAAGATCCGGCACTGGTTCTCCAAGGAGCGCCGGGAAGCCGCCATCGAGGCGGGCAAGAGCGCGATCGCCCGGGCCATGCGCAAGCAGGGACTGCCGCTGCAGCGGCTCGCCACCGGAGAGGCACTGCTCACGGTGGCCCGCGACCTGCACTACGTCGACTTGTCGGCGTTGTACGCGGCGGTCGGCGAGAGTCACGTGAGCGCTCAGTCGGTGGTCACCAAGCTGGTCAGGTCGGCCGGCGGACTGGCCGGCGCCCAGGAGGACCTGGCCGAGGCGACGCTGCCCACCCGGGCCCCCCGGCCGCAGCCGACCGGCAGTTCCGGCGTCGCGGTCGAAGGCGCGTCTGATATCTGGGCCCGGCTCTCCCGGTGCTGCACGCCGGTGCCCGGCGACGAGATCACCGGGTTCGTGACCCGCGGGCACGGGGTGTCGGTGCACCGCGCCGACTGCGAGAACCTGGTGCACCTGAGCAGCTCGCAGCCCGAGCGGCTGGTCGCCGTGCACTGGTCGCCCACGGAGGAGTCGGTCTTCCTGGTCGCCATCCAGGTGGAGGCGCTCGACCGCACCCGGCTGCTGTCCGACGTGACCCGCGCGCTGTCCGACCAGCACGTGAACATCCTGTCCGCCTCGGTGACCACGAGCCGGGACCGGGTGGCGGTCAGCAGGTTCACTTTCGAGATGGCCGACCCCAAGCACCTCGACGACGTGCTGCGCGCCGTCCGGGCCATCGACGGAGTCTTCGACGTCTACCGGGTCACGAACTAGTCCGCGGCAGGCTTAGTCCGCGGCAGGATCGGCCGGCAGCAGCGGGAACAGCCGTGCGACCGCGGCCACCGGGCGGGTGCCGGCCCGGGCCCGGCCTTCACCCTGCCGGTACCGGTTCAGCACGGCCCGGATTTCCGCGGCCGCCTCGGCCAGCTCCGCCGGGGTCAGGTGCAGCACCATGCTGAATGCCTCGTCACGCCGCCACTCCGGCGGCACCCCGGGCTGGCCGGCCAGCCACCGGCGATAGCCCTCGTCCTCCAGGTCCCGCGCCAGCACGCCGAAGCCGTCATCTCCCGGCAGCGCTGTCTCACCGGTGGCCAGCCGCCACGGCCGCACCCGGCCCCGGCCGTGGTCGGCCTCCTCCAGGTAGCCGTACCTGGCCAGCTGGCGCAGGTGAAAGGAGCACAGCCCCGAACTGTGCCCGAGCTGCCGCGCCGCCTCGGTCGAGGTCAGCGTCCCGCGCTCGCGCACCAGGTCAAGCAGCGCCGCCCGGACCGGGTGGGCCAGGACGGTGCCGCCGGGGGAGGACTGTGTACTCACTTTGCAAATTCTAGACTTTGCAAACTAAAATTTCTACCGAACCAACACAGTCAAGCGCCGCCCCGTGCGGCGAGTCAGGAGCGACGACGATGGCCATCCGGCCGATCCGGCTGTTCGGCGACCCGGTGCTGCGCACCCCGGCCGAGCCCGTCACCGACTTCGACCGGCAGCTGCGGAACCTGATCAAGGACTTGATGCAGACCCTGGACGATGCGGGCGGGACCGGCCTGGCCGCACCGCAGATCGGCGTGGGCCAGCGGGTGTTCGTGTACGACGTGGACGGGGTCCGCGGTCACCTGGTCAACCCCGGCCTGGGTTTCCCCGACGACGAAGAGCAGGAGGACCTGGAAGGGTGCCTGTCCTTCCCGGGCCTCTACTTCGACGTCAAGCGGCGCGCGAACACGGTGGCGCGCGGTTTTACCGGCCACGGGGACCCGGTGCAGGTGGTAGGCACCGCGACGCTCGCGCGGTGCCTGCAGCACGAGTCAGACCACCTGGACGGCGTACTGTTCATCGACCGGATGGATTCAGCCACGCGGAAGGAGGCCATGAAGGCGATCAGGGAGGCCGAGTGGCAGGGCCAGCCGCGGCCGCCGGTCAAGCTCAGCCCGCACCCCCTGTCAGGGAAGCCGCGCTAGCTGGAGAACTCGGCCAGAGTGCGCTCGGCCTCTGCGAGCCAGGCCCGCCGGGCGGACAGCGCGTCGGCCGCCTGCTGTTCTGCCTTGGCGTCGCCGCTCGCCTGCGCCTGGGCCAGCTGCTTCTCGAGCTGGTCGATGGCCGCTCTGATCTGGGCCACGGTTCCCTGCGCCCGGGCCAGAGCCTCCGGATTGGACCGCCGCCACTGCGTGTCTTCGGCCTGGCGCAGCGCGTCTTCCACCCGGCGCAGGCCGGATTCCAGCCGTTCCCGCGCGTCGCGCGGCACCGGGCCGGCCTTCTCCCACCTCTCCTGAATGGACCGCATCGCGATGCGGGCGGCGCGCAGGTCGGTGGCCGGCAGCAACGCCTCGGCCTCGGCCAGCAGCTGGGTCTTGACCTCGGCGTGCTCGCGGAGCTCGGCCTCCTTCGCCGAGTACACGGCCGTACGCGCCTGGAAGAACTGGTCCTGGGCGGCCTTGAACCGGCCCCACAGGGCTTCCTCGTCGGCCCGGCCCGCCCGGCCGGCTTCCTTCCAGGACCGCATTAGATCCCGGAACGCGCTCGCCGTGGGTCCCCAGTCGGTCGAGGAAGCGAGCTCCTCGGCCTGGCCGCAGAGCTTCTCCTTGCGGATCTTGGCGGACTCCCGTTCGCCCTCGAGCCCCGCGAAGTACGCCTTGCGCCGTTTGGTGAACGCGTTACGGGCGGCAGAAAAGCGCTTCCACAACGCCGTCTCGACCGCCCGGTCGCCGTGCGGCGCGGCCTTCCATTCCTCGAGCAGCTGGCGCATCCGCTCGCCGCTGATTTTCCAGTGCGTCGCTTCGGTCACGATCCGCTCGGCCTCGGCGACGATCCGCTCCTTGATCTCCCTGGCATCGGCCCTCGCCTGCTCCCGCGCGGCCCTGGCCTCTTCGCGCCGATGATCAACCTGCTCGCTGAGCACCTGCAGGCGCGCCTGCAGCCCGTCCAGGTCGCCCACCGCCCGGGCGTCCTTCACGCTGACCTGCAGTCGCTCGATGGTCGACTGCGCCTGGGCGGGGGACAGGTCGGTGGTCGCGATCCGCTGTTCGATGAGGGTGACCTCGGTTTCCAGCGCCGCGAACTTGCGCTGGAAGAAGGCCAGGGCCTCGTCCGGGCTGCCCGCCTGCCATGAGCCGATCTCTCGCTCGCCCTCGGCGGTGCGCACGAAAACCGTGCCGTCCTCGTCTACCCGGCCCCACGGATCACTGGCGGTGCTCACCCGCGACCTCCTGCCCCGCTGGCTGCTGCCGGACGGCCGGCTATCCGGCCTGGTTCCCGGACCTGCACTCAGTAACTGCTGATCTTGACTCGCTCGATCGTGACCTTCTTCAAGGGCTTTCCTCCGCCGGCCGGATTGCTGTTGTCGTTGCCAGCTTCGGCTACTTTCCTGACGATATCCAGACCCTTGACGACGACGCCAAACGGCGTGTAATTGGGCTGCAGCCCGCCCTCCCCGGCATACACGATGAAGAACTGGCTGCCGTTGGTGCCCGGCCCGGCGTTGGCCATGGCCAGGGTGCCAGACGGGTACTTCGCTCCCGCGGTGTTCTCGTTGGCGAACTTGTACCCGGGGCCTCCGCTGCCGGTCCCGGTGGGGTCGCCGCACTGCAGCACGTAGATGCCGCTGTTCACGAGCCGGGGACAGGGGGTGTTGTTGAAGTACCCCTTCTTGGCCAGGAACACGAACGAGTTGACGGTGCAGGGCGCCCGGCTATTCAGCAGGTCGACGACCGCGGTGCCCTGATTGGTCACGATCGTCGCCTGGCTCTTGGCCGAGGAGTCGGGCTTGGCCGGCGGCTTGCCGACATTGCGCGCCGCGGGCGGGTTCGGCGCATAGGTGCAGTGCGTCGTGGGCGCCGTCTTCGGGGCACCCTTGGGCACCGTGGCCAGCGGGGTCGCCGGCGGAAGTGTCCCCTTCGACGGGGAAGGGGAAGAAGACGGGGACGCGCTGGTCGCGGGCTTGGACGTGGCGGCCGCCGAAGGTTTGGACGAGCTCACCCCGAACAAGAAGTAGCCTCCGACCGCGATGGCCACCACGGCGACCGCGGAGCCCGCGATCGCGGTTCGCTGCCGGATCTTGTGATGACGCTCCACGCGGCGCTGCTGCTGACGCTCGAACCGCTCGCGAGCCAGCTTGCGCTGGCGTTCCTTGCTGCCCGACACCCGTGCTGCCTTCCTGCTCGGTGTCCTGTTCATTCTGCGCGATCGATGAAACTTCGCGAATCGTACCTGGGCCATGACGGTTGCGCCGCGTTCGTTACCTGTTCGGTAACCTGGCAGCGAAACGGCCGGGCGCGCGGCGCCATCACTGCCGCGCTGCGCCTGCCGCGGCGAACCCGCGCGGGGCCCGGCGGGCGTTCCACCAGAGAGGACGACCGTGTTCGTCGCCGGGTTCCCCGCAGGAGCGTTCGGGACAAACTGCTTTGTGGTCTCGCCCGGTGCGGGCGAGGAATGCTTGATCATCGACCCGGGGCAGGACGCCGAGGCGGGAATCGAGGACATCCTGGCCCGGCACCGGCTGCGCCCTGTTGCGGTGCTGCTCACGCACGGGCACATCGACCACATCTGGTCCGTCGTGCCGGTCTGCGGCGCGAAGAACATCCCGGCCTACATTCACCCGGCGGACCGGGCGCTGCTCAGCGACCCGGCCCGCGGCTTCCCGGCCGGCGTGGCCGAGCAGCTGCTCGGCGGCCTGACGTTCACCGAGCCCGATGACGTCGCCGAGCTCGCCGACGGGGCCACGCTGTCGCTGGCCGGCCTGGAGTTCATCGTGGACCACGCGCCCGGACACACGCCGGGCTCGGTCACGTTCCGGCTGCCCGCCATTGGCCCGGCCGGGCCCGGGGCGGCCGGCGGGGACCTGGCGGCCGCCGCCCGGGCTGACGGCGAGCCGGTCCTGTTCTCCGGCGACCTGCTGTTCGCGGGCTCGATCGGCCGCACCGACCTGCCCGGCGGGGACTACCCGGCGATCCTGGACAGCCTGGCCCGGGTGTGCTTGCCGCTGCCGGACGAGACCGTGGTGCTATCCGGGCACGGGCCGGCGACTACGATCGGCGCCGAACGCGCATCCAATCCGTTCCTGGCACCGCTGGCCGAGCGCCCCACCCAGGGCGACACGGCGGCCGAGAAGGGCTGAGTTCGCATGATCCGAACCCGCGAAGCAGGGGGACTGCGCGCGTCGGACGCCGGCCAGCAGGTCACGCTGGCCGGCTGGGTGGCGCGCCGCCGCGACCACGGCGGGGTGGTCTTCATCGACCTGCGGGACGCGAGCGGGGTGGCCCAGGTCGTGCTGAGGGAGGAAGACCTGGCGCACGATCTGCGGGCCGAGTACTGCGTGCGGGTGGCCGGCGAGGTGCGGCGCAGGCCCGCGGGCAATGAGAACCCCGAGCTGCCCACCGGCGATATCGAGGTCAGTGCCACCGACGTGGAAGTGCTCAGTGAGAGCGCGCCGCTGCCGTTCCCGATTGAGGGCGCCGCGGACCTGAACGAGGACGTGCGGCTGCGCTACCGCTACCTGGACATCAGGCGCGCCGAGATGGCCGAGGCGCTCCGGATCCGGTCCCGGGCGGCGTACCTGACCTCCGAGGTGATGCGCGCGGCCGGCTTCGTCCAGGTGGAGACGCCGGACCTGACCAAGTCCACGCCGGAGGGGGCGCGGGACTTCCTGGTCCCGGCGCGGCTGCGGCCGGGCCACTGGTACGCGCTGCCGCAGTCGCCCCAGCTGTTCAAGCAACTGCTCATGGTGGGCGGGATCGAGCGCTACTACCAGCTCGCGCGGTGCTTCAGGGACGAGGACTTCCGGGCCGACCGGCAGCCGGAGTTCACCCAGATCGACATCGAGATGAGCTTCGTCAGCCGGGAAGACGTGATCGAGCTCGCTGAGGAACTGGTCGGACGGCTGTGGGCGGAGATCGCCGGCTACCAGGTGCCGAGGCCGATCCCGCAGCTGACCTACGCCGAGGCGATGCGGCGGTTCGGGTCGGACAAGCCGGACCTGCGGTTCGGCTGCGAGTTGGTCGACCTGACCGAGTTCTTCGCCGAGACCGGCTTCGGGGTGTTCCAGGCCCCGTACGTGGGAGCGGTCGTGATGCCCGGAGGGGCCGGCCAGAGCCGGCGCGAGCTTGACGGCTGGCAGGACTGGGCCCGCTCGCGCGGCGCGCGGGGCCTGGCCTACGTGCTCATCGACGCCGAGGGCAACGTCTCGTCGTCCGGCCCGGTCGCCCGGCACCTGTCCGAGGCCGAGCGATCGGGGCTGCCGTCGGCGACAGGCACGGCCCCGGGGGACTGCGTGTTCTTCGCCGCGGGCCCCCCCGAGGCCGCCCGGTCGCTGCTGGGCGCGGCCAGGCTGGAGATCGCCCGCCGCTGCGACCTGATCGACCGGTCGGCGTGGGCGTTCACCTGGGTGGTGGACGCGCCCATGTTCGAGGATGACGGCAGCGGCGGCTGGACGGCCGTGCACCACCCGTTCACCGCGCCGCTGCCCGAGTGGGCGGACAAGTTCGCCGACTCCCCGGAGAGCGCACTGGCCGATGCGTACGACATCGTGTGCAACGGCAACGAGATCGGCGGCGGGTCGATCCGTATCTACCGGGCTGATATGCAGCGCAAGGTGTTCGACGTGATCGGGCTGTCGGCCGAGGAGGCGGCGGCGCAGTTCGGCTTCTTGCTGGAAGCGTTCAAATACGGACCGCCGCCGCACGGCGGCATCGCGTTCGGCTGGGACCGGGTGGTAGCCCTGCTGGCCGGCAAGGACACCATCCGCGACGTGATCGCGTTCCCCAAGGCCGCCTCTGGCCTGGACCCGCTCACCGGCGCCCCCACGCCCATCACCCCCGCCCAGCGCCGCGAGGCAGGCATCGACGTCATCCCCGGCCAAGACGCCGCCCCCGCCCCGCCCGGGTAACGCCGCCCGCGCCCCCCCGGGTGACGCCGCCCGCGCCTCGCCGGGTGACGCCGCCTGCCTGCACCCGTCAACGCGGAGCGTTGGGACTGCCATAGCGCTACCGACGCTCTGCGGCCACGACTACAGCCAGCCGGACACCACCGAGCAGTCCGCCGAGCACAGCTTGGGCCGTCCGACCCAGCCGCGCCGCACCAGCACCCGCGCCAGCTCGCCCGCCGTGCGGCACGGGTACGCGGTCACGTCGGACCAGCCGTACCGCAGCGTCACGCCACCATCCGCCGCCGCGGCGTTGTCCCTCCGGATGTCCCGCCAGCGCGCATCGTCGCGATGGGCTAGTCGCCCATCGAGCTCGACCATCACCTGGCATCGCGGGTAGAAGGCATCCCGGTACTCGGTGCGTCGGCCGCGGATCACGCGCACCTGGCGGCAGGCCCGGGGCAGGCAGTGCGCCCGCTCCACATCCCGGAAGTAGCGGAACTCCAGCACGCTGTGCAGGCCGCCATCCGGATCAGCCAGCACGGGAGCGAGCAGCTCGCGCCAGCGCAGCCTGCCCCGCGCCCGGGGACGGGCCGGATCCGTCGTCCGGCCGGCACGGTGAGGTGCAGCGGGCCCCTGGGCCGGTCGATGAGATGAGCCAACTCCGCCGCGCTCTGATGGCTGAGCATGGCCCCGCGGCCGCCCCGCAGCACCGCTGCCC
>DASXLW010000184.1:0-2164 GCA_036496025.1 Streptosporangiaceae bacterium
TCTCCAGCGCGGAGCGCCCCGTGTCCTGGCCGGTCCGGACGAAGCCGTCGTCGTCCAGGTCGACCAGGCCGCCGAGCCAGCCGGTGCAGGGCCTGACGCCGATGAAGACGAACAGCGCGCGGGCCGGCAGCACGCTCCGCGCGCCGGTCTGGCCGTCCGCCACGGCCACCGCCTCCAGGGCCTGGTCGCCGAGCAGCTCCCGTACCTCGGTGCCGAGCATGACCCGCACGCCCGGGATCCGGTCGAGCTGATCGATGAGGTACCGCGACATGTACTCGGTCAGGTCGTGCTCGCGCGCGATGAGGGTGACCTGGGCCGCGTGCCGGGACAGAAAGACCGCCGCCTGCCCGGCCGAATTGCCGCCGCCGACGATGGCCACCGGGTCACCGGCGCACAGCAGCGCCTCCGCCTGCGAGGCCGCGTAGTAGACGCTCGTCTTCTCGAACTGGTCCAGCCGCGGCACGTCCAGCCTGCGGTACTTGGCTCCGGTGGCGATGACCACCGACGTGGCCGTCACCGGGGACCCATCGATCAGCCGGACCAGGTACTGGGCGCCGTCCTTCTCGATCGACGCGGCCTTCGCGGGTACCACGAACTCGGCGCCGAACTTGCGGGCCTGCAGCATGGCCCGTTCGGCCAGTTCGGCCCCTGATATCCCGGACGGGAAGCCGAGGTAGTTCTCGATCCGCGACGACGTGCCGGCCTGGCCGCCGGTGGCCGTGCATTCCAGCACCATGGTGCGCAGGCCCTCCGACGCGCCGTACACCGCGGCGGACATCCCGCCCGGGCCGGACCCGACCACGAGCAGGTCACAGCGGGCCGGTGCGGCGGTGGGGGCCGGCAGCCCGGCCGCCGCGGCCAGCTCGGCGTTGCCGGGATTGCGCAGCATCCGCCCGTGCAGGATCACGATCGGGGTGTCCTGCGGTGCCACGCCGAACCGCGCGAGCAGCGCCTCGGCGGCGGGATCGCCGTCCAGATCCAGCCACCGGTACGGCAGCCGGTTGCGGGCCGCGAAGTCGCGGACCCGGCGGGCGTCCGGGGAGTACCGGGAGCCGATGATCCGGAGCCCGGCCCCGAGCCCGATCAGGATCGACCGGCGGATCAGGTATGCCCGCAGGATGAGGTCGCCGATGCCCTGGTCGCAGGCGACGAGTTCCCTGAGCCGGCCGGCGGGCACGGCGAGGACCTCGCCCTCCTCCGCCGCGGCGGCGGTGTAGTAGGAGCCCTCCCCGGTCAGCAGGCTGAGCTCGCCGAGGAAGCGGCCGCGGCCGTGCACGCTGATGACGCGCTCCTCGGCGGTCCCGTAGCCCTCGACTGACGCCACCATCCCGGCTAGCACCACGAAGAACTGGCAGTCCCTGTCCCCCTCCCGGAACAGGACCTCCTCCGGCCGCACCCGGCGGCGCCGGCCCAGCGGGGCGAGCGCCGCGATCCCGGCCTCGTCCAGCCGGGGGTAGGCCCCGTTCAGGTCCGGGGTCTCCGTCAGCTCCCGGGGCTCAGACGTACTGTTCGTCGACATAGCACCAGCGCCAGCTCTCGCCTGGTTCGAACGACCGCACGATCGGGTGGCCGGCCGAGTGGGCGTGCGCGCGGGCGTGCCGGAGCGGAGAAGAGTCGCAGCAGCCCACGTGCCCGCAGGTCAGGCACAGCCGCAAGTGCACCCATTCCGTCCCGAGTACGAGGCATTCCTCGCACCCGTTCGGTGTCCGCGGGTATACCCGCCGGATCATGCTCAGGTGCGGGTCGGTCACCGTCGACGTCGGCGTGCTCGCCATTTCGCTTCCGCTGCGCATGTCCCCATGGTCGCCGGGGGACGGCGGGCCGCACATCATCAGATCAGCTAGTTCCCCTGCTGGGCGTGGCACCGGCCTAGCCGGACGGGGGATGTCAGCCGGGCCGGAGTCCGGCAGGCTGGGGCATTCGCCATGCCCAGATTCACCCACCGCAAGGTCATCCCGATCGGTGCCACCGCGCGGGTGGTCGCGCAGCGCGCGCCCGAGACGCTGACCCTGGTCCGGCACCGAACTCAGTCGACCGCGGAGACCATCGCCCGGCTGTCCGTGACCGCCGTCTTCGCCTACCTGGTCGCGCTGCCGCTGCCGCTGCCCGGAGCCGCCCAGCCCATCCTGGCGCCGCTCACCGCGCTGCTCGTCGTGCAGGTCAG
>DASXLW010000185.1:0-1849 GCA_036496025.1 Streptosporangiaceae bacterium
CGGACCGGGCGCACGAGTTCCTCGGCGAGCTCGCCCGCCGGGTGGCCCTCGGCGCGGTCGCGGTGTGCACGGTCATCGACCCCGGCCTGGTGGTGCTCGGCGGCGAGGTCGGGCTGGCCGGCGGCCCGGCGCTCGCCAGCCGGGTGGCGGCGGCGGTCGCCGCGATCTGCCCGGTGCGCCCGCGCGTGGTCCCCACCGCGGTCGCCAGCGAACCGGTGCTGCGCGGCGCCCTGCTGACGGCGGTCGACCAGGCCCGCGCTGACCTGCTGGCTTCCGTCGGCGGGTGAAATTCAAAAATCGTCATCCGTAACGGTCTCGTGGCGATTCCCGGCCATTAACCCGCCCCATCAGGACAAAGCCAGAACAGTCCGCATCCTCGGCAAATAGTTAATTTCCTGCAAAGACCCGCATTTCGGGCCAGGCAATTACCCGCCGCCGTCGCGCGGCCTTGTAGCCTCTATCGTTTGTACCGGGAACCGGCGCCGAGCGCACTACCGAGGAGTGCCATGCGAGCCACCACGACCGCCGCTGCCGGACCCCGGCAGGGTCGTGCCGCGAGCACGCGCTGGCCGCTGCCCGGCCGCTGGGGCTGGCCCGCCGTGTACACGGCGGGGGCCGTGGCACTATTCTTCGCCTGCCTGCGGCTGGCCGGCACGCAGCCGGTCAAGGGTGACGCCGCGAACACCGCGCTGCAAGCCTGGCAGATGCTGCACGGCAACCCGCTGCTGCACGGCTGGTGGATGGCGGACGTCACCTTCTACACCACGGAGCTTCCCGAGTTCATCCTCGTGGAGCTGGTGACCGGGCTCCGCCCCGAGGTGGCGCACATCGCCGTCGCGCTGACCTACACGCTGCTCGTGGTGCTCGCGGCGCTGGTGGCCCGCGGCAGGTCCCGGGGCGCCGAGGGGACGGTCCGTGCGCTGCTGGCCGCCGGCGTCATGCTCGCGCCGGTGCCCGGCGAGACCGCCTGGACAGTGCTGCTGACCCCGAATCACACCGGTACCGGAGTGCCGGTGCTGCTGCTCCTGCTGCTGATCGACCTGGCGCCGCGACGCTGGTACACCGCGGTCGCGGCCGGCGTACTGCTCGCCTGGGCGCTGGTCGGCGACCCGCTGATCCTGGTCGTCGGAGTGCTGCCGGTGGTCGTGGTGTGCCTGGCGCGCGCCATCCTGGCGCTGGTCCACCGGCGGGTGCTCTGGTACGAGATCGCGCTGGCCTGCGCCGCTGCCCTCGCGGTGCCCGCCGCGGACGCGATGAACCGCTTCCTCGTCGCGCTCGGCGGGTTCACCGTCAGCAAGAACCCCGCGGCGCTCGTGCCGCCGTCGGTGCTGCCGAAGAACGTCCCGATGACGATCCGCAGCGTCCTGTCCCTGTTCGGCGCCGACGTCGCGGGCGCGCGGGGCGCGCTGAACGAGGCCTTCGCCATCATCCACCTCGCCGGGGCCGTCCTGGTGCTGGCGGCCGTGGCGCTGGGCGCCTGGCGGCTGGTCCGCACGCTCGGCTGGCGAGGACCGTCCGCCGGGGCCGACCTGGTCGCCGACGTGCTGGTGGTCGCGATCGTGGCCAACATCGCCGCGTACTTCCTCTTCTACCAGATCAAGAACGTCGACCAGGCGCACGAGATAGGCCCGGTCCTCTCGCTGGGCGCCGCGCTCGCCGGGCGGCTGCTCGGCGGCCCGCTGCTGCGGGCCAGGCTTGTCCCGGCCCTGGCGGCCGGACTGGCCTGCTACGCGGTCATGCTGGGTTTCTCCGCGGCGGGCCGGCAAGCGCCGCCGGACAACGCGGCGGTGACCGTCTGGCTGGAGCAGCACGGCCTGCGCAGCGGGATCGCGGGGTACTGGGAGGCGTC